>JBDSEK010000025.1:0-2721 GCA_039920085.1 Devosia sp. | reverse complement strand
ATTCGGTGTCGACAAAGGCATTGAGTTCGAGGTGGGAAAGCTGCAGCAGCCGGATCGACTGCATCAGCTGGGGCGTCAGCGTCAGCCCCTGCGTCTGCCGGACCTCGAGCCGCGGCCCCAATGCCATTCAATTCAACCCCGTAGCTGCGCTTACGGGCCGGACCATGACGGATTCCGCAATGCGGGGCAAGAAGCGTGCCAGAATGGGTTAACAGGCCGGGGCCGCGGCTCAGACCGAGAAGCTCTCGCCGAGATAGACGCGACGCGCCTCAGGGTCGCTGGTAATCACTTCGGGCTTACCCTGAATCATCACGCGCCCGCCATGGATTAAATAGGCGCGATCGACGAGCGACAGCGTTTCGCGCACCGAATGGTCGGTGACCAGGACGCCGACGCCCGCTGCCGTTAGATGTTTGACCAGCCCCTTGACCTCGGCCACGGCGATCGGATCGACGCCGGCAAAGGGTTCGTCGAGCAGCATGAACACCGGATCGCCGGCCATGGCGCGGGCGATTTCGGCGCGCCGCCGTTCGCCGCCCGACAGGGCCATAGCATTGGTGTTGGCGAGATGGGCGATGCCGAACTCGTCGAGCAAACCGTCGAGCCGCTGCCGCCGCTCGCGCCGGTTGGGCACATGCGCTTCGAGCACGGCGAGGATATTGTCCCTGACACTAAGGCCGCGAAAAATCGAGGGCTCCTGCGGCAGATAGCCGATGCCGAGCCGACCGCGCTGGAACAGCGGCAAATGGGTGATAGCGTGGCCGTCGAGCCGCACCTGGCCCTTGTCCGGTTTGATCAGCCCCATGATGATGGTGAAGACGGTGGTCTTGCCAGCGCCGTTGGGCCCTAGCAACCCTACCGCCTCGCCACGGCGCACCGCGATCGACACGTCGGTCACGACGCGGGTCTTGCCGAAGCTTTTGGCCAATCCGTGCGCGACCAGCCAGCCGGTCTGATCGACGCGCACCTCGCTCCGCCGCTCGTTCATTGCGGCGTGAACACGCCGGTGACGCGGCCGTTGCCGGAACTCGAAAAAGTCGTCGTGCCGCGGGCAAGGTCGAGTACCAGCTGCGGCCCCTCGAGGGTGCCGGAGGCGTTGGTGATTTTGACATTACCGACGAGCTTGAGAAGCTGGGTCTTGGGGTTGAACTCGGCGCGGTCGCCCGAGGCGGTCTGGTCGGGTGTTTTCAGCCGCACCCCGCCAGAGGCAACGAAACTAACGATGTTGGAGGGGCCGCCATCGCCATAGTCGACCACGACCTTGCCGGCCCAAAGCGTCAGGCCTTCACGCTTAACCACGACATTGCCGCTGAAGGTCGCCTTTTTGACGCTCTCTTCCACCGCAAACTGGTCGGCGCTGATCTCGACTGGCGTCGCAGCCAACGCCACGCCGATCAGCGCCGACAGCACGATCACGAGGACGGCCAGTGCGCGGCTCATGGCGCCGCCTCCCCCGGGGTCCCGAGCAGCCGCATGGTGATGCCGCTAAAGGTCCAGATGCGGGCACGCGCGTCAAAGCTCGCCCCCTTGGCGGTAAAGCTCGAGCCGTCCGGAAACTCGAAAGACGATGCGCCGCCGACGACGCGCCGGTCGTCGAGATCGGCAATCAGGTCGGCAATGCTGCCGGTCATGCCGTCATCGCTGCTGATCATGGTGGCGCCGGGGAGCGTCAATTCCTGGGTCGAGGCGGCGAGCGTCGCCTCGCCTACCCGGGCGTGGTAGGCGGCGGCGCCAGGCGGCGCGATATCGAGGCTGACATCGCTCAGCATAAGCATGTCAGGCTGATCGAAGGAGGCGCGCGCATTGGCGGCGGCCATCGAATAGAGCGTGCCGTCCGGTCCCGCCGCGACGTAGCTCGGAGTCTCAACGATCAGATTGTTGCGGTCGATGACGATGCGGGTCACGCCGTATTGCTCGAGAAAATTGCCGATGAAGATCTGGATCGCCAGCGCGGCGAAAACGATAATGCCGACCGCCGGCACGCCAAAGCGCAGGATCCCCACCAGCCGGTTGCGCAGCAGCAGTCGGCTGAGGATCGCGGTGCGCTGCTCAAGCGTGTCGGTGCGGGCCAGCGCGATCATCACGAATGGGCGAAGATGTCCTCTTCGTCCCAGCCCATCAAATCGAGCTCGATCCGGGCAGGAAGGAAGCGGAAGCAGGTCTCGGCCAGTTCGAGCCGGTTCTCGCGGCGCAGCATGCGGTCGAGATGGCGTTTGATGTCGTGGAGGTACAGCACGTCGGACGCGGCATACTCCATCTGCGCGTCCGAAATCTTTTCGGCGCCCCAGTCCGAACTCTGCTGCTGCTTGTTCATGTCGATATTGAGCAGTTCGCGGGCGAGGTCCTTGAGGCCATGCCGGTCGGTGTAAGTCCGCACCAGCCGACTTGCGATTTTGGTGCACCAGAGCGGGCCGGTGACCACGCCGAAGCGGTGCTTCAGCACGGCGATGTCAAAGCGCGCATAGTGAAAGATCTTGGTCACTGCCGGATCGGTCAGCAGCTTCTTCAGGTTCGGCGCGTCATTGGCGTCGGCCGGGATCTGGACCACATCGGCGCTGCCATCGCCGGGGGAAAGCTGCACCACGCAAAGCCGGTCGCGACGCGGATCGAGCCCCATGGTCTCGGTGTCGATCGCCACCTCTTTGCCGTAGCGCGACAAATCCGGCAAATCGCCGCGATGCAGGCGGGTTGTCATCAAGCCCCTCGTGGATTCAAGCTAAA
>JBDSEK010000024.1:0-45602 GCA_039920085.1 Devosia sp. | reverse complement strand
ACGCAAGCGACAGGCGGGTCACAGGCGATAAGCTTTCTTGGCGAGGTCGTAGGAGAGATCCCTGACGACCTCGAACGCCTCCTCCTCGCGCAGGCTGTGCTCGGCCACGAGCCGGGCGACGAAGGCGCAGTCGAGGCGCCGTGCCATGTCGTGCCGAGCCGGAATCGAGCAGAACGCGCGCGTGTCGTCATTGAAGCCGACTGTGTTGTAGAACCCCGCCGTTTCGGTCACGAGGTCGCGGAAGCGCATAATTCCTCCTGGGCTGTCGAAGAACCACCACGGTGGCCCGAGCCGCAGCGCGGGATAGACACCGGCAAGCGGCGCGAGTTCGCGCGAATAGGCGGTCTCGTCGAGCGTGAAGAGGATGATCGTGAGCTGCTTGCTTAGTCCAAATCGGTCGAGCAACGGCTTCAGCGCGGCCACATAGTCGGTGGAGCGTGGAATATCGAAGCCTCGATCCGTGCCGAACGCGCCGAACATTTCGGGCGAGTGATTGCGCCATGAACCGGGGTGGATCTGCATTACGAGGCCGTCGTCCATGCTCATTGCGGCCATCTCGGTGAGCATCTGGCCACGGAATTGCTCGCGTTCGCGCGCGTCCGCCCGGCCATGGCGCACTTTTTGAAACAAGGCCTCCGCCTCGGCGGTCCCAAGATCGAGAGTCAGGGCGCTCGGATGGCCATGGTCGGAAGCGGTCGCGCCCATCGACTTGAAAAAGGCGCGGCGCTTACGGTGCGCGTCGAGATAGCCGCGCCAGCTTTGCGTGTCGCAGTCGGTGATATCGGCAAGCGTGTCGAGATCAGCCAGAAAACTCGGCTTGTCTGGATCGACGATGGTGTCAGGTCGGTAAGTGGGAACTACGCGCCCCGTCCAGCCGGACTGCCCGATCTGTCGGTGCCAGGTGAGCGGGTCGGTCGCGCTGTCGGTCGTTCCGATGACTTCGATGTTGAACTTCTCGAACAAGGCGCGAGGCAGGAATTGGGGTGTAACAAGTTGCGCCGCGATGCGGTCATAGGCTGCGTCGGCGGTCGCTTCGCTGAGCGGGTCGGTAACGCCGAACACCACTTCCAGGGTCGTATCGAGCCACAGACGCGAAGGTGTGCCGCGGAAGAGATGATAATTGGCTGCGAGACGCCGCCAGATCGTGCGGCCATCGGTTTCGACCGCCCCACCATCGCGGCGCGGCACGCCGAGTTCGGCAAGCTCGATCCCCTGGCTGACCAGCATGCGCGTTACGTAGTGGTCAGGGACGATGAGGAGTTGCGCCGGATCGGGGAACGCAAGGTTCTCCGCAAACCAGCGCGGCTCGGTGTGGCCATGCGGGCTAATGATGGGCAAAGTTTCGATCGTTGCGAACAGCTCGCGCGCAATGGCGCGCGTGGCGGGATCGGCAGGAAAGAGGCGGTCAGGGCTGAGCATCGCTCACCTCAAATTGTTTCAGTGTCAGGGAAGGGGAAGACCTGGTTCGCACTGCTTCGTGCCAGGGCGGAGCGTCGTTGCATTGGCTAGCAACATTCTTCAAAGCGCCTGACCACGGTTGCGACGACTTCCTCGCCCGGCCGCTTCCACCAATCGTCGCGGGAAAAGATCTCGACCTCTTGCGGGCCAAGATAACCGGCCGCCTCGATGCAGGCACGAAAGGCTCTGAGGTCGATCACTCCATCTCCCATCATGCCGCGATCGAGCAGCATGTCGCGGGTTGGAACCAGCCAGTCGCAGATATGATGCGCGAGGATGGCGCCCATCTCCCCGGCCCGTGCGATGGCCCGCGGCAAATTCGGGTCCCACCACACATGATAGACGTCGATGGCCACGCCCACGCCCGGCCCCAGCATGCCGGCAAGGTCAAGCGCCTGGTCCAGGGTGTTCACGCAAGCCCGATCGGCCGCATACATCGGGTGGAGCGGCTCGATGGCCAACGGTACGCCGGCGGCGCGGGAATGCGGCAGCACGGCGCCGAGGCCGTCGGCTACCATCTGCCTCGCGCCGGCAAGATCCTTGCTTGACCCAGCCAGACCACCCACCACCATCACCAGGCACTCGGCGCCTAGAGCGGCTGCCTCGTCGATGGCGCGCAGATTGTCGTCAATGGCCGCTTGCCGGTCGCCGGGTGTCGCTGCGGGAAACATGCCGCCGCGGCAAAGTCCCGATACTCGAACGCCATTCGCCTTGAGGATCCGCACCGCTTCGTCGAGGCCGGCCTCAGCAACCTGATCGCGCCAGGGCGCGACGGCCCCTATTCCGTGTTTCAGGCAGCCTTCCACCATCTGCGCAAAGCTCCAGCCGTTGCGCAGGGTCGCGAGATTCATCGAGAGGACGCGCTCGGCCATCGCTACCGGGCCTAGGCCGCACCATGCACGGCGAGCACTCGCCGCATGCGATCGACTGCCATGCCTGGGTCCGCGAGCACGCGCGCCTTGTCGGCCAGGCGGAACAGTTCTGCCAAATGCTGCAGCGAACGCGCTGATTGCTGACCGCCGATCATGGCGAAGTGGTCCTGCAGCCCGTTGAGATAGGCGAGGAACACCACGCCGGTCTTGTAAAACCGCGTCGGTGCCGCAAAGACGTGACGGCTCAGCGGCACGGTCGGCTCAAGCAATTCGAAAAAAGCGTTTTCGCTGCCGCGGCCGAGTTCCTCGAGGGCCGCTGAGGCCGCGGGGGCGATCGCATCGAAAATCCCGAGCAGGGCATCCGAATGCTGGTGCCCATCGCCGGCAATCAATTCGGCATAGTTGAAATCGTCGCCCGTATACATGCGAACGCCTGCCGGCAAGCGGCGGCGCATCTCGATCTCCTTCTGCTTGGACAGAAGCGAGATCTTAATGCCGCCGACCTTTTGCGGATTCGCGGCGATCACTTCGAGGCAGGTGTCCATGGCAGCAAGATCGTCCGCCGAGCCCCAATAGCCCGCGAGCGCGGGGTCGAACATGTCGCCGAGCCAGTGGAGGATCACCGGCTGCCGCGCTTGCGAAATGATGCGCCCATAGACACGCGCGTAATCCGCTGGCGACTGCGCCGCCGCCGCCAGGGCCCGCGAGGCCATGAGGATAATCCGTCCACCGAGCGCCTCGATCACCTCCATC
The DNA here is from genome assembly GCA_039920085.1 of Devosia sp. Lineage (GTDB taxonomy): Bacteria > Pseudomonadota > Alphaproteobacteria > Rhizobiales > Devosiaceae > Devosia_A. Next base: position 42,519 of record JBDSEK010000024.1, on the reverse strand, counting down.
TGCTCTTCATAGGCCGCAATCACGGCATCGATCGACGCCTCGGGCCCGGGCGCAAGCTGGTCCGTCCCCGCGCCGCACGCGATCAGCGCGTCGTCCCGTCCCGCCGCCTCGTGCAGCGACCGGCCGATCAACTCGCGCGCCTCGGGCCACCCCAGACCCGTGCCACGCTGCGCGGTGTCCATGGCTTCCGCAACGCCGAGCCCCAAATCCCAGAGCCGGTGACGGAACGCCAGCGTTCGCTCCCAGTCGATCGCAGGCGCAACCCACGGATCGTTCGTCGCGAGCGGATCGGCAACGACATGCGCGGCGGCAAAGGCGACACGGGGGAAGTCCGCCGCCTTGCGGCGGGCGAGTGGTATCGGCTCGCCGGTCAGGCGATAGGCCCGGAGCGAACGATCGGGCTCAGGGAGTACGATCTCGAGCATCGCGCGCCGTCAGATCGCCAGGGCGGGAACGTCGAGCCAGCGGCGTTCCTTCCACGATTGCAGCCCGAGCCGCGCCAGTTGCACGCCTTTGGCGCCCTCCTCGAGGCCATAGCGCCACGGCCCATCCTCGACGACGTGGCGGAGAAAGAGCTCCCACTGCGCGCGGAAACCGTTCTTGGGCGCCGAATTGGCGGGCACCTCCTGCCAGTTCTGGAAGAAGTCGATGGTCTGCGGTTCGTCCGGATTCCACACCGGTCGCGGCGTGCTCGTGCGGTGCTGGGTAAAGCATTTGTGGAGCCCGGCGACGGCCGAGCCATGCGTGCCGTCTACCTGGAACGTCACGAGATCGTCGCGCCGGACGCGCACATCCCAGGATGAATTGATCGTAGCCACGACACCGCCCGCCAGCTGGAACTGCGCGTAGGCAGCATCGTCCGCGTCGGCCCGGTACTGGCTGCCGCGCTCATCGACACGGCTCGGGATATGGGTAGCGCCGAGGCAGCTCACCGCCTCGACCGCGCCGAACAGATCATCGAGCACGTAGCGCCAGTGGCAGAGCATATCGAGGATGATGCCGCCGCCTTCTTCGGACCGGTAGTTCCAGCTCGGCCGCTGCGCCGGCTGGCCCCAGTCGCCCTCGAAGACCCAGTAGCCGAACTCGCCTCTTACCGAGAGGATGCGGCCGAAAAAGCCGCTGTCGCGCAGCAGGCGCAATTTGAGCAGGCCTGGCAGGAACAGCTTGTCCTGAACCACGCCGTGCTTGAGACCCGAGGCGTTCGCCTGTCTAGCCAGCGCCACGGCGGATTCGAGGTCGTGGCTCACCGGCTTTTCGCAATAGACGTGCTTGCCGGCAGCCAGCGCCCGGCCGATCAGCTTGGCTCGCATCTGCGTGGTGCCGGCATCGAAGAAGACCGCGTCCTCGGTGTCGGACAGGGCCTTGTCGAGATCGGTGGTCCAGCGCCGCACATTATGCTTACGCGCAAGGCTTTCGATCTTGTTAGCGTCTCGGCCGACCAGAATGGGGTCGGGAACCAGCCGATCGCCATTGCCGAGCGGCAATCCACCCTCGTCGCGGATCGCCAGGATCGAGCGGACGAGGTGCTGATTGTAGCCCATTCGGCCGGTCACGCCGTGCATGATCAGCCCCAGGCGCCGCTCCGCCATTGACTTTCCTCCGTTGTAACCGCTTGGTTACTCCGTTACACGTGGCTAGGATGCAGCGTCAAGCACAGACCTCCGGCGACCGGCGAGGCGATGGTTATCGACGACACCACACTAGCTCGCCCGGCTCGACCTGGCGGCAAGTCAACGCCCGTATCGCGGCCCCGCGACGCCGAGCGGACCAAGGCGACCATTCTCAAGGCCGCGCGGGACGAGTTCAGCGAGCAGGGTTTCAACGGCGCCCGCGTCGACGCGATCGCGGCTCGCGCCAAGGCCAACAAGCGGCTCCTCTACCACTACTACGGGAACAAGGAGGCGCTGTACCTCGCCGTCCTGCTCGATGCCTACACGGAAATCCGCCAAGGCGAGCGCGAGATGACGCTCAGCCAGCACGATCCGGTCGAGGGTGTCGATCGCATGGTGCGTTTCACCTTCCGGCACTTCCTTGCAAACCCCTGGTTTCCCCGGCTTCTGGCCGTGGAGAACCTCCAGAACGCGCGCTTCCTTAAGCAAATCAAAGAGCTGCCGGCGCTGCACTCGCCATTGCTCAACGAGCTGCGCGACATCCTGAAAAGAGGCGCCGATAGCGGCGTATTCCGGACCGACGTCGACCCCATGCAGCTCTACATCTCGATCGCCGGGCTCGGCTATTTCTACGTCTCCAACATGCAGACGCTCAGCGTCATTTTCGGCCGCGATCTCAGTCAGTTCGCGATGATCCAGGACCGCGAAGCACAGGCCGTGCAGATGGTCCTCGACTACCTCCGCACGAAGCGGTTCTGACTGCGGTGCCGCATCGCCGCAAGGCCCGTTCAGCAAGGCCTTCGGGGCACGAGACGCATCAATGACTCGCACTTGACTCCGCCCGCGTATCGGTGAAAGTTGTAACCAGTTGGTTATTTAGTGAACATCATCGCTCGATAGCATTCCGACCGGACACGACGAGCCGGCGGCAACCACAGGGAGAGGACCATCCAATGACTTTTCGCGTTGATAGACGCCAATTCTTGATGGGCAGCACGGCGCTGCTGGCGGCGGGCGCAATGTCGCCGGCCATGGCGCAGGCCGAGCGCATGCGCTTGATCTTCTGGGGCGGCCAGGCTCGCGCCGATCGTACCTATGGGGTCACCGATCTCTACGCCAAGCAATTCGGCACCGTGATCGAGGGCGATTTCGCCGCCTTCGGCGACTACTGGCCGAAGCTCGCGACCCAGATCGCCGGCGGCAACTCGCCCGACCTGATCCAGATGGATTACCGCTACATCGTCGAATACGCGACGCGTAACTCCATCGCACCGATCGACGAGTTCGTCGGCAAGGAACTCGACCTCTCCGACTTCGCCCCCGACCAGCTCGAGGGCGGCAAGGTCAACGGCAAGCTCTATGGCATCAGCCTCGGCGCCAACTCGGCGGCGAACCTGCTCAACGTCGCCGCCTTCGAGGAAGCCGGCGTCGAGTTGCCGACTAGCGCGACCAGCTATGCCGACCTGCCGGCGATGGCAGAGAAATTCAACTCGGGCAACAAGCGTCCGGGAATGAAGCTTTGGAGCGACAACAGCTTCCACGAGCCGGGGCTCGAGAATTTCTTGCGCCAGCGCGGCAAGGCGCTCTACACCGCCGATGCCCAGCTCGCCTTCGACGTGGAGGACGCCGTGGCCTGGTTCCAGCTTTGGGCCGATCTCCGTGCGGCAGGCGTCACCGTGTCGCCGGAAGACCAGGCGCTCGATGCCAACGACGCGATCGAATCCACCATGATCACGCTCGGCAAGGCCGCCTCGACCTATGCTCACTCGAACCAGTTGGTGGGCTTCCAGGCTGCCAACAAAGACCCGCTGACACTGATCAACTATCCGCGCGTCGCGGCCGGTTCGGGGGGCGGCCACTACCGCAAGCCTTCGATGTTCTTCTCGATCGGCGCCACTTCGCCGATCAAGGCGGACGTTGCCAAGTTCATCAACTTCTTCATCGGCAACGCCGAAGCCGGCGCCATCCTCGGCGTCGAACGCGGCATCCCCTGCGATGCCTCGACTCGAGAGGCGATCGCGCCCGGCCTCGACGCGCAGAGCCAGGCGGCTCTGAGCTACGTGTCGAACCTCGGCGACCTGCTCGGGCCGCTGCCGCCGCCGCCGCCGAGCGCGGCCGGCGAAATCTCGAACCCGCTGCTTCGCACCAAGAGCCAGGAAGTCTCGTTCGGACAGTTGACCCCCGAACAGGGCGGCCAACAGTTCTATGACGAGGCGGCCGCGATCCTGGCCCGCGCCAAGGGCTGACGACAAATGACCGCGCACTCTATCGGCGTCGAAAGCCGTCCGATCGAGCGCGCGGTCACCCCCTCCCTCTGGCGCCGCCTGTGGGACGCCAACGCCCCGGGATATCTCTTCCTTATCCCCTGGTTAATCGGCTTTTTCGGCCTCACGATCGGTCCGATCCTGTCGTCGCTCTTCCTGAGCTTCACCAATTTCGACCTTCTGACCCCACCCGATTGGGTCGGGTTCGCCAATTACCAGCGCATTTTCACGGCCGATCCGAAGTTCGCGCAGTCGATGCGCGTGACGCTGCTGTTCGTCGCCTTCTCCGTCCCGCTCAAGCTCGCCTTCGCGCTCTGCATCGCGCTCCTGCTCAATCGCGGCATGCGCGGCCTGCCCGTCTACCGCGCCATCTTCTACCTGCCTTCGCTGCTTGGCGCGTCGGTCGCGATCGCAGTGCTCTGGCGCCAGCTCTTCGCGGGCGATGGTGTGGTCAACGACTTCCTCGCGCTCTTCGGCATCGAAGGCCCGAGCTGGATCTCCAATCCGCGGACGTCGCTGTGGACTTTGATCGTCCTCGCCATCTGGCAGTTCGGCTCGCCGATGATCATCTTCCTCGCTGGCCTGCGCCAGATCCCGCAGGACATGTACGAGGCCGCGAGCCTCGACGGCGCATCGAAGTGGCGGCAGTTCTGGAAAATCAGCCTGCCGCTGCTGACCCCGGTGATATTCTTCAATGCCGTGATCCAGACCATCGAAGGCTTCAAGAGCTTCACGCCCGCCTTCATCATCTCCGGCGGCAATGGCAGCCCGGTGAACTCGACGCTGTTCTACACGCTCTATCTCTACCAGGAAGCCTTTGCCTTCTTCCGCATGGGCTACGCTTCGGCGCTGGCCTGGATCCTGCTGGCGATCGTCGCTTTCTTTACCGCCTTCTCGTTCCTCACGTCACGCTTCTGGGTGCACTATGAGCAGTGAGGCGATGCACCTCACCGTCGTGACGGACCAGACGCCCGGCAAGATCTGGCGCAAGCGGATTTTCTCGGTGGCCGCGCACATCATCCTGATCGGCGGCTCGATCCTGATGCTCTACCCGCTGCTGTGGATGCTCTCGGCCTCGCTTCGGCCCGAGAACGAAATCTTCTCGTCGAGCTCGATCTTCCCCTCGTCGATCACCTTCGACGCCTATGTCACCGGCTGGAACGGCCTTCGAGTGCATTTCAGCACCTTCTTCATCAATTCCTTCATCGTCTCTACCGCCTGCATCGCCGGCAACCTCATCACCTGCTCGCTCGCCGCCTTCGCCTTCGCGCGGCTCGAGTTCTGGGGCCGCCCGTTCTGGTTCGCGATGATGCTCGGCACGCTGATGCTGCCCTATCAGGTGACCTTGATCCCGCAATACGTGCTGTTCCACAACCTCCACTGGATCAATACATTCCTGCCGCTGATCGTCCCCAAATTCCTGGCGGCCGACGCCTTCTTCATCTTCCTCATGGTGCAGTTCTTCCGCGGCATCCCCAGGGAGCTCGATGAAGCCGCGCAGATGGATGGGTGCTCACCCTGGCGCATCTACTGGAAGGTCATGCTGCCCTTGAGCGTGCCGGTCCTCGTTACCGCCGCCATCTTCACCTTCATCTGGACCTGGGACGACTTTTTCGGGCCGCTGATCTACCTGAGCGACATGCGCACCTACACGGTCCAGCTTGGCCTGCGCAGTTTTGTCGACTCGACGGCCGAGTCGAACTGGGGCGGCCTGTTCGCCATGTCGATCCTCACCCTGGTGCCGGTCTTCGTCTTCTTCCTCTTCTTCCAGCGGCTGCTCATCGAGGGCATCGCCACCACCGGCATGAAACGATAACCCCGACATGAGGGCAGCATGACGACGCGTTTCGCCGCCATAGGCATCAACCATTCACACATCTACGGTCAGGTCGATTGCCTGCTCAATGCCGGCGCCGAGTTCGTCGCCTTCCATGCAATGGAGGACGATCTCGCCAAGGCCTTCGGCGAGAAATATCCGCAGGCCAAGCGCGTTGCCGACGAGGGCGCCATCCTCGAGGACTCGTCGGTCGCGATCGTCCTCACCGCGGCAGTGCCCGGCGACCGCGCCGGGATCGCCATCCGCGCCATGCGGCACGGCAAGGATGTGATGAGCGACAAGCCGGGCATGACCAGCCACTCCCAGCTCGCCGAAGTCAGGCGCGTGGTCAAGGAGACCGGCCGCATCTTCTCTGTCTGCTATTCGGAGCATTTCGAGACGCGCTCCACGGTGAAGGCGGGTGAACTCGCCGCGGCGGGCGCCATCGGCAAGGTGGTTCACACCGTCGGCCTCGGTCCGCACGCTGTCCGCAACAACCAGCGTCCGGGCTGGTTCTACGACCGCACGCGCTACGGCGGCATTCTGTGCGACATCGGCAGCCATCAATGCGAGCAGTTCCTGTTCTTTTCTGGAACACTCGATGCGGAGGTCATCTCGGCCACGGTCGCCAACCGCGGCAATCCGGGTCGCCCGGGCCTGCAGGATGTCGGGGACATGCATCTGCGGACGCCGGGCACGACCGGCTATGTCCGGCTCGACTGGTTCACCCCCGATGGCCTGCCAACCTGGGGCGACGGGCGCCTCACGATCCTCGGCGCCGATGGCTACATCGAACTCCGCAAATACATCGACATCGCCGGACGGCCGGGCAAGGACCATTTGTTCCTCGTGGATAGGAAGGGTGTGCACTACCTCGATTGCTCGGGCGTCGAATTGCCCTACGGCCGGCAGCTGCTTGCAGACATCCGCGATCGCACTGAAACTGCCATGACGCAGGATCACTGCTTCAAGGCGATGGAACTGGCGCTCGATGCACAGCGTCTCGCCGAGAAGGGAACCGTGTGGGCGCAATGAGTGAAATCAAGACCGTGGCGGTGATTGGGGGCGGCATCGGGCGCAGCCACATCCTCGAAGGCTACGTCACCAATCCCGGCAAGTTCAAAGTCGTGGCGATATGCGACCTTAGTGTCGAGCGCATGATCAGCGTCGCCGATGAGTTCGGCATCGAGCGAAGAACGCCGAGCTATGACGAAGTGCTGGCCATGCCGGATGTCGACATCGTCGATATCTGCACGCCTCCCATGGTGCATTATCCGCAGATCATGGCAGGCCTCGCCGCCGGCAAGCATGTCATCTGCGAAAAGCCGCTGGTCGGTTCGCTCAAGGAGATCGACGAGGTCATCGCCGCCGAAAAGACCGCCAAGGGCAAGCTCATGCCTATCTTCCAGTACCGCTTCGGCAATGGCATCCAGCAAGCCAAGGCGATTATCGATGCCGGTCTTGCCGGCAAACCCTTTGTCGGCACGGTCGAGACCCTGTGGCGACGCGAAGCGCCGTACTACGCCGTGCACTGGCGCGGCAAGTGGAACACCGAGCTGGGCGGCGTGCTGATGGGCCACGCCATCCACCCGCACGATCTGTTCGTCTATCTCATGGGACCGCTCAAATCGCTGTTTGGTCGCGTCGCTACGCGCGTCAACGACATCGAGGTCGAGGACTGCATCTCGGCCTCGGTCGAACTGGAGTCGGGGGCGCTGGGCTCGTTCACGGCTACGCTTGGCTCTGCCGATGAGATCACGCGCATCCGCCTCGCCTTCGAGAACCTCACTATCGAAAGCGACCACGAGCCCTACAATCCGGGCAAGGCGCTCTGGAAGATCCTGCCGCGCAACGAGGCCACCAAATCCGCAATCGACGATCTGCTGACCGGCTGGAAGGACGTCCCGTCACGCTTTGAGACGCAGATGGCGCGTTTCCACGACCATTTGATGGGCCGAGGACCGATGCCGGTCACGACCAGCGACTCGCGGCGTGCGCTCGAGATTATCACGGCCTTCTATCATTCCTCGGAAACTCACGCAGAAGTCCGCCTGCCCATCGGACCGGATCATCCAAAATACCGCAGCTGGCTGCCGGCTTCGCACGGGGGACAAGGCTGATGGCAAGCAGCATCGCGCTCCGCGATGTCTACAAGCGCTATGGCGACATCGAAGTCGTCCACGGCCTGGACCTCACCATTGAACCCGGCGAGTTCACTGTTTTCGTCGGCCCCTCGGGTTGCGGGAAATCAACCCTGCTCCGGATGATCGCCGGGCTTGAACCGATCTCGGGCGGAGATCTCCTGATCGATGGTCAGCGGATGAACGAGGTGCCGGCATCCAAGCGCGGCATTGCCATGGTGTTCCAGAGCTACGCGCTCTATCCGCACATGTCGGTATATCAAAACCTGGCCTTTGGCCTCGAGACCGCGCGCCTGCCGCGCCAGGAAATCGAGGCGCGTGTCAAACGCGTCGCCGAAATCCTCCGGATCGAGCCGTTGCTCAAGCGCAAGCCGCGTCAGCTCTCGGGCGGACAACGCCAGCGCGTCGCCATCGGCCGAGCTATCGCGCGCGAGCCGCACATCTACCTCTTCGACGAGCCGCTGTCCAATCTCGACGCCGAGCTGCGCGTGCAGATGCGCGTCGAGATCGCGCAGATCCATCACGACCTCGGCAACACCATGATCTACGTGACACACGATCAAGTCGAGGCCATGACGATGGCCAACAAGATCGTGGTTCTGAATGCCGGAATTATCGAGCAGATCGGCGCACCGCTCGAGCTCTACAACAATCCGCGCAACCGCTTCGTCGCCGGCTTCCTCGGCTCACCCAAGATGAACTTCATCGAGAGCACGGTGACGAAACTCGACGGAACGCGAGGCACCGTGAATGTCGGCGGCACGCAGTTCCAGATGCGGCAGTCGCTCGACGGCTTCAAGGAGACCGACAAGGTCGTATTCGGCATCCGCCCCGAGCATATGGGCCTGACCGAGGCCGCAGGTGTGAAGCTCGCCGATGTTCGCGTCGATCTGATCGAGCATCTGGGGGATCAAACGATGCTCTATGCATCCACCAATGGTGGCCAGTCACTGACATTGGCGCTGGCGGGCCAGCAGCACATCGATCTCGGCTCGACTGTGACGGCTTATGTGGATCCGAGCAAATATCACGCCTTCGGCCCGGATGGCCGGGCCCTCTAGGCCGACCCCCGTGGCCCGCTAGCGCTCGAGAACGATGCCCGCCCCGGCGAGCATTTCGTCGATATTGACCTTCCTGCCCGTCGCAATCGCCTGATTCGCGGCGATACCGGTGAGGATCGACCAGGCGCCTTCCTTGTGGGTCGAGGCGCGCCTATATTTGTCCGGCTCCATATGCTCGGCCTCGAAGACATAGCCGAGCATTGTCGGGTCGGCGCCCCCATGTTCGCCCTCGCCGTATGGAACGTCGATCTTTTGCGGCAGGGCTCCCGCCAGGTGAAGGACGGTCGAGAAACTCTCCGATGCGTCGCCCCGCTGTCGTTTCTGGCCGCCAAAGACGCCATGCACTTCGACGTGCTTATGAACGATGTCGCCCTTAGTGCCCTGGAATGTGATCTCGAAACCCTCCCACGGCGAATAGGCGCAGAGCGTATAGTTGAGGAAGACGCCGTTGGCGTATTCCGCCTCGACCTGCATCGTGTCCTCTATGGTAATGTCGGAATCGAACACGCAGCGGTCGCGAAAATAGCCGTCGGCGTCCTCGGCATCCAGATACAGCTCACGCAGCTCATCGTCACCCTCGAGGTGCAGCCGGTAGTCGCACCTGTCGAACACCGGGCAACCATGACAGCGCGGGCCATGGTTCTTAAGGCCCAGCTTCACTGCCATTTCCGGTGTGTAGAAGGCCCGCTTGCCATTGGCCGCCACCGTTATCGGGGTCGAGTCGACCCACCAGTTCATCAGGTCGAAATGATGCGTGCTCTTGTGAACGAGCAGCCCGCCGGAGCGGTGCTTGTAGCGGTGCCAGCGGCGGAAATAGTCGGCGCCATGTACGCGGTCGAGGTACCAGCGAAAGTCGACCGCCTGGATGTCCCCGATGACGCCCGACATCAGCATCTGTTTGAGCTGGGTGCGCGCCGGCGAGTAGCGGTAGTTGAACGTCACCGTGACGTTCCTGCCGGTCTCACGTTGCGCGTCGAGCACGCGCTTCAGCCGCACGAGGTCGATGGTCATTGGCTTTTCGGTGATAACGTCACGGCCGGATCTGAGCGCGCGTACGATGTATTCGTCGTGAAGGTCGTCCGGGACGGTCACGATCACTGCATCCGGGTTCTGCTCGGCAAGCATGCGGTCGAACTCGCTCGCGGCGTAAGTCGCTATGCCGTTGCCGCGCTGACGTGGCGTCTGCCGCGCCGAAAGTGCCAACCGCTCGGGGTTCACGTCGCAAAGTGCCACGAGCTCGTTGGTCGAACTGTGCGTTTTGGTGATGGCGTCACGGAACATGCGGTGACGACCGCCTGCGCCAACGATTGCGTATTTCAAGTGCGCGTCACCATATCCTCCGATTCTATTGTTTACACACACATATTCGTCTTCGGTTTTTCGCACTACCCTACCGATACCCCAAGACTTTTGTTTGTGAGAAACTGCGCCGTAGCAGGGGGCTCATAGCCCCACACGGCCGCGAGGACCCTCCAGTTCGAGGGCCCGGCTAAGCGACCTCTAAAACTGCTTTGACCAGCCCAGTCTTGCGGCTAGCCCACAGCGGCAGATCATGAATGGCGCCGTGCAGCGACGTGCGATGCGTAATCCACTTTTCCGGCAAGGCTTTCCCAGCCCTAATTGCTTCCATGACTTTTTCGAAATCCACGAGCGTCGCGTTGCGACTACCGATCAACGCCAGTTCTTTCCGGTGGAACTCGGAGTCGGTGAATGTGATGGTGCCTTTGACCACGCTTACAAGGACGTAGCGTCCTCCGCTGGCAACATAGGCAAAGGCCGTCTCGATGGACTCTCGGCTTCCAGTCGCGTCGAAGACGACATCGAAGCCCTCGCCTCCGGTTCTCGCATCGATGGCGTCGGCCGAATCCTCACCAGCGCGTATCGTCTCGGTGCAGGCAAAGAGCGTGGACGCCACGTCGAGGCGCTCTTGCTCGCGATCCATCATAGTGACGGCGGCACCCGCGAGCGATGCAAAAAGCCCAACGCCGAGCCCGATCGGTCCTGCGCCGATGACCAATGCGCGGTCGCTGGAGCTGACCGTCCCCCGCCGGACGGCATGCGCGCCGATCGCGAGGAATTCCACCATTGCGCATTCGTCAGCCGTTAGGCCGCCCCCGGCGATGAGGTTTTGCGGCGGCAATGTCAGTAGTTCCGTCATGCCCCCGTCGCGATGGACGCCGAGTACAGCAATCCTGACACAGCAATTGGGTTTGCCAGCTCGACATGCGACGCACTCGCCACAGCTGAGATACGGATTTACAACGCAAATCTGGCCGGGGGCAAAGCTGCTTCCTGGCGGAGCTTCGACAACCTTCACAGCCAGCTCGTGGCCCATGACGCGTGGATAGGTGAGGAAGGGCTGGTTGCCTCCATAGATGTGATAGTCGGTCCCGCAAATACCAATGCGTAGTGGCTTGACCAGCACCTCGCCGGGGCCGCGCGTCGGAGCGGGGCGGTCTTCCAGGTCCAGCTGACCAGGAGCTATGCATACAAGTGCTTTCACCTAGAGCCCTGCTTGTCGACGCTTCTGAAGATTGTCGAGATAGACGACCAGCGCGATCAGCAGCCCTTCTATCACCATCTCCCAGAACGGATCGACACCGAGCAACACGGCTCCATTGCTCATCGTCGTGAAAAGGATCGCTCCAGCGATAGCGCCGAGGACTGTGCCGCGGCCCCCGAACAAACTAGCGCCGCCCACCACCGCTGCGGCGATCGCCTGAAGTTCATAGGCATTCGCCATGGATGGTGAGGCGATCGACAGCCTCGAAACGAGGAGAATGCCGGCCAGCGCCGCGAGACCGGAACTCAGGACATATGCAAGGATCGTCACCATGGTTTGGTTGATGCCTTGACGCCGCGCGGCTTCGGCATTGGATCCCGATGCGTACATGTAGCGGCCGCTGCGGGTGTATCTGAGCAGATAGTGGACAGCGAGGCCGACCGCGACCATGGCCCAGAAAAGGTTGGGCAGACCGAGTGCGGCGCCTCGTGCGAAATCTTTCACCTGTGGTGGCAGACCGCCGACCGTCATTCCACCCGAGACCAAGAGCGCCAGGCCCCGATAGACCTGCAGTCCGGCAAGAGTGACGATGAAGGCAGGTATTTTCAGCCTGCCAATTGCGAGAGCGTTCACCGTGCCTATGGCGACACCCGAGAGGATGACCAACAGTACTGCAACGGGGAGATTTAGCTGGTGCGCGCACAATTGCGCAAACAACACCCCGCAAAAGGCCGTCACAGATCCAACCGAGAGGTCAATCCCGGCGACAACAATGGTGCAAAGAACGCCAACGGCGATGATCGCTGCAATAGCGGTGGCGCGCATGATGTTGGCGATGTTGCCGCCGGAGAGGAAGTTCGGAGCGAGCACTGAAAGGGCCAGCCAAAGAATGATGGTAAAGCCGATGACGTAGGTTTCGACCGGCAGGCGCTGAAACAAAGTTCGCATCATGGTCTCGTAGCTTGAGCCGTCGCATGCCGAATAGACGGCGAGTGCCCTGTGTGGCCGATCAGCCGGGCAAAATGCCGGGACGGCCGTAGCCGTCCCGGAAGGCCTCCAGAGCTGTTTTATTTGCCGGTGAAGGGGCCAAGCTCGCGCTTGTTCACATCAAGAAGGCCGGCAAAGGCAGGGTCGTTCATGTTGGCCATGGTGACAGCACCAACACCGGTGTCTACGTCCTTTGGCAGACGAACGCCGTGAGCGGCTGCATAACCGTACCAGACGCCAGCGAAGCCCATCATGTACGGATCCTGGATAATCAGCGCGTAGATAGCGCCACCCTTGAGATGCTCAAGTTCGCCGGCATCAGCGTCAAAGGCGACGAGACAAACCTTGTCGCCAAGATTCTGCTCGGCGATTGAGGCGCCCGAACCGGTTCCCATCTGGGCGTTGTCGGCAAAAATCCCGACGAGGTCGCTGTCCTTGGTAAGCATGTCCGCCGCGAGGCTCATACCCTCGGCCTCTTCGTTATTGGCGACCCGGTTGCCAACGTTGACCAGCCCGGGATAGGCCTTGATCCCCTCGACGAAGCCGCTGTCGCGTGAATCGAGCGACTCGTGGCCGGCCATCGCGGTGATGTAGCCAACCTTGCCCTCGATCTTGCCCGTCCGTTCCTGGATGCAGTTGGCCATTGCGTCGGCGGCTGCCTTGCCACCGGCGACGTTGTTCGTCGTCAGGAACGACGCGTAGTTCGTGGTGTTAGCTCCCGAGTCGATCATGATCACCGGGATGCCCGAGTCGGTGACGGCTGAGATCGGATCGCCAAGCGCGTCCGCCACGGTTGGCGAGATCACTATGGCCAACGGTTTCGCCGCTGCCGCAGTCTCGAGGACTGAGATCTGGCCCGCCGCGTCGTCCTTAGGGGTGCCGAGTTGTTCGACCTTGATTCCTAGTTGCTTGCCGGCAGCGTCGGCTCCCTTGAACACCCACTGCCAGTACTCGGACGTCGTCGCCTTAACGATGACAGCAATGCTGTCTTCTGCGATGGCGGAGCCAAAGCCCACAGTGGAAACCATTGTCGCGGCGAGCGACGTCGCCAGCACCGTTTTGGTCAAGTTCATTACTACCTCCCTCTCATGGCAGCGTTAGGCTGCCTTCTCCTGAGTCCGTGAATCCCGTCATGTATTTGATCAGCTTTTCCTGGGTCGTGTCGGCCGCCCGGGTGATGTGAACGCTGCGGCCCTGCAGCATCACCAGGATGCGGTCAGCGACCTTCAGAATTTCGGTCAGGTTGTGCCCGACATAGATAACGCCTGCGCCATGCGCCGCCAGTTCGCGCGCGTGGTCCACAACTCGCTCCCGTTCCATCACGGCGAGCGCTGCTGTTGGTTCGTCCATCAAGACGATCTTAGCTTTCCAATAGATGGCCCGAGCGATCGCTACCGCCTGACGTTGTCCCCCAGACAGTCGAGCTACCGTGCCGGCATGATTGGGAATTCGGCTCTTGATCCGTTCCAGTAGTTCCCGCGTCTGCGACCGGATCGTGCGGTCGTCTACATAGGGCAGAATGCCCAGGAACCGCCGCACCGGCTCGCGTCCGAGAAAAATGTTGGCGCCCACGGAAAGCTCATCGGCCAGCGCGAGATCCTGGTAGATCGTCTCGATACCTAGATCGCGCGCCTCGCGGGGGGTACCGAAGCTCACGGGTTTGCCCGCGACTTTGATATGGCCGCCGTCTGGGCGATACACACCCGACAAATGCTTGATTAGCGTGGATTTGCCCGCGCCGTTGTCGCCCACGACGGCAAGCACTTCCCCAGAATGCAATTCCAAAGATACATCGCGAAGCGCTTCGACCGGCCCAAAGCTCTTACGCAGGCCAGCAACCTCAAGAATCGGACTACTGTGCTGCATAATGCCCCGCCGATCTTGCCTCGGTCCTTTAAGGATAAAAAATCGATAAGGCGCCCATTGGTCAAACTGTTTTTTATGTTTAAGAATGAGACCAAGAAAACAGCGGAAAGAACAATGAAGCCCGACACCGTCTTCAAACAGACCTTCAATGCGACGCTCGACATCCTTGCAGGGATGAAGCGGGGCGACGTGCTGCCCTCAGAGAACGAGTTAAGCGACCAATTGGGCGTGAGCCGCACCACCGTGCGAAAAGTGCTTTCCTGGCTAAGTGACAATGGTCACGTACGCCTCGATGGGAGACGGCGTGTATTGACCGCAATCGTGCCCAAGAGAGAGCGCTTTCCCTCGACCGAAACCGAGTCGACATCTCAGCAGGTAGAAAAACGCTTTATGGAGTGGATGCTACGCGGCGATGCGCAGCCAGGATCGCTGATTAACGAGCTGGAAATGGCACGTCAGTTTGGGGTTGCGACCACGGGCATTCGCGAGTTCCTCAACCGCTTTCGCCGTTTCGGTCTCATCGACAAGCGTCCAAATGCGGGCTGGGTATTCAAAGGCTTCACCGAAGACTTCGCCGACGAGTTGTTCGAGATACGGGAGATGTTCGAGCAGCGCTCAGCTAGGGCCATGGTAACCCTGCCGCCGGATGCGCCCCAATGGCGCGACCTGCGAGCACTGCGCGAGGAGCACAGACTGCTGCTGGGTGACATCGACAGCCGTTTTCAGGACTTTTCCGATTTGGACAACCGATTGCACCGCCTCATTACGACAGCGGTGCCGAACCGCTTCATTGACGATTTCTACGACGTCATCACGCTGATTTTTCACTACCATTACCAGTGGAACAAGCGGGACGAACGCCAGCGTAACGAGGTCGCAATCGAGGAACACGTCCACTACATTGACGCTCTGCTGGCTCGCGACCGCCGACGCGTCGAACAGACCTGTCGTATCCATCTGGCTTCAGCGCGCCAGACACTGAGACGAGCGTTCTCTCCCCTAGTCTAGCGCCGCAGAAGGAGGCCGCGCTCCCTTCTAGGGATCGGTTGCTGATTTCGCTGCGAAACGGTGCTTCACGAATGACCGCTATTGGAGCAGATCGCACGCCGAACGCAACGCGCATGCCAGAAAGTGCGCCGACGCCAGGCTCGACTGCCGCCCACCTATTGTCCGGAGACTACACAGACTTGTGTCGATTGCCGGGCCTCTGGCGGCGGCAACTCGCAAAGTATCCCATAGCTGCAGCCTGACTGCGCTGGGGCCGGTCCTCATTGCCTTCCCTAGAGGGCTGTTCCTGCGGCATTCCGCGATCACTTCTCGAACGACAGAGGGGCGGACAGACAATCGTGAGAGAATTCCCGTTGGGTTGACTCAGACCGTTTCGTGCCATTTTTCAATCGGCTGACATGACGGTGAGGAGTGGATGATGCTCGGGACATTAGTTGAGCGCGACGAGCGCTTTCGCCGACTGGTGCCGGCGGTCGGTTCGGTTGAGCTGCTATTCAACGACGGGGTGTTCACGGAGGGACCGGTTTGGTTCGGCGATCACAATTGCCTGCTGTGGAGCGACATCCCTGCGAACCGGATCATGCGCCTCACGTCCGATGGTCAGGTCAGCGTCTTCCGCACCGATTCCGGGCACGCCAATGGCAACACGCGCGATCGCCAGGGACGGCTGATCACCTGCGAGCACCGGACGCGGCGCGTCACCCGAACAGAGATCGATGGCACCATTACCGTTCTCGCCGATCGATTTGAGGGCAAGCTGCTTAACTCCCCCAACGACGTCGTCGTGCGGTCCGACGGTTCGATCTGGTTCACCGACCCGGATTACGGTTTGCGCTTCCATGTCCCCGGCGGTGTCCGCGACCAGGCCAAAGACAACGTGTTTCGCCTGGATCCGATCAGTGGCGAACTGACCGCGGTCGTCAGCGACTTCGACAAGCCCAACGGTCTCGCCTTCTCGCCGGCCGA
The DNA here is from genome assembly GCA_039920085.1 of Devosia sp. GTDB lineage: Bacteria > Pseudomonadota > Alphaproteobacteria > Rhizobiales > Devosiaceae > Devosia_A. The sequence goes on along the minus strand of JBDSEK010000024.1, from coordinate 26,297 downwards.
GAACCTGCTCTATATCGCCGATTCCGCCATAAGCGATGGGCCGGGCAGGAACTCGCACATTCGCCGGTTCCATGTAAAAACTGACGGCACGCTTGGAGGCGGCGAACTCTTCGTCACCACTGAAGGCATCCCCGACGGCATGCGAATAGATAGTGAGGGAAACCTCTGGGCCAGCGCGGGGGCCAAGATCGACGTCTACGCGCCCACAGCGGAACTTCTTGGACAAATCGCCGGCTTCCCGGCGCCAGTGACCAACCTCACCTTTGGCGGACCGCGACGCGACCGCATCTACGTGACGGCCGGCGGAAGTCTATACTCGGTCTTGGTTATCGCTCAGGGAGCGCAGCGCCCCTGACCCTGTGCACTATTTTCCAGCGGCGCAATGTGAACGCAAGGCTTGCCTCTCGGTCATAAGGTCAAGAACGTAGGGCGCAAGTCCCTGCACAAATGGGAGGAATATGATGAAATTCACCTTCGCCCACAAGGCGATCCTGGCCGGCTGTGTGCTGGCCGGACTCGGCATTGCGATGACGGCGCCCGCGATGGCTCAGGCCAAGAAATACACAATCTATCTATCGAATGGCCTCATCGGCAACGACTGGCTGCAGCAGATGCAGCGGTCCGCCGAAGTCGCCGTCAAGAAGGCGCCGCTTGCCGATCGTGTCGACCTGCATATCGAGACCGTAGAAAATTCGGCACAGGCGCAGATCAACTCGCTCAACAACATCATCGCAGCCAAGCCAGATGCTATTCTGGTCCATGCCGCCTCGCTCGACGCGCTCAATCCCACCATCGAGGCGGCCTGCGCCGCGGGCATTGTCGTTATCAGCTTCAGCCAGGTCGTGACCGCGCCCTGTCCATATAAGCTCAACACCAACTGGGACAGCGTCAACCACGACATCCCGGTGTGGCTCGCCAATGTGCTTGGCGGCAAGGGCAAAATCATCGTTGACCGAGGCCTGCCCGGCTCGCCGATCTCGGAAGCCTCCAACAAGGAGATCGAGCGGGTGCTCGCGGGCTTCCCCGATATCGAGATCGTCGGTTGGTACACCTCGAACTATGCACTCGGCGACGAGCAGGCAGGCGTTGCCTCGCTGCTAGCGGCGAACCCCCAGATCGACGGCATCCTGACCGCGGGCTATGGCACCGGCGCGATCCAGGCCCTGAAGGACGCCGGCCGGCCGCTCGTTCCCATCGTGATGTTCGCCTACAACGGATCGGCGACCGAATGCGCTACAGAGACTGAGCCAGGGCTCAAGTGCTTTATCTATACGCATCCGCCCTATCTCAGTGCCGAGGCCATCAAGCTCGCCGTGGACATCCTCGATGGGCATCCCCCCGCGTCAAAGACCGTGCTGGGCGACTATCCGCGCCTGACCACAGACATCGTCGAGGGCGATTTCTCGCCGGGATCGGACATCCGCAAGCTCGAAATCGGCGTGAACGTGTTCCCTGACCTGCCGCCCGGACTTGTATTGCCTGCGAGCCCCGACTGGGTGAACATCACCGCCGAAGAAGCGGCAGGGACCGGCGGCTGAGGTCGATGATGTTCTGCAAGGGTGGGGAATCGACGTGGCTTTGCTGGAAGCGATTGGAATCAGCAAGCGCTATGGCGGCGTTCTCGCCCTGAACAAGGTGCACTTCGCCGCCAATGCCGGCGAAGTGCATGCCATCCTGGGCGAGAACGGGGCCGGGAAGTCGACCTTCATCCAGATCGTGTCCGGCGCCGTCGCCGCCGATGAGGGCGAACTCAAGCTCGACGGCGCGTCCTATCTGGCCCGGGGCCCGCGCGAAGCCCGCCGCACGGGCATCAGCCCAGTGTTCCAGGAACTCTCGCTCATCCCGGACCTGACGGTCGCCGAGAACATCTTTTTCGGCGATGAGAGCCTCTCGCTGCTTGGCACCATTTCGCAGCGTGATCTCAACGCGAAGGCCGCCGCACTGTTCGCGTCCCTCGACCTGCCGACGATGCCGCCGGGCGCGCTGGTGCGGACGCTCTCGATCGGCGACCGCCAGATCGTCGAGATCGTCAAGGGCCTCGCCAGCGACCCAGCGATCCTTATCCTCGACGAAGCGACTTCGGCGCTGCTCCCCAAGGAGGTCGACTGGCTGCTCAACAAGGCACGCGAACGCGCCGCCAAGGGCAAGCTCGTGCTCTATATCTCGCACCGCATGGATGAGGTGCGGCGCGTCGCTGACCGCGTCACTGTGCTCCGCAACGGCGAGACGGTGGGCACCCAATCCATATCGTCGCTGTCGGACGATGGCATCGTCTCGATGATGCTGGGACGCCGGCTCGATCGGCTGTTTCCCGAGCGCAGGCCGACCGCCACTGGGCGTGTTGCGATCAAGGCAACGAACCTCAAGGTCGGCCACCAATTGCACGACGTCAGCTTTGAGCTGCGCGAGGGCGAGGTTCTCGGCGTTGCCGGCCTCCAAGGTCACGGCCAGCGCGAGCTGTTCATGTCGCTGTTCGGCGCCGAACGTGTGCAGGGGCAGATCGAAGTCTGGGGAAAGTCGGTCACCATCCGTGGGCCTGGTCACGCGCTCTCTGAAGAAATTGGCATGGCGCTGCTGCCGGAAGACCGGCGCGGCCAGGGGCTGCTTCTGGGCAAGTCCGTGCGCGAGAACGTCGTCCTCAGTGCGCTGAATCGAATAGTCGCGCGCGGCTTTATTGACCGGAAGTCCGAGCAGAGGCTCGTCGACGATTTGGTCGCCCTCCTCCACATCAAGACCGATTCGATAGAGCAGGCTGCCGGCACGCTGTCCGGCGGCAACCAGCAGAAGGTGGTACTCGCGAAGCTCCTCGCTACCGAGGCTAAGATCTTGCTTTTTTTCGATCCGACCCGAGGCGTCGATGTCGGCACCAAGGCGGAGATCTTCACGCTGATGCGCGACCTCGCCTCGCGCGGCTTCGCGGTCCTGTTCTTTTCGACGGATTTATCCGAGCTCGCCAATGTGGCGGACCGCACCATGGTGATGAGCTATGGGCGGATAACCGCCATACTCGAAGGCCACTCTATGACTGAAGACGAAATCCTCAGGGCGACGCTCTCGCAGAAGGCCAATGCATGAACGCCTTCGTGACGCTTGCCCGCCGCCATCTCTGGCTGCCGCCCTTGCTTGTCCTGGTCGTGCTTGGCATCGCCATCGGCATCATGCGTCCGGGCACCTTTGCGATCGACCAGATCAATATCAAGGTCGCGGCGGCGATGACGCTGATCCTTATCGCTACGGGCGAGACCATCGTCGTTTCGCGCGGCGGCATTGACCTCTCGGTCGGCGGCATCCTCAGCCTCACCACCGCGATCTGCGCGACGCGCGGCGACCCGGGGCTCGCGGAATCGATCTTCTGGATCGGCTTTGTGCTCGTCTTGGGCGCACTGGTCGGCGTGCTGAACAGCGTGATCATCACCATCGGCAAGCTGCAGCCTTTCGTCGTGACCCTCGCGACATGGTCGATCCTTGAGGGCTGTGCGCTAATGGTGCTCCCCGCCGAAAGCAGCGGGGTGCCCGATAGCTGGGTTGCCGTCGAGCATGTAACCCCCCTTGGTATTGGCGTTCCGATAATGCTGTTGGGTATTCTTGTGAGCCTTTGGGCGTGGTTCAGCCGCACGCGGATTTACAACGCCATTCGAGCCGCCGGCTCGAACGAGCGCAGCGCCTATCTCAATCGTGTGTCTGTGCTGGGCACCAACGCCTGGGCCTACGGGCTTTCGGGGTTCTTTGCGGCGGCCGCGGGCCTCTATTTCAGCACGCAGACAGGCGCAGGTCATCCGACGGTGGGCACGCAATATGTGCTGCCCGCCATCGCTGCCGTGGTGATCGGCGGCACTAGTCTACTAGGCGGCCGAGGCACACTGATGGGTACGATCGTTGGCGCGTTCATCCTGACGCTGATCGGCGACGTGGTGTTCCTGCTCAAGCTGCAAAGCTACTGGCAGTGGGTAATGTCCGGCTTCATTCTGATGCTGGTCGTTATTCTCACCGGACTCACCGAGTCGCGTTCGAGCTCGGGGAGCGGGTCATGAGGCGCTGGCTGATTTCGCCAAGCCCCATACTGCTTGCCTACGCGGCAGCGCTTTTGCTGTTCGTTTTAGTGAGCTTTTACTCTCCCGGTTTCGCCAATCCCGCGCATGTCGCGACGCTCATCACGCTGGCTGCATTCATCGGTATCGCGGCCATCGGGCAGACAATTGTCATCGTCGGTGGCGGCATCGACCTCAGCGTCCCCTGGATCATGAACAGCGCCGCCATTCTGGCGACTGCCCTCGCTCATGGCCAAGATTGGGCGCTGCTCTGGATCGCACCGTTGATCCTCTTGGCGGGGGCCGCCGTGGGCGTCGTCAACGGCATCGGTATCGCCCTGCTCCGCGTGCCGCCGATCGTTATGACGATGTCCGTCAATGTCATCACCCAGGGCTTGCTGCTTATTGCAACCCGCGGCTTTCCACCACCGCTGGCCCCAAAGGCCCTGACGGCGGTTGCGGCGGGCAAGATCGGGCCGTTCCCCGTCATCCTCCTGGTGTGGATCATCCTCGCGGTGGCTATCGTCGTCGTGGAGCGCCGCACATCCTTCGGACGCTATCTCTACGCGCTAGGGTCCAACCGCACGGTCGCCACGCTTTCCGGTGTTCCGGTGGCGAGAACCACGATCGCCGCTTACGCCATCAGCGGGACCACCGCGGCGCTGGCAGGCATCCTGCTCTGCGGCTACAGCCGGCAGGCCTATCTGGGGATGGGAGACCCATATTTGTTCACTACGATCGCCGCCGTCGCCATTGGCGGCGCGTCGATTTTGGGTGGCACCGGCTCATATCTGGGCACGGTCGCGGGGGCGCTGGTCCTCATCATCCTCACGGGCGTCCTGCCCATTTTGAAGCTCGATGTCGGCGCACTTAAGATCATCTACGGCCTGGTCATCCTGGTCACCGTGTTCATTTCCGCTCCATCGCTTCGCGAGCTGATGCGGCGGCCCGGGTCGAAGTGATGTGCACGATCTTCCAGGGGCGCTTCGTGAACGTCGCCTGCCGAACGGCGCGATAGCCTTGCTGAACCAAAAGAAAAACCGTCCACTGGGAGGACAGCAAGAGATGCCGCGCACGGCGCCCTTCATCTATCGCGGCGAACAGACCCGCGAAATCTCCTTCCCTCTGGGTGGCATCGGCACGGGCTCGATCGGGCTCTCAGGCGCCGGGCGGCTGATCGACTGGGAAATCCTCAACCGGCCGGCCAAGGGCATCACCAATGGGCTCAGCCATTTCGCAGTGAAAGCCGAACAGGACGGCAAGGTGCTCGACGCACGCATTCTCAACGGCCCTTACCTCGGCAACCGCACGGGAGACTTTCCTGCCGACACCTCGCGCAATTTTGGCTTTGGCGCGCGACGCGATTCTCTCGCTGGCATGCCGCATTTTCCCGACAACAGTTTCGAGGGGCGGTTTCCGGTTGCAAAGCTCGATTTCGACGCTCCCCAATTCCCGGGCACGGTCAGTCTGACGGCGTTCAACCCCTTCATTCCGCTGAACGACCGCGACTCGTCGATCCCGGTGGCGATGTTCGAGATCGCTTTCACCAATCCGACCAAGACCAACATCACCTATTCAGCAGTTGGCGTCGTGGGTCATGGCCTCAGGCCACCGACCAAAGCCAGCCGCGTCACGCGCAAGGGTGCCGCCGGCATCAAAGTTGCGACGGACGAGCAGGATCTGGGCTCGCCTGAATATTCGGAAATCGTTCTTGCCACCGACAGCCCCGTGACGAGCCGGCAAACGCATCTCTATCGCGGACACTGGTTCGATGCCCTCGAGGTCTACTGGAAGGACCTCAACCGCCCCGGTGTGTTCACCGATCGTGACTATCGTACGTCGGACATGGCGGGCGGCATGGGACGCAACCGCGACTCCAGTCTTGTCGCTGGACACGTCACCGTCGCGCCAGGCGAGACGCAGATCGTGCGTTTCGTCATCTCCTGGTACGCACCGAACTTTCGCAAATACTGGATCACGCCGGTCTGGCATTTCCGCCAGCCATCGCCCGCAGCCGGACAGTGGAAGAACTGGTACGCGACCGAATGGACGGGCGCCGAAACGATCGCCGCGGAAGTCCTCTCGCGCTGGGATGAACTCAGGGACGAAACGTTCCGATTCCGTGATGCGGTCTACTCCTCGACGTTGCCCGTGCCGGTGATCGACGCGGCGGCCGCCAATCTCTCGATCCTCAAATCGCCGACCACGCTCAGGCTCGAGGACGGCACGTTTTATGGCTGGGAAGGTTGCCACCCGGCCGCCGGCTCGTGCGAAGGCAGCTGCACCCATGTCTGGAATTACCAGCAGGCGCTCCCCTTCCTCTATCCGGCCCTCGAGCGGTCAATGCGCGAGGCGGACTACAAATTCAACATGAACCCGGCTGGTGGTCTGAGTTTCCGGTTGAGCTTGCCCCTCGGCACCAACTACACGACGGAACGGCCTTGTGCGGATGGGCAATTCGGCAACATCCTCAAGCTCTACCGCGACTGGAAGCTCAGCGGCGACAATGAGTGGCTGGCGCGCCTCTGGCCCGCCGCCAAGAGCAGCATCGAATATGCCTGGAGCCCCGACAATCCGGACCTTTGGGACCCAGAGCAGACTGGCGTTCTATGGGGGCGGCAGCACCACACTCTCGATATGGAGCTGTTCGGACCGAATTCGTGGCTGACTGGGTTCTATCTCGGCGCCCTCAAGGCGGGCGCCGAGATCGCCGCCGCTCTGGGCGAAAGCGAAACTGCCGCGCTCTACAGCAGCATTTACCAACGCGGCCGCGGCTGGGTCGACCAGAACTTGTTCAACGGAAACTTCTTCACCCAGCAGATCGACCTCTCCGACCGCTCCATACTCGCCCCTTTCACCAAGACCGAGTTGTCGCTGGGCGTGCTGGGCGATACCGTCGACCAGCTCTACTGGAGCGCCGAGCACAAGCAGCTCAAATATCAGCTCGGGGGTGCCTGCCTTATCGACCAAGCGCTGGGACAATGGCACGCCAATCTCTATGGACTTGGCGACGTGCTGGACCACGAGAAGGTAAAGACCAGCCTTGCTTCCATCTTTGCGGGCAATTTCAAGGAGCGCCTGGGCGACATCTACAACCCCTGCCGCGTCTTCGGGATGGACGACGAGTCCGGCACCGTCATTGCGACATGGCCCGATGAGAGCCAGAAGCCTGCGGTTCCGGTGCCCTACGCGCAGGAAACGATGCACGGCATGGAGTATGCCTTCGGCCAGATGCTGATGGCCTATGGGATGCTCGACGAGGGCATCCAGGTAACTGCCGGGGTGCGCGACCGTTATGACGGCGGCAGGCGCAACCCGTGGAACGAAATCGAATGTGGTTCTAACTACGCTCGTTCCATGGCCAGCTGGGGGGCTATGATAGTGCTCTCTGGATTCTCCTATGACGCGACCCGCGGTCATATCGGCTTTGCGCCGCTCTTGCGAGACGGCGGGCAATTCCGCAGCTTTTGGTCGGGTGCCAATGGTTACGGCACGTTCGAAATTGGCGATGCTTCGCTGAAGCTCGAAATATTGGGTGGTAACATGGTGCTCGAGAGCCTCGGGCTTCCGCCGGAGAGTGGAGACGTCGTGTCCGCAAAACTAAACGGCAAGTCCGCGCCGTTTGAAAGCACCGGGGGCGCGGTTCGCTTCCAAGGGTTAAAGCTCGGCGCTGGCGACGTCATTGAAATCGGCCTTCCCCGTCTCGATTTGATGAGTTTGCCCGAACTTGATAGGCTAGTTGCCTAAGACCCCGAAAAGGATACCGGGTGGGCGTCAAGTAGTGACCGCAATGCGATTTCCGTCTGAGGCCCCCCCGTGATTGGTTCCCGCCTACTGGGTCAGCAGCCGACCTTCGGCGGCGCCGATTTTGGCATCCCAGAAATCGCGCTCTTCGGCTACTACCAGTTCCGTAGTGCAGTGCCGACCTCGGACTCATGGGAGCAGCATGATGGGATCGAAATCCTGTTCATGCAGTCGGGAGAAGCGTGCTGGGACTTGCCCGACGATCACTTCTCAATGGCGACTGGAAGTCAGGCGGTAATCTTTCCCGCAGGCCAACGCCACCGCATCTCTAACGGCGTTTATACGCCCTGCCGGCTGTTGTGGATGGTGTTCCAGCCGCGCGCCATCGCCGCGGGATCGGCGCGACTCTTTCTTGGCCCCGAAATCGACGCCCTGTTCGAGCTCGCCAAGGAGCAAGAAAAGCCCATCGACCTGCCCGAGAGCTGCCACCGCACGCTGGGCGAGCTCTGCAACAGGCTGACCGATGAGCGACTGATGATCGGCTCATCTCCGATCATGGCCGAAGTGCGCTCCAAGATCTACTCGTCAGTTACTTCGTTCTGGGAGGTCTGCTCCAATGGCCGACACTCGGGTTCCCAGAGCAAGCTAGTGCGCCGCGCCGCCACGCTTTTGCGCGAGGGCGCCGAGGACGAGGATGGCGACAAGGACGAGAGCATCGCCGACGTCGCACGCCAGCTCGGATACGGCAAGAGCAGGCTCTACAGCCTGTTCACCCGGGAAGTCGGCATGGCACCCAACGACTATCGGCAAAGACTGCGGATCAAGCGGTGCTGCGAGCGCCTGACCAAGAGCACGGATACAGTCACGGCCATCGGCATCGATAGCGGCTTTCACTCGAGCCAGTATTTTTCCCGGGTGTTCAAAAAGTATGTCGGCGTGACGCCGACCGACTACCGGCGCCTGTTCCGGCCCAACTGAGATTCACGGCAATGGTCACACTAGACGTCTTCTACACTGACCCGATCCACAGGCATCTCAGCGATGGCGGAAGTGGAGACAGGACATAGAAAGCTGTCTCTGTGCCGCGCGATCATTCTCGAACGACAGACAGGCGGACAGACGATCGAGTCCTGTTGCACAACAGATAGTCCGTGCAGACTGGTCGCGCTGTTCCGCGGACATGGCAGCATTTTGGGACGTGCTGGGTGCGGCAGAAGTGGCGGAGAGGGAGACAGGACGCAATGACTGTTCCTGCGCCTCTACTGCGGCGCTGTTCGGACGACAGACTTTCCCACGTCGGCGGACCCGGCGCAGGCGCGCGTCTCAAGCTGATCAACAATCTAATGGCGATGGGACAGGCCGCGCTCATCGCGGAAGCAGTTTCTGCCTGCAAGGCGACAGGCGTTGATCTCACCAAACTCTATGAAGTGGTATCAAAGGGCGGAGCCAATAGTGGCATCTTCCAGATGATCATGAAGGGCTACACGGAATCTGGCGCCCTCGACGGCTGAAATTCTCCCCGGCCAATGCGCAGAAAGATCTTGGCTATTTTGTCGAAATCGCGGTCAATGCCGGGATCACCGCCTCCATGGGTGCCGCCGTTGCATAACCAGCTCGCGACCGCCCGTGCGGTGGGTTTTGATGACGGTGTGGTTGGACACCCCATCGCCGCTTCGCTCAAGGTCAACTTTCCGGAGAAACGCTGAATGAGCGCGGTGCCAGACCTGGCGGGAAAGACCTGCCTTGTCACTGGAGCGGCTGGTCCACTGGGCGCAGCGATTGCGCATGAATTCGCGACGCTTGGTTGTCACCTGATTCTCGTCGACATCAACGCCGCGCGGATCGAGGTTCTCGCGGCAGAACTCGGCAATGCGTATGCGCTGGCATTTGACATCAGCCGCGAAGGGGCTGCAGCGGAAGCGTTAGCGACGCTCCCCTCAGCTCGCCGTGAGATCGACATTCTCGTCAACAACGCGGGTATCCTCAGTAACAACAAGGTCGCCGCGACCAGTGGCGCCGAATGGCGCAACGTACTGGCGGTCAATATCGATGGTGCGTTCTTTCTCGCACAGCAGTGCCTGCCCGGCATGCGGAGCCGCAGATGGGGGCGGGTGATCAACATCTGCTCTCTGGCGATGAAAAGTGGGGGCCTTACAGCCGGGACGGCTTACACCACTTCCAAAAGTGCACTGGGTGGTCTCACCTTTTCGCTCGCACGCGAGACGGCGGGTGAGGGCGTCACTGTGAATGCTATTGCGCCGGCCTATGTGCGGACGCCCATGGTCACCGAGCAGCTGACCGAGGAGCAGCGACAGAAACTGCTCGAAACGATCCCCGTGCATCGCTTCTGCGAGCCCGAGGAAGTGGCGCACGTTGCGGCCTTCCTCGCATCCCCGCGCAGTGGCTTCATCACCGGTGAGATCGTCGATATCAATGGCGGCCTCCACCTCGACTGAGGACAAACATGAGCGACCGTATTGCCCCTCGTATCGACTTTCGCGCCGCACTGGGCGACCAGTTCCGGCTGGATGGCAAAGTCGTCTTCATGCCCGGCGGCTACGGCGGAATTGGCGAGGCGATTGCCTGGGGCGCCGCGCTGTCTGGAGCAACCGTCATCATCGCGGGGCGCGATCGGGTGAAGGCGGGCTCCTTGGCCGACGCGCTCAAGGCTGACGGCCTACGGGCCGAGGGCCTGTCTCTCGACGTTGCGGCCGTGCCGACCATCCACCAGGTTGTTGACCACATTGCCGCGCGGCACGGCAGCATAGATATCCTCGTCAACTGCACCGGCATACAGCGGGAGCAGAAGCTCTTGGAAGTCACCGAAGAGGCCTTCGACGAGGTCTACTCGATCAACCTCAAGGCGGCGATGTTCCTGGGGCAGGCCGTTGCCAAACACCAAATCGCGGCCGGCCACGGCGGCAAGCACGTCCATTTGCTTTCAGTACGTTCTACGCTGGGCATTCGCGCACGAGGCTATTCGGCATATTGCGCGACCAAAGGCGGCCAGGCCCTCCTGGTCAAGCAACACGCGATGGAACTCGCTCCTCATCGCATCACGGTCAATGCGATTTCGCCCACCTTCGTCTACACCGAGATGATCAGGCACGTGATGGAGAACGAGGAGTTCCGCAATGGTCTCCTTGCGCGCATCCCTCTGGGACGGATTGCCGATCCTAAGGACATCGTTGGACCTGCGCTGTTCTTTATGTCGCCGGCCTCGGATTTCGTGACCGGCCAAAACCTACTGGTGGACGGCGGGATCACTGCCAGCCAGTAATAGGGCCGCGGCGCAAGCACGCGCAGGCCACCAGGTCAGATTTAGCAAAAAGCGGGGCGAGCGATGCGCTCTGCAGTGAACGGGCCCGCTCCGGCGTCGGGGTGCGCCAAGGGTGTCGTAGGCCGCCTTGAGCGTGGATATGGCGGAGCGGAAAGAAACCTACCGCAACATCCGTACAATCGTGACGCAGGACGCGTCTCTGGTGTTCGCCCATTACGAGACGGTCAACTATCTGATGAACAAGAACGTCGTCGGGTCAGTGATCATACCAACCCTCAGCCTCCGCTTGGAAAACGTCGGCTGCGCGCAGTAATCGGGATGATCGGTGACAGCTCTTGGCACGCTCAACTAGGCCAGTCGCCGCGCGGCTTCGATTGCCCCAACCTCACGCAGCACGCGGTACTGCCGTGCGACCGCTTCGCGGAACGGCCCCGACTGCGCAACCTCAGCACTGAACAACTGCGGAAGGGCAAGGAAATTCGCCACGGCGTCGCCTTCTCCGGCGCGCTTCAGATCGTCCGCCCTCGGATCCTGAACGGCGATCGGCCGCCCTTTTAGATCGGTGCCGGCCGCATAGATGATCCACGCGGCGACGCCGAGGGCGAGCCGTTCAAACGGCCGGCTTTTGGCAAGATTGTCGGCGATCGTGCCGAAAAGCCGCTGCGGCAGCTTCTGGCTGCCATCCATCGCGATCTGGGTGGCGCGGTGCTTGAGGGCGGGATTGGAAAACCGTTTCAACAAAGCGGTAGCGTAGTCGCTAACAGCACTGGCCGGCATCACTAGAGTTGGCGCAATCTCCTCGCGCCATGCTGCCTCGACAAACCCGCAAAAATCGGAATCGGCGATGACCTGCGAGATGAACTCGTAGCCTGCGAGGTAGCCGAGATAGGCCATCATCGAATGGCTGCCATTGAGCATCCTAAGCTTCATCATCTCGTAGGGCGCAACGTCGCTGACGTACTCGGCGCCGCCGAGATCGAAGGGGGGACGTGTTCCAACGAACCGGTCCTCGATCACCCACTGCAAAAACGGCTCAGTGGCCACCGGCCATGCATCCTCGAGCCCGGTCAGCGCGAAGGCTTCGGCGCGATCGGCGTCGGCCGTCGCCGGGACGATGCGGTCGACCATGGTGGCCGGAAAAGCGACGTTCGTGGCAATCCAGCGGCCGAGCGCCGGATCTGTCGCCTCCGCAAAATCCGACACCACCTGCGCAGTCACGGCGCCATTGTGCGGAAGGTTGTCGCAACAGAGAACCGTGAACGGCGCGGCTCCTGCATCGCGGCGCCGGCGCAAAGCCTCGACGATGAGCCCCGGGGCCGTCTTCGGCAGGCGGGGTGCACGGAGATCGGCGGCAATGTCCGCGTTGGTCCCGTCGAGACGGCCGCTGGCCACGTTGTAACCATAGCCCTTCTCGGTGATAGTCAGAGACACGATGCGCGTCGCCGGATCAGCCATGCGCGACAGCAGGCCTTCCTTGTGCCGCGGCGCGTCGATGATGCGCAAGACCGACCCGATGATACGGGGGGTCGTGCTGGCGCCAGCACGAACCAGGAGGGTATAGAGTCCATCCTGCGGGGTGAGCGCCTCGCTTGTATCGGCTCGCCTGAGGCTCGCGCCAACGATGCCCCATTTCGGATCGACGGTTAGCAGGTCGTCGACGACAACCGCCTGGTGCGCCCGATGAAATGCGCCGATGCCGAGATGGACGATCCCGGCAGTGACCCCGGCGCGATCATAAGCTGGTCCCCGTACCTTGGCCAGGCCCAGCGACGCAAGCGAAAGATGCGTCACAGGCGATAAGCTTTCTTGGCGAGGTCGTAGGAGAGATCCCTGACGATCTCGAAGGCCTCTTCCTCGCGCGGCCTCATTGATGATCCTATCCGCTTCTCGCCTGCGCCTGGATCAGGCGGCAATTCCAGAATGGGTCGGCTCGACCCTGAGACCGTCGCCGTCGAAATAGTGAGCCAAATCGGGGTCGAGGCTGACCGCTACATTCTGGCCGATCACGAACCGATCGTGGCCAGAGCCATGGATCAATAGGACCTTGCCCGAGGAGAGTTCGACATGCAGGTAAATATCAGCCCCGAGATACTCCACCAGTGTTACCCTGCCTGACGCGGTCAACGGCCCGACGCTGCCGATCGTGAACGCCTCGGGCCGCATACAAACCGTAAGGGAGCCATGTTCGCCTGCAATTGATGGGTGGCTGAAGCTCCCGAAATCGTGCAGCACAATGTCGCTTCCGGATGCGCCATGCGACACGGTCTTCGCACGCAGCATGTTGATCTTGGGCGAGCCGATGAAGCCGGCGACGAACAGATTTTGCGGTTTCGTGTAAAGCTCGTGCGGCGTTCCCACCTGCTCGATCGTGCCGTCGCGCAGGACTACGATCCGTGTCGCCATGGTCATTGCCTCGATCTGGTCGTGGGTCACATAGATCATGGTCGTACCGAGGCGATTGTAGAGACCGGCCAGCTCGACGCGCATCTGCACGCGCAGTTCCGCGTCGAGATTGCTGAGCGGCTCGTCGAACAGGAACAGCTCGGGCTCGCGGACAATGGCGCGGCCGATGGCTACGCGCTGTTTCTGACCGCCCGAAAGCTGGCGCGGTTTCCGCTCCATCAGCTGTCCGATCTGCAGGATCTGCGCGGCCTCGGCCACACGCCGCTCTATCTCGGGCCGGGGCATTTTCAGATTCTGGAGACCGAACGCCAAGTTTTTCCGGACGTTCATATGTGGGTAGAGCGCGTAGGACTGGAACACCATCGACAGTTTACGCTGGGACGCGGGGATATCGTTGACAACGCGGTCTCCGATCGAGATCGTCCCGTCGGTGATTTCCTCAAGTCCAGCTATCATCCGGAGCAGGGTCGATTTTCCGCACCCGGAGGGACCGACGAGCACCAGAAATTCGCCCGAGTGGATGTCGAGACTGAGGCCCCGCATGACTTCGACGTTGCCGTACGCCTTACTGACGCCCCGTAGAGATACTCCGACCACTTATTTCCTACCTCCGGCTACTTCATGCCGCTCATCGCGATGCCGCGGATGATGAATTTCTGGAACAGGGCAAAGAACAACACCACCGGCACGATCGAGAGCACGGACATGGCGAACAATTGTCCGAACGCCGATTGGCTCTCCTGGTCGACGAACATCCTGAGGGCCAGCGGTACTGTATAGTTCTGCATGTCGTTCAAATAGACGAGAGGAGTGAGGAAGTCCTCCCACACCCAGATGAATGAAAAGATCGCGGCGGTGGCCATGGCAGGAAGCGAGAGCGGCATGATGATCGCCCAATAGATCTTGATTGGCGAGCACCCGTCGATCATGGCCGCTTCGTCCAGTTCGCGCGGGAGCTGGCGGAAGAACTGCACCATCAGGAAAACGAAGAAGGCGTCCGAGGCCAGGAACTTGGGCACGATCAGTGGGGCGTAGGTGTCCACCCAGCCCAGGTTCAGAAACAGAACGTATTGCGGGATGATGACGACGTGGTAGGGAATCATCAGCGTCATCATCATCAGGGCGAACCAAATCTTCTTCCCGTCAAATTCGAGCCGCGCAAAGGCGTAGGCCGCAAAGGAGCACGAGATCACGTTGCCGATGACCGACAGCACCGTCACGACCAACGAGTTGGCGAAGAACCTGGAAAAGCTCACTGGGAGTGCGGTCCACCCATCGACGTAATTTTCCCAGTGAAAGTCGGACGGCCACACGGACAGGTTGCCGAATATCTCGTTGTTCGGCCGGAGCGAACTCGCCAGCATCCATAACAGCGGGTAGATCATGACAAATGCGAACAGTGCCAGCACGGCGTGCTTGAGGATCTGTGCCCGTCGCATGCGCACCGCACGCTCCTTGCGGAGCCGCCGCACGACATCAGCGGTGCCGACCGGGTTAGTGGCTGCGAGTTCCGTCATGATCAGTCTCGCTCGTTTTCATAGTAGACCCAATAGCGGGACGACAGGAACGAGAGCGCCGTAAATGCAGCGATGATCAACAGGAGCACCCAGGCAAGTGCCGAGGCGTAGCCCATGCGGAAGAATTTGAAGGCTTCGTTGAACAGGTAGATCGTAAAGAAGAGCAGGGAGTCTGCCGGCGACCCTTGTCCATCCGAAATGATGAACGCGCTCGAAAAGGTCTTGAACGCATCGATCATCTGAAGGACCAGATTGAAAAACAGCACCGGTGCCAGCAGCGGTAGCGTGATGGCAAAAAATTGCCTTGGTTTGCTCGCCGCGTCGATCTCCGCCGCCTCATAGAGGTCTCCCGGAATGCTGCGAAGGCCAGCAAGAAAGATCAGCATGGGCGATCCAAACTGCCACATGGCCAGAACAACGAGGGTGTACAGCGAGGTGCGTGGATCAGAGATCCAGTTGGGCGCGTTGATGCCGATGCCACTAAGAATGGTGTTCACCACTCCATTGCCGTTAAAGAGGTTGCGCCAAAGAATGGCGATGGCGATCGACGCGCCCAGGATGGAGGGAAGATAAAAGATCGCCCGATAGGCCCCAATGGCGCGAATTCCCTTGTCGAGCAACATAGCTGCGACGAGAGCGATGACGAGGCGCGCCGGCACGGCGACAAACACATACGTAAGAGTAACCTGAAGTGCCTTCCAGAAGCGGCTGTCGTGCCAGAACATGTGCTGATAGTTCGACAGGCCCACCCATTGCGGATCGCTGACCATGTCGTATTTGGTGAATGACAGCGCCAACGACGCCAGAATTGGTCCTGCCGCGAGGCACAAAAATCCGATCAGCCACGGCAATAGAAATAGATAGCCAAAGGCATTGCGGGCGATGAATTTGCGCATGGCCAGGTTCAACAACCCAAACGGATTACATCCTCAAGACCCGTCGGCGGAGCCGACGGGTCTTCGCCAGCTTAGGCTGCGCGTTCGATGATGTCCTGAGCCTCATCGAAGTATTTCTTGGCCCCGTCAGCGATTGACATAGTGCCCAGCACAACGTCGCTACCGATACGCACGAAAGCGTCGTTGACCTCACCCGCCCCTTTGGGCGGCGCCGGGGGCAAGGCCCCGAGGTACGGCTGGATGGCATTGAAGTAGCTTACGGAGGCCTTCTCGGCGTCTGTGAACGTCGGGGTCAGGGCGGCGCGCATATCGGCGTTCGGGGGAATGCCCCGTTCGAGGCCGATGATCAAGCCCGTCTCCTTGTCGTTGATCCAGTCGTTGATAAACGCTCCGGCCAGTTTGGGATTCTTGCAGTCCCTGGTGATCGAAAGGAACATTCCCGGCTTGATGAACTGGTTGGGCTGGCCTGCCTTTATCTTGGGGTACATCCCCACGCCAACGGTGTCCTCCATCAGCGTCTGCATGCCCACCACCTGGTTGGACCAGTGATAGGACATGGCAGTAGTGCCAGTCGGCAGACCCTCCTCATTCAGCGAGGCACCGACCTTCGAGACGGTCACGTCGCCAGGAGGAATAACGCCCATGTCGCGGAGCTCTTTCCAAGTCGACCAGTAGCCGATGACGTCGTCCTCAGTCGCCTGGATCTTGCCGTCGGCGTCATAGAAGTCATGACCCTGCTGCTGGGCCCAGTCCTGCCAGCTGACATAGTTGAGAGACTGATCGTCGGTACCGAACACGCCGGTCTTGTCAAAGATCGCCTTAGAGACTCGCTTGACGTCGTCATAGGTCCAGCCGATGGGATCGAATTCGGCTCCGGATTCCTTCACCAACCGCGTGTTGTAGAGGCACGCCTGGGAGTTGGACCCGATGTTTAGCCCATAGAGTTTGCCGTCAACCATCCCGCCGGTGAGTGCCGCCTTATCGTAGCTGTCAAGCTTGATGGTCGAGCCGATCAGATCGTCCAGCGGCTGCAGAGCGCCGCGGCGGACGTATTCAAAGATGAACCCATAGTCCATCTGGACAACGTCGGCCATGTTACGGCCAGCGGTCTGGGTTGCCATCTTCGTCCAGTAGTCGGCCCAGGCGATCGACTCGCCACTCACCACCACATCAGGGTGGGACTTGTTGAAAATATCGATCGTTTTGTAAGTTCGCTCGTCCCGGCTGGGGTTCCCCCACCAGAAAAACCGCATGTCCTCGCTCGCGGCAAAAGCGCGTGTTCCCAAGACAGATGAAGCTGCTACTCCGGCGGCTCCGGCCGCAATCCCGGCAAGCAGCGCGCGGCGGTTCATAGTTGTCATTAGTTTCTCCTCCCGTGTGGGGCCCGGTGTCATGCGTCTCTGCTGACAGAGATCCACCGCAGCTCCTACTGTCGTGTCACTACCATGCCCTTCACCTATCGATGAAATAGAAAATCGCGGCGCTATTATTGACAATGTCTATATCGATCTGACCGGTCTTCCGGTGGTTGCCAAATTGGATACGAGCCGGTTATCAGACTGGCCCAAACCAAACGGCCTCGGCATTTGCCGATGAGACAAGAGTCGAATGACGGTGGTTTGGGTGGTCAAGAAACGGCGCGGCGGCCTGCCGCAAGTATGCTGGCAGGCAGGCGCTCCTCGCGGCCACCGGACTACGAAAGGTGCGGAGGCTATTGCCCTGCTCAATGTTTGCATCGTGGCGTCGGCCATTGGACGCACGAGCGGACATTTCTGAACTTCGTTCCATTGCGTCTGCTCTGAACCGACGCCTCGCCGAATAGGGTAACAGTTTATGAAACCTACGAAATTTGTCTTGAACCAGGGCACCCGTATGGCGGTCCCGGAGAACCCATCCTATGCGGTGAAATATACCATTGATGCCTTCACGCGCGACTTCCAGAAGGTGTTCGGCGCCACTCCGAAAAGGGTCGGCACCGCTACGGCGGACCTTGTGTTTGCGCGCGATGAGACGGGGCTAACGACGGAGCCGGAGACATTTTCGATCCGGTTCATTGAGCGCTCGGGTCATACCGTACTGGTGCTCACCGGCGCGGACGATCTTGGCCTCATTTACGGCATATACCACCTCTCCGAAACGATCCTTGGTGTGGATCCGTTTTGGTTTTGGGCGGATCGTGAGCCCACCAAGCGCGGCGAAATCGAAATCACTGCGGTTGACTCCGAGTCGCGCCCACATCGCGTTCGCTATCGGGGCTGGTTCGTCAACGATGAGGTCTGTTTGATCGGCTGGACGGACACCTATCCGCCCCCCCGACCCGTGTGGGAAACGGTGTTTGAAACTCTTCTGCGCCTGGGTGGAAATCTGGTGATCCCCGGAACGGACTTGCCGCGGGAAGCTGATCACTGCGAAATCGCGGCCGAGATGGGCCTCTATTTGACCCACCATCATGCCGAACCGCTCGGATCGGAAATGTTCTTCCGCGCGTTTCCGGACTGCGACGCCAGTTACGAACGGCACCCCGAGCTGTTCGAGCGCCTCTGGACCGAAGCGATCATGCGGCAGCGGGACAAAAAGATCATATGGACGCTAGGTTTCCGCGGGCAAGGCGACTACCCATTCTGGGAAGTTGATCCTCAGTTCGATACACCAGAACGCCGCGGCGCGCTAATCACGCGGGCCGTACGCCGACAATATGACCTCGTCCAGTCACTACTGCCAGGCGCGCCCTGCCTCACCTATCTCTATGGCGAAATCTCCGAACTCTACCGGGACGGCTACATCGACTTTCCGCCCGGCGTGACCAAGGTGTGGTCGGACAACGGGTACGGCCGAATGGTGTCGCGACGTCATCAGAACCACAATGTTCGCACGCCGTCACTTCCGCGGAGCGACGAGTCGGGTCCTCATGGCATCTACTTCCACGCGACCTTTCACGACCTGCAGGCGTCGAGCCATCTGGTCATGATGCCCGTATCCACGTCGCTTCTCGCAAGCGAGCTGACCGACGCCTTCGAGGCAGGAGCCGATACCATTCTGCTGGTCAATTGCGGAAACGTCCGGCCACACGTTTTCACCCTGGATCTGATCGCCAAGATCTGGCGCGGGGACGATGGCGCCGGCCAGAATGCCGCCCACGATTTCGCGTCGCGCTATTTCGGCAGTGCGGCGGACCGCGCATCGGAGTGCTTGATAGACCTGATCGCGTCCGCCATCGCCTACGGCCCGCACGAGGATGACCGCGCCGGTGACGAATTCTACCATCACCCCGCGCGGGTACTTGTAGGTCACGTAATGCGCGGAGAATCTGTCGTATGTGCCCAAGCCCTGATCTGGGCCACCGGGGAAATGCCATTCAAGGACCAAGTGGCGTGGTTTGCGGCGCGAAGCGCTCCGGCTATCGAGCGATTCGCGGCGCTAGAACGCCAGTGCGAACGGACGCTGAGTGACCTTGAGGAGGGCGAGGCCACATTCTTCCGCGATTTGCTGCTCTTCCAGGTTCGGTTCCATAGAGCGGGCGCCACCGGTCTGGCCAAGCTGTGCCAGAGCATAAACCATTTTCTAGAAGGGCAGTACCCGCAGGCCTTCGTGTTGGCATCGCAGGCGGTGTGGAGTCAGGAGGCTGCCCTTCGAGCCATGACCGAGACAGAGCACGGCAAGTGGCGCAACTTCTTCCGGGCCGACTGGTTGACCAACGTTCGCATAACCCACTATTCAATCAATGCGTTACGCACATTCTACAGGCAGTTCGGAGACAATCCGGACTACTTCCTGTGGCACAAGCAATTCCTGATGCCCGAAAGCGAGAAGAAAATCTATCTGGAGAATACGCACCGCAACCCGCCGTCGGACGACGATCTGGCCAAGCGGCTCGAGCATCACTTCCAGATAGATCAGGGCTAGGGAACGGGCGGCGACCTGACTATGGCAATCGCCTTTTCGAGGAGAACGTCAATTATCCGGGCCACATGCCGATCGGAACGTCGTTCTGGAAGAACGTAGATGCCCATGGGTTGAAGGGTTTCTTCTTGGCCAGGCGCCATTTCGACCTTCATCAGGCCCCTGCGTGAAAATTCTCCAGCGATTAGGTCGGTGTGGCGCGTAACGGCATCGGAGCCGCGAACGTAGTCAAGGCACGCCTCGAGCGAATTGGAAGTAAATGCGCGCCCGTAATATTCTGGCTGTCGCGTGCCAGGCTGGAGGTACTCTCGCTCCGTCAGGAGCCGATGGTGACGAGCTTCCGACGGAAAGGCCAGTGCCAGGGGGAACTTCCGAACATCCACTTGCGTCTGCGGCCCCACGAGTAGCGGATGTCCTTCACGCACGAAATAGCCATCACGAACTTGCCCGATATCGATGAAGTCGGCGTGCGTGCGATGGGCGAGGTCCCCGATCCGATGGCCAATGAAAAGGGAGATGTCTCCGGACAGCAACTGATCCATGCACCTGAGATTGTTCCCCAGGCTAACGTTGATCGGAGCCGAGGGATATGTGTTTGCATAATCGAGTACGAGCCTCCGCAGGAAGAGCCACCACCATGTGTAGCCCGATCCGATGCTGAGCCCGGCCTCGCGCTGGTTCTTCTGCGCTTCGATCAAACCCATGGCGTTGTTGTAAAGCCGCTGCATGATCTTGGCGTTTTCGTACAACGTCTCGCCATACGGTGTCAGCTTGACTCCGCGGGAAGACCGCTTGAACAGCGGCACTCCCAGCGACTGCTCCAGTTTCTGCAAATTGTGCGTCAGGGTGGGCTGCGTAACGAGGAGGGATTCGGCGGCGGCGCTAAGGGTCCCCTCCTCGGCAACCATCAGGAACTGCGTCAAGAATTTGTCCACGTCCACCCCATTAAGAACGGTCAATCACCTGAAGCCCACCAGAGAGCGCAACCATCGACAAACCCATTGGCGGGCGATCCACGCAAGCCTCCGGTGGTTTCGTTGCACGCAAAACTACAAGGTCCGAATGGCCGCTTCGGCATAGGGCCTCCGCGCTACCATTCCCCCAGAAAACTGCGATGGCACGGACAAGCGTGCACATCAACAATCTTCGCGAGTGTTGCCCTCGTCGATAAGCGGCGTCCTCGTCGCGATGGACGCAATTAGGTCCCGAACTCCGGAACCCCGTCCGGCCTTCATAGCTCTCCGAGCCGCGGAGGACTCATAGGCTCATCGTCCCTCGCAGTGCACAGGGTAGCCGAAAACTTCGAGCACGCGATCACCCATGTGATAGCCGAAAGTGTCGTTGATGGCCTTGAAGTACTTGAGGTCAAATACGATTGCCGCACACGGGGTTTCGGAGAACCGGCAACGAGTAGAGTGTTATTCTCGAGTCAAAAGCGCCGACCACAAAGACGCCGCTAGCGAAGGACCGATGAGGGCTCAAATGAGGGGTCGCGGCCAGCGATGTCTCGCAATGGCCTGATAGTCAAGGTGCTTTTGCAATTAGTGGCGGAGCGGTAGTCTTCGGAAAACCAGAGACTGGCGTGAAGGCCCGCGTCTGTGCGGCCCTCGCTCCGTTGGGCCCATTGGCATCGACATCATATATTTGCCATCAGTGAGTTACGAGCTCTGCGTCCTAAGGCTGAGGAGACTTCAATGAACGAAGTGCGGCTGGTCGCCGATTGCCACAATAAGCTCGGCGAGGTTCCGGTGTGGGACGTCGTCGAGCGGGCGCTTTATTGGGTAGACATCGAAGGCCAGTTGCTCCAGCGCCATACGCCGGCCACCGGCGAGATACGGATCTGGAGGATGCCCGAACGGATCGGCAGCTTCGCACTGCGCGAAGGGGGTGGACTTGTCGTCGCCTTCGCCTCCGGAGTCGCGTTCTACGATCTCGAGGACGGCAAGATTGAATGGATCTCGCGGCCCGACACCACTCCCGGCAATCGCTTCAACGAGGGCAAATGCGATCGTAAGGGCCGCTTCTGGGCCGGTACGATGGACGACGGCTTGGCAGCGCACAGTGGCGCCGTGTTCCGCATCGACCCGGACCGAAGCGTCCACAGGATGATCGGAGATGTATGCATCTCCAACTGCTTCGTCTGGTCGCTTGACAACACGAAGTTCTACTTCGCAGATTCCGCCGAAAAGCGCATCTATTGCTATCCCTACGACCACGCTTCGGGCGCGATCGGAGAACGGTCGCTATTCGTGGATACGTCGGCGGATAATGTCGTGCCCGACGGTGGTACGATCGATGAGCAAGGCTATATCTGGAACGCCCAATGGGGTGGCTGGCGGGTGGTTCGCTATGCTCCGGACGGAACCGTTGATCGCGTCATCCGGTTGCCCGTCGAGCGGGTGACCAGTTGCATGTTCGGCGGCCCAGAGCTCAAAACACTCTATGTCACGTCGGCGATCTGGGACTTGACATCCGATCAGCTCAAACTCCAACCCCACGCGGGCGGCCTGTTCGCAATCGACCTGGATGTGGGCGGGGTGCCGGAGCCACGTTTTGGCGGCTAGAACATCAAGTCGGCAGATGCTCAAACGAGCAGATGAAATCCTCCGGACGGCCGATTGTCATAGCCTTAGGCGATATTGTTGAACCGCGACATTGCCACCTTGAGCACGGTGCGCATGGCGTCTCCGGCCGCTTTCGGATCGCGGCGTTCGATGGCAGCAAGCACCAACTCATGAGCATCAGTTGCGGGTGCATGTGATTTGGCCAGCGATGTAATGCGACGGAACGACGCCAGAAGCGCAGCGCTCATGGCTGTACCCAGCTGAATGAGCACGGCATTGTGGCTTGCCTGGATTAGCGTGCGGTGGAACTGCAGATCCGCCAAGCAGCTTAACTCCGGGTCGGTCGCAAAGTTCTCGCTCATGGTAGCCAGCGCCCGACGCATCTCGTCGATCTGCTCGGTGGTTGCCCTGTCTGCGGCCATTTCGGCAGCGGCTGGCTCGATGACGCCGCGCGCCTCTACCAAGCTTTTGTCGAATTCGGAGTCTCCACCGAATTCATAGGTCCACCTCAGCACCTCCGGATCGAGCCGACTCCATTTGTGTTTGGGGAGAACGGTCGTACCCGTTCGTGGCCGCGTCTCCACCATGCCTTTGGCCGCGAGACTGCGCAGAGCCTCGCGCACAGAAGTTCGGCTCACGCCCAACTGCTCACAGAGCAAGTCCTCGTTGGGGAGCGGCTGCGACGCAGACCAGGTGCCCTTCACGATCAGCTCGGCGAGCCGAGCGACCACTGCATCGCGTACGCCTTCGGACCATACGTTGCCGTTGGGCGCCGTCTCGATCGTTCCTGATCGGCCAAAAACTCGCCTCAGCCGGTCATCGCTTAAGATCGTCAAGGTCTCGTAACCCCTTTTTCCCGGCCCCATGGCCGACACTCACATCGCAGAAAAACGTCGATTTGCCATCCCACCTTCTAAGAACCCACTAAGCTGGTAATATGATATTGATCATCATATCATATTCGATATATGTTTTCACCCCAGGAGTTCTGGAATGGGGACTAGCTGATTGTGCGCAACGATGGAGCCAATGCAGTTGAGCCCCGGCGCATCCCTCTTTTTTCGTGGCGCAAGCTGCCCGACGAACTGGGGGTCGGTGCTGCACTGGTGATCTTGATTGCCACTGTCGGAGTCATCAATCCGATCTTCCTCAACCAGGCGAGCCTGGTCCAACTTGTGACCAATTCTGTATTCTTCGGTCTCCTGGCGCTGGCGACGGTGTTCCTGCTGTCCCTCGGCGAAATCGACCTTTCGATCGGCTGGAATTTCAATCTTTCCGCCGTCGCCACTGCAGAACTCATGCTCTTTGGCATCGATCCCTGGCTGGCCGCTGCCGGCGGGGTTTTGTTCGGCACGCTTCTGGGCCTGTTCAACGGCGTTCTCACCGTTGCGTTGAAGCTCCCGGCAATCATCGTGACACTGGGCACGCTGTCGATGTTCCAAGGGCTTTCGCTGGTCATCACCCAGTCGCGCGCCATCATCCCACCTGACGTAACGGGCTCTTACTTCACTTTCATCCGTACACGCCTGTTCGATGTCCTGCCGATGGCCGCCATAATCCTCGTCGTTGCGGCGATTGCCTTTCATCTGCTCCTCACCCGCTTCCGCTTCGGCTACCGCGTCCAGGCCATTGGCGCCAACACTGAGGCGGCACGTCTAGCCGGTATCCCCGTTCATCATGTGCGCGTCGCCGCGTTGGCTCTTATGGGGGGCACCTGTGGCCTCGCCGGAGCGATGTTCATCGGTGTTCGCGGCGCAATCGACCCCACGACCGGCGGCGAATTTCTTCTCTCCGCAATAGCGGCGGCAATCATCGGCGGTACCGCGGTCTCGGGGGGCTTCGGCACCGTCATAGGGGCGGCGATCGGGGTTCTCATCATTTCGACCATTCGCTCAGGGGTGATCTTTCTCGGCATCGACGCACGATGGAGCACATTCGTCACCGGGGCGGTCATCATTCTCGCGGTCGTCATCGATCAGCTGCTGCGTTGGCAGCGGGCAAAGCAGCTCGCTCTGCAGCCATGAATCCCCAAACAGGGGGATGTGCCGTGAGGGCACTAGGGAAGTAAACAACGGAGGAAGGACTATGCGTATCTCTGAACTCGCCAAGGGCGCCGCGCTTGCGGGTGCCATCGGTCTGTTGACGCTGACATCGGCGATGTCGGCTGATGACAAGCTGGTCATCGGTGTCGTCACTGCCCATCATCTCGACCAGTTCCAAGAACGTATCTGGGTCGGTGCCCGCGCTGCAGCTGAGCGGCTCGGCGTCGAAGTGCGTCTCGCGGCCCCCGATGGCTTCAATCCGGAGGCGCAGCTGGCGCTCGTCCAGGACATGGCCAATTCGGGCGTCGATGGAATCGCAACGCCTGCAACCAGTGAATCAATGGCCGATGCACTCAACAAGATTGTCGCGGGCGGCATTCCGCTCGTCACGTTCAACATCCGCAGCGAAAACGTCAAAGCGCCCTATGTCGGTGAGAAGTCGACCGAGAACGCGCGTGTCTTGGGTCGTGCCGTTGTTGAAAAACTCGGAGGGAGCGGCGTCTCGGGGAAGATCATCACCGGCCTTTGCGCACCGGGCTTCCCCGTTCTGGAAAATCGGGGACGCGGCGTTGCCGAAGGCTTGAAGACCGCCCCGGGCATCGAGGTTCTGGGCCCGTTCGATACCAAACTGGCGGCGACCGAGAACTACGCCGCCTGGGAATCTCTGGCGCAGGCCCACCCCGACGCCATCGCCATGATCGGGCTCTGCGCGCCGGACATTGCGACGCTCGGCAAGGTCAAAGAGGCCGGTGGTTATAAGTGGCTGATCGCCGGCTACGACACCACTGCCGAAAATCTCGACACGATGGATCGTGGACTTGCCTGGATGGCGATGGGCCAGTCGGAAACAATGCAGGGCTATATGCCGGTTGTCATGCTGGTGGAATCGTTGCGCGCTGGCCTCAAGGAGGTGCCCATCGGCTATCTCGACTCCGGCGCCGAGATCGTGACCCGCGACAATGTCGATCAGCCCTACGGGCTACCCAAGCTCACCTTCGACGAGCTGCGTGCTCTGGCCAAGGACGATAAGGCCCTGATCGAGTACTACGACCACGCGACAATCGATGGACCGTTGGCAGATTGGAAGTCGTTGCTTGTCCCGCTTGCGGAAGAAAGTAAGTAAGCTTGTGACGATCCAAAATCGGCACAGTGTGTCGGAATCCGAAGCCGGGGATCAGTCCCCGGCTCCGGATGTTGTCTTGCGGATCGAAGGGCTGCGGAAGAGCTATGGCGGCGTGCGGGCCCTCGATGACGTGTCGCTTGCCGTGCGGCGTGGTTCGATCCATGCCCTGATCGGCGAGAACGGCGCCGGCAAGTCAACTCTGATGAAGATCCTCGCTGGAGCGCAGAGTCAGGATGAGGGCGCGCTGCTGATGGACGATAAGGCCATGCGCTTTCGATCGCCCGAGCAGGCTCGGCGAAGCGGCATCGCCATCGTCTATCAAGAGCTCAGCATGCTCCCCACTCGCAGCGTGCTTGCCAACCTCTTCGTGAATCGCGAGCCGACCCGCTTCGGGTTCGTATCCACGCGGACGATGCGCAAGCGCGCCTACCCAATCCTCGCGCAATTGGGCCTTGCTGATCTCGACCTCAACTTGCCAGTCCGTGCGCTGCCCATCGCCGATCAGCAATTGGTGGAGATCGCCAAAGCACTTCTGACCGAACCAAAAATCCTGCTCCTCGACGAGCCCAACTCCGCGCTCAACCGCACGGAGACCCAGCGCCTCTTCTCGATATTGCGGCGCCTGCGCGCCGAGGGCATCACGATGCTCTATGTATCGCATCGGCTCGAAGAGGTGCGCGAGATCTGCGACGAGATCACCGTGATGCGCAACGGCGAGGTTGTGCTGTCGCGGCCGACGGTCGACCTCACGATTGGTGAGCTCGTCGAAGCAATGCTTGGGCGCCGACAAAAGGAACTCT
>JBDSEK010000023.1:0-10137 GCA_039920085.1 Devosia sp. | reverse complement strand
AAACAAAAACCAAGCCGTCGCGAGCCTTCGCCATCGGCACCCTCCCCTCGCGCGAAGCCGTCCTTGAAGCGATGGCCGAGCGACCCGAGCTCGACGGCAAGCGCGATCTCGCGCGCCATTTCGGCATTCATGGTGCAATGCGCACCCCCTTCAAGCTGCTGCTCAAAGAGATGGAGGGCGAGGGCTTCATTGCCCGCTCACGCAAGGCCATCCGCCGCACGGCGACGCTTCCCCAGGTCAGCGTGCTCGACATCCCGACCGATGCCGACCCCGAAAATCTCCATGCTTTCCCGGCGCAATGGAACGAAGCAGAGGGCGAGCCCCCGCGTGTAGAGGTCCGCGTTGCCCGCGATGCCCGCGTGGTGCCCGGGCCGGGCGACCGCATCCTCGCCCGCATCGCCGCCGGCGATAGTCCGCTTCCGATCTACACCGCCAAACCGATGAAGATCCTCGACAAGCCGCGGCGCGGCCAGATTGGCATCGTGCGCCTCGACGAGGACGGCGCCCGGCTGATCCCTGTCGATCGCAAGCTCAAGGAAATGCGCATCGATGGCGGCGATCTTGGCGATGCCCGTGAGGGCGATCTCGTCGAGGTGACGGTCAAGGTCTCTGGCCGCCTGATGATCCCCAAGGCCAAGGTGGCCGCGGTCATCGGCAACCCGCAATCGGAAGGCGCGGTCTCGCTGATCGCGATCCACAATCTCGAAATCCCCTACCGCTTCCCGGCCTCAGTGCTGAAGGAGGCCGAGGAGGCGACCGAGATCACCCTTAAGGGCCGCGAAGACTGGCGGCACCTGCCGCTGATCACCATCGATCCACCCGACGCCAAGGACCATGACGACGCGGTTCACGCCGAACCCGATGCCGACACGGCAAACCCCGGCGGTCATATCGTTACCGTCGCCATCGCAGACGTCGCAGCCTATGTCCGACCGGGTACCGCGCTCGATCGTGAAGCCTATCTGCGCGGCAATTCCGTCTATTTTCCCGACCGCGTCGTGCCGATGCTCCCCGAACGCATCTCCAACGATCTCTGCTCGCTGAAGGAAGGCGAGAACCGGCCCGCCCTCGCCGTCCGCATGATTTTCGATGCCGATGGCCGCAAGAAGCGCCACAGCTTCCACCGCATCGTCTTTCGCTCTGCCGCCAAGCTCAGCTATCAGCAGGCGCAGGCGGCGATCGACGGCAAGCCCGACGATCAGACCGGGCCGCTGCTCGGCCCGATCCTCAATCCACTGTGGGCCGCCTATCGCACCATGTCCAAAGCGCGCGACAAGCGTGGCCCTCTCGATCTCGACCTGCCCGAGCGCAAGATCATCCTCGATAGCAAGGGCATGGTCGCCGACATCCGCATCCCGGAGCGGCTCGAGGCCATGCGCCTTATCGAGGAGATGATGATCGCGGCCAATGTCGCGGCGGCCGAGACGCTGGAGAAGCACAAAACGCCCCTGCTCTATCGCGTCCACGACACGCCCAGTCCCG
Source organism: Devosia sp. (assembly GCA_039920085.1). Taxonomy (GTDB): domain Bacteria; phylum Pseudomonadota; class Alphaproteobacteria; order Rhizobiales; family Devosiaceae; genus Devosia_A. The sequence goes on along the minus strand of JBDSEK010000023.1, from coordinate 8,655 downwards.
AAAAGCTGATGGCGCTGCGCGATTTCCTTGCCTCGCTTAACCTGCCCTTCGGCAAGGCCGACGCGGTGCGCCCGACCGATTTCAACCGCGTGCTGGGCAAGGCGCGCGACGCCGACAAGATCCAGCAGGTCAGCGAAATGGTGCTCCGCTCCCAGGCGCAGGCCGAGTATGCCGCCGAGAACTATGGCCATTTCGGCCTCAACCTCGACCGCTACGCGCATTTCACCTCGCCTATCCGGCGCTATGCCGATCTGATCGTGCATCGCGCGCTGATCTCGGCGCTCGATTTGGGCAAGGACGGGCTGAGCGAAAGCGAAATCGGCAAGCTTCCGGCCATTGCCCAGCACATTTCGGCGACCGAGCGCCGCGCCATGCTGGCCGAGCGGGAAACCTCCGATCGCCTCCTGGCGCAGTTCCTCGCGACCAAGATCGGCGCCGAGTTCATGGGCCGCGTTTCCGGGGTCACCCGGTCCGGCCTGTTCGTCCGGCTGCTCGATACTGGTGCCGACGGGTTCATTCCGGCGTCAACGCTCGGGCAGGACTATTATCGCTATGTAGAGGAGATGCAGGCGATGGTTGGCGACCGTACCGGCGAGATGTTCCGCATCGGCGACACCGTCAAAGTCCGGTTGCTGGAAGCGGCGCCGGTTGCCGGCGCGCTGCGCTTCGAGCTGCTGTCTGAAGGCACCCGCGTCAAACCGTCATCTGTAAAACGAAGCGGCAAACGACCATCTCGATCGTACGGGCCGGAGGGGCGAAAATCCGGCCGGAAGAGGTAGTATGCTCGTCGCCATCGCGGACATCACCGCTACAGAGCCCGTCTTGCGTCCGTTGTGGCGTTCGATCGGACGCGGCCTGATGCTGCGCTGCCCGCATTGCGGCAGGGGCCATCTGTTCCGCGCCTATCTCAAGGTCGCAGACGATTGCGAGGTGTGCGGCGAACAGCTCAATCTGCATCGCGCCGACGATTTCCCGCCCTATATCGCAATCTTCCTGGTTGGCCATTTGCTTGTCGGGCTGCTGCTGCATCTTGAAATGACTTACACCATCGCTCCCTGGGTTTATCTAGCGACGCTGGTGCCGGCCGCGATCATCCTGCCGCTCGTGCTGCTGCCGTCCATCAAGGGCGCCGTGGTGGGGCTGCAGTGGGTGCAGCGCATGCACGGCTTCGGTGCAGGGCGCGATCCGGTCTGGCAGGATGGACCTGGCCCAGCTTGACAAGCGGCCGGAAATCCGTAGGTTCCGCCGCAATTGAACGCCGCGCGCCAATGGCCGCGCGGCTTGTCGTTTGAAGGACAGGTCCCATGGCCAAAGCCGCTTCCATCAAGATCAAGCTGGTCTCGACCGCCGACACCGGTTTCTACTACGTGACCGAGAAGAACTCGCGTACCCAGACCGAAAAGCTGAGCTTCAAGAAATACGATCCCGTCGTGCGCAAGCACGTCGAGTTCAAGGAAGCCAAGATCAAGTAATTCGGCTGCCGCCGTGCCTGCCGAGCCCCGCTCTTGCGCGGGGCTTTTGCTTGCCGGAAATCACCCCATTGCGGCGGCGATCGCCTTTGCCAGCTGAGCGAGTTCGGCATCGTCGGCGCGGCCGCGGCCATGGCGGCCGAGCTCCGTGCCCTCATAGACCGGGATCAGATGGAAATGGAGGTGGAACACCGTCTGGCCCGACACGGCTTCATTGAACTGCACAAGCCGCAGCCCGTCGGCGCCGGTGGCGGTCTTCACCGCCCGCGCCAGCCGCTGCACTGATGGCATGATTTTGGCCAGCACTGCCGGGTCGGCATCGAGCAGATTGCGGGACGGCGCTTTCGGGATCACCAGCGCGTGGCCGCGCGACTGCGGAAAGATGTCCATCATCGCCAGCAGATCGGCATCCTCATAGATTTTGTGCGCCGGAATCTCGCCGCGGAGCACCTTGCCGAAGATATTATCCGGCTCGTAATCCGTCACTCTGCAGCCCCTGCCAATTCGGCCTCGATCCGCGGCGGCGCGCCATACTCAGCCAGCGTTTCCTCGATCACATCGACCGCCCGGTTGGTGCCGTCCTCGAGCGCCATTTTTTCGCCGATGGCCTTGGCCTCTCGCGCATAAGATGGCGTCGCCACCAGATCCTCGAGCGCACCGGCCAAGATTTGCGGCGTGAGCTTTTTGATCCGCACCGGCATCGGGCCGCAACCCAGTTCGTAAACGAGCTTGCCCCAATAAGGCTGGTCGAAGAATTGCGGCACGATGAATGTCGGCTTGCCCGCCGCAAGGCCGGTATGCGTTGTGCCCGCGCCCCCATGATGGACCACCGCGCTCACATGCTCGAAGAGTTGCGAATGCGGCACAGGGTCGAGCACATAGACACTCTCGGGCAATGCTTCGGGCCGCACACCGCCCCAGCCCTTGCCGATGATCGCCCGGCCGCCCCAGAGCTTCATCGCCTTGGCGATGATCTCGCCATTCCGTTGCGCGCCAAATGGCATTGAGCCGAAGCCAAGATAAACCGGGGTGCTGCCCACGGCCAGAAACTCCTCGAGCGCCGGATCGGGCCGCCAGCGGGTGATGTCGTCGAGCCGCCAGAAGCCGGTGATGACACTGGTCTCCGGCCAGTCGCCGGGCGCCGGGGAAATCGTCGGCGAATAGGCGTGAAGGACGGTGATCGGCTCGCCATGCGAATTGGTCACGAACCCACCGCGGCGTTTCGCTCGCAACCCCAAAAGGCTTTTGCGCAGCCGGTCGCGCGGAAAATCATAAAAGCTCTGATGGGCGTGCTGGACGAAATAGCTGAGCTTGTTCAGCAACGGGTCGATGCTCGGCACCTTGCCGAAGGGCTGCCGGTTGAACCGGAACATCATGGGCCGGAGCGGATCGAACTCGTATTGGAAATACGGAAATTCGCCCGTCGGATTGAGCGGCTGGAACGAGGTCATGATCGCCGGGATGCCCAGCGCCTCGGCCATATCGATGCAAAAGGTCGTGGTGCTGGCGAAAATCAGCAGATCCGCCGATCGCGCCGCCTCCCAGGTACGCTGGCCGGCCTCTTTCAGCATTTTCTGGCCCTGGCGAAGCAGATGCGGCGCGTGCATCAGCCGGTTGCGACTGGCTTCATCGCCGAGCCGCGACTGGCCCAAAAGGGCGCGCAAGTCATTGCCGAGGCTGTGGAATTCCACCCCGTGCAATTCGACGAAATCACGGAAATCGTCGGTGCTGCAGATGATTGGATGAAATCCGCGGCGCTGCAGCGTCAGGGACAGCGCGACATAGGGCTGGACGTCCCCATGCGTGCCAAGCACGGAAATGACGATGCGCTGGCTCAAACTGCTTCCGCCTCAAACTGCCAGCATAACATCGCGTTTGCCGGCGCGCAGATCAATACCGCCACTTGTCGGCATTCCGAGCGCCTTAGATTGCCGGCCATGGATCGAAACGCTATTGGCATGGCCAAAGCGAGGTGATCATGCAGCTGGCCTTTGTCATTCCGGCCTACAATGAGGAAGCGCTGATCGGCAAATGCCTCCAATCCGTTTTGGCGGAGGTCCGTCGCTCCGGCCGCGATTGCGAAATCGTCGTCGTCAACAACAATTCGACCGACAAAACGGCGGAAGTCGTAGCAGCTGTGCCGGGAATCCGGCTCGTCGATGAGACTGAAAAGGGCCTCGGCCCCGCCCGCGATTGCGGCCTCAGCGCGACGACGGCCGAGCTTGTCGCCAATATCGACGCCGACACGATCGTGCCCGAAGGCTGGCTCGACACGGTGTTCGACGAATTCGGCAAAGACCCCAAGCTGGTCTGCCTCAGCGGCCCCTATGTTTACTACGACCTGTCGGCCTTCAACCGCGCCCTGGTCGGCGGCTTTTATTGGCTCACCAAGCTGATCTACTGGATCAACCGTTACGTACTCAGGGTTGGCTCGGTGGTGCAGGGCGGCAATTTCGTATTCAAACGCTCGGCCTGGGAAAAGGCCGGCGGCTATGATCGCGGCATCAAATTCTACGGCGAGGATACCGATATTGCCGTTCGCCTCAGCAAGATCGGCGGGGTCAAATGGACGTTTCGACTGAAGATGAAAACCTCGGGGCGACGCCTTGCCGAGGAGGGCGTGTTCGCCACCGCCGGGCGCTACACTCTCAATTTCTTCTGGGTGACCTTCGCCGGCAAGCCGCTCAGCCGCGAACACACCGACATCAGGCCGTCCTGACCGGCGTCGCTGCGTTTGGCTTCAGTGAGCGGAAGCGAAAGTAGTTCCAGATCGCCAGCGTGGTGAGCGTCACCGGCACGTAGGAAAAGCCGCGGCGAATGAAGAACAGGGCAATTCCCGCTGCGGTGTGGGCCGACATCGGCCCGGGCCCCATCGCCGAAGTGAAGGACGACGGAACGATGTGCCGGTAAATCAATGCCGGATTTTGATAGTAACTGCGGGCGCGCTGCGCAAAGGCGCGCTTGGAGGCGGCATAGTCCTTGAGGTCAGGTACGCCCATGTCCCCGTGGAGTTCCGCTTCCGAGCCGAGCGCCCAGACTTCAGGGGGGATCAGCCGATCCTTGCCGGCGACGATGAACATGTCGATGAGATCAACGAAGGTTGTGTAGTTCGCGTCCCACGCGGCTTCGTTTTTGGCGCCATGAGCCAGGACGAGGATCTGGGCACGCGCCAGCTTGTCGCGCATCGGCTCGTAATTGCCCGGAGCAAAATCAACGCCGGATTTCGCCGTCTCGACGATCGCGCCGAGTTTTTCCAATCGCGCCTTCACGGCCGAGCCGAAGGCGCCGTTGGCGCCCGTAATCAGGAACCGGCGGCCGCTGATCTGACAGCTGGTACCAAAGGCCAGGTCGAAGACGTTCGAAAACGAGGAGTAGAAGTTTTCCGGATAGATGTGGTGCATGGCGTGATAGTCGGCGCCTACCCAAAGCAGGCCCTGCCGGCCGCTGACCCGGTCCATGGCCATGTGGTTGCCATCGATCCCCTCCTCCTTGATCGTCAGCACCAGCATCCAGGTCCGGAGCAGGGCGATCGCCGCGACCGGCGGCCATGGAAAGACCGCGAAGAAAATCACCGTGCCCGCCAGCGACGTCAAATATTCGGGCATCACGTGATAGATCAAATTCTTGCGCGTCAGATCGAGATGGACCCGCATGTGGCGGTCGAGGAAGGCGTGGTGCACCCAGTGCCATGAAGCGAAGCGGCGCAACAAGCCGATACGCGAGCGACCCCAGCTGTGCAGCAAATAGTGCAGTGCATCGAACAGCAGCGTCGAGACGACGAACACCAATGCCGCTTGCCAGACAAAATCGAGGATTGGCCAGATCGTCATTCGTCGGCCCCTCCCTCGCTTTTTTTGAACGGCGTCAGTGCCTGCAGATGGGCCTGCTCTTTTGCCACTGCGGGGCGTTCCTGCGCCAAGAAGTCGGCAATAGCACGGCGAAGGCCAGGATGGGCGATCCAATGGACGGAACGGGTCGTCGCAGGGGTATAACCGCGCGCCAACTTGTGCTCGCCCTGGGCCCCCGCCTCGACGGTTTTGAGACCATGGGCGATCGCGTAGTCGATCGCCTGATAATAGCAGAGCTCGAAATGGAGGAAGGGCACGTTACGCGTCGCGCCCCAGTAGCGGCCATAGAGCGTGTCGGCCCCGACCATGTTGAGCGTCCCGGCGATTGGTTTCTTGCCCTCATAGGCGAACATCAGGACAATCCGGTCGGCCATGGCGGCCGACAGCATCGAGAAGAATTTGCGATTGAGGTAAGGCCGCCCCCATTTTCGGCTGCCGGTGTCCATGTAGAATGCGAAGAAGGCGTCCCAGACGCCTTCAGTGAGGTCGGGGCCGGTGAGCCAGCGAATATCAAGGCTCTCGACGGCGTCGCGCCGCTCCCGCCGCGTCACCTTGCGATGCCGCGACGACATGGTTTCGAGGTAAGCCTCGAACGAGCCGAACCCTTGATTGTGCCAATGGTATTGGGTGTCGGTGCGGACCAGCCAGCCGGCGTTCCCGGCGAGGGCCGCCTCCGCTTCGGGCACGAAGGTCGCGTGCAACGAGGAGAAGTCGCCGCGGCGGGCGAACTCCGCCGCCGCGTCAAGCAGGGCCTTCTCGGCAGCTGGGTTGTTGTCCCTCGCCAGAAGCTTCGGCGCGGTGACCGGCGTAAACGGAACGGCCGCCTGGAGCTTGGGATAGTAGCGCCCGCCTGCCCCTTGGAAGGCCTCGGCCCAGCCATGGTCGAAGACGTATTCGCCCTGCGAGTGCTTTTTCTCGTAGAGCGGCATCAGGCCGACGGCCGCACCCCAATTGTCGCTCAGGACGAGATGCCGCGGCTGCCAGCCCGTTCGCCGCGACGCGCTGCCCGATTGCTCGAGAGCAGAAAAAAATGCGTGGGCGAGGAAAGGGTTGTCGGGCCTGCCGGCGGTCGATGGCACGAGGCCGTTCCAGGTGTCAGCACCGATCTCATCGGCACTCGCATGGAATTTGGCGGTGAGCGAGGTTTCAGGCACTTAGTGGCACAAAGCCTTCGAAGACGATCTGGTCAGAATGCTGCAATGCGGCGGAAGCGCCGTCCGCTGATCGGATGGTCCAAGCGGTGATCGGCAGGCCGTGGCGGCGGAAAAATCTCACCGCCGTCAGATCGAGCGAATTGTCGCGACAGGAGATGAAATCGAAGCGCGTGATCGGCCAGTGCAGCAGGTGCCGAAGAGCGAACGCGCCCAGCGTGCCAACGTCGCGATCCGAGGATTTCTCGTCATAGCCATGGGTGACGATTCCAATCGGGGCGGTCGAGCCGGCGCGACGCAATTCGACGATCAGCCGGGGGTCGAAGGATTCGAGCGCGTATGTCCCTCGATAGTCCTTCAGTGCCGCAGCGACCGCAAACGCTAGGGCGATTGTGCGGCGGGCATCGGGCTGTTTCTTCAATTCGATCTGCAGCAATGTCCGACCGCTAATTTGGGCGAGGAAATCGTCAAAGCGCTGCGGCGTGTCGTGGGCGCTGCTGCCGGTGAGTTCGAGCCTCACGATTTCGGCTATCGGGAGCACATCGGGCCGCCCGTTGCGAGCGGTAAGCCGGTCCAGCGTGTCGTCATGAAAGATGAAGGGCACGTTGTCCTGCGACAGTTGCACGTCGCACTCGATCGCGTATCCCGCCTCAATCGCCGCCTCGAAAGCCGCATGAGAATTCTCGATCACACCCTTGACGCGATCATGAAGGCCGCGATGGGCAATCGGACGGTAGAAGACGGGACGCGGCATCACGCGACTTCGACAATAGCCTCGACTTCGACCGCCGCACCGAGCGGCAAGGAGGAGACGCCGAAGGCGGCGCGAGCATGCTTTCCCTTGTCGCCGAGTACGCCGACAATCAGATTGGAAGCGCCATTGGCCACCAGATGCTGCTCGTTGAATTCGTGGGTCGACGCGACGAGCACGGTGAGTTTCACCACCCGCACGATCGCACTCAGTTCCACGCCGCCGGAATAGACGATCTCGCTCAGGATTTTCACGGCGGCTAGTTCGGCAGCGTTGCTGCCCTGAACGACATTCATGTTGTCGCCGAGCAGGCCCTGGATCACCCCGCCCTCGTTCGATGAGATCTGGCCGGAGACGAAGAGGAGATTGCCACTCCGCGCGACCGGCACGTAGCTCGCGACCGGTGGGCGCGGCCGCACCAGTTCGTAGCCATATTCGCGGAGCTTCTCGATCGGGGTGGTCATCTCAATTGCCTTGTTCGATTCCAACGTCCGCCGGCCTGATTTGCGCCGGCCAGCCAGCCTACCACGGATCGCCCCATTCGGGCCAAACGTGTCGCATTGCGCCGCGTGCAGCCCTATCCGGCTGGGTTTAGCTTTGCCCAGACGCGCATGACGGAATCAGGACTGAGGCTGGTCTGGGCGCAAAGTGCCAGCAGGAGGGGTTCGTTGCCGACGAAATAGTCGATCAGGCCACGGCCGAAGGACGGGGTCGCGATCTCGCGCCGCAAACTATCGGGCGATAGGCCAGAAATGCTCATGAATTCAGCCAGTTGGTCCGGATTGTCGGCAAGATGCTGCAAGCAGAGGCCGGCCAGTTCATCAGGCGTTGGCAGGGGGAGTTTCGGCGGCAGTGGAACAGCTCGGGTTAGAGATTTGTAAGCGGTTGATGTTACCCCAGCACTGGGGCAGAAGACGAGCGCCCAGTGACGGACGGGGATTCGATGCCCAAGACTGTGATGATCGTTGAGGACAATGAGCTCAATATGAAGCTCTTCAACGATCTCTTGGAATCCAAGGGCTACTCGATCATCCAGACCCGCAACGGCATGGAAGCGATCGGCCTCGCCCGCGCGCACCACCCCGATTTGATCCTGATGGACATCCAGTTGCCCGAGGTGTCGGGGCTGGTCGTAACCAAATGGCTCAAGGAAGACGATGATCTCGCCCCGATCCCGGTGATTGCTGTGACGGCGTTCGCCATGAAAGGCGACGAGGAGAGGATCCTGCAAGGCGGTTGCGAGGGCTACATCTCCAAACCCATTTCCGTGCCTCACTTTTTGGAAACGATTGCCCGTTATATTGGACCTGCCAACTAGCGTCCGGTTGGCTGAGTTCCGGGCATCTCCCGCGTATCGAGGGCAGTCGGCGAGTGACGGCGCGCGTACTGATTGTTGACGACATCCCGACCAATGTCCGGTTGCTCGAAGCCCGGCT
>JBDSEK010000022.1:0-8209 GCA_039920085.1 Devosia sp. | reverse complement strand
GATGGTATTGACCCGCCTGCCCTTTTCCTTGTTTTCCCCGGCCCTCCTGCTATTTTACGCCCAATTGTACCGCTATGGCGAGGACGCGGACGATGAACTCCGCATGGGGCGCTCGGTTGCGACCCCTCAAGGAGGCATCCCGGAATATCAGTGTTTAGGATTGCCGCTCTTGTCGCCGGCGCCTTAGCCGGCTTTCTGGCTTCCCTCATTCTGGCCCTCGGCGGGCTGGAAGTGACCGAGTCCGCCTTTGGCGGAGTGGGGCCCCAGCAGCTTGCCCTGGCGCGCTACGGCCTCATCTTCCTCGCCAATCTGAGCGTCCTGGGCGCCGGCGTTGCGCTCGCCGTGCCTCGCGCCGGTGCCGTGCTGTTCGGCCTTGCCGCGGTGAGCTGGGCTGTGGCAGCGGCGGTGCTCGGCCATCGCGCCGACGCTGTGCTGTTTGGCCCTCCGGCTCTCAATCTCATCGCCGTCGCTCTTGCCGTATTGGCCGAAATCTTCGGTCGCCGCTCTGTGCGCGCCCTTGCCACACCCGTCGCCTTCGAGCCCGACCCCTATGACGTCACGCCCAACCGCGGCAGGGCGGCCGCCACGCGCGACCCGCTGGCCGGTATCCCCGACCGTGACTTCATCCCCGGCCGCCTGTCGGGCCCCGGCGAGCGCTCTTCCGCCAATCGTCGGCTCTCCGAAAAACCCGCCTTCCGCCGGCTCGAGGACGAGGACGAGCCCTCGGGCCTCCGCCGCGCCGGGCGGGCGCTGACGGGCCTGTTGAGCTTTGGCCTCTATGCCGGCGCCGCGGCTGCAGCCCTGCTCGTCGTTTACACCATCTACCGGGGCAATGACGGCGCGGCGCTTGTCGCCGCCCCCGCTGTCGCCGAGCAACCGGCTTCGTCGTCGAGCGAGCAAATGTCGATTGCCGAAGCTGACTCCGAGCTCGCCCCGACGCCGGTCGCTCCATCTTCCGCCGAACCCGAGCCGTCTTCCGCCGAAATCGAGCCCGCCAGCGACACGGAAATAATGCTAACGCCCGTGCCCTTGGGTCCAACCCAGCCCGTGATCTCGCAACAGCCCAACAGCGAGCAGCCGCGCCTCGTCGGCGAGGCCCCGCCTGCCGACGCCGTACCCGTCGGCGCGTCGGAACCGGCCGATCTTGAAACGGCGCCTTCAGAGGAGCCGGCCACGACCGCGCCCGACAGCATCGATACGGGCAAGGTGGCGCCAACGCCCGCCACGATGAGCGCGGCCCTGGCCGCCGCCCGCAAGAAGCGCGCGTTCATACCTGGCAAGTCCGATATTTAGTCAGCCCCGGAGGCAAGGCCTCTCATGAGCGACACAGACGTCAAGACCCGGCCTCGTACACGCACCAAGGTCGCGCGCCCACCGCTCTATAAGGTCATGTTGCTCAATGACGATTACACCCCGCGCGACTTCGTCGTTCGTGTCCTCAAGGCCGAGTTCCGGATGAACCCCGATCAGGCGCGGCGTGTGATGATCACCGCCCATACCAAGGGCAGTTGCGTGGTCGCCGTCTTTACCCGCGAGATCGCTGAGGAAAAAGCGACCCGGGCCAACGATATGGCTAAGTCAGAAGGCTATCCGCTGCAGTTCACCACCGAGCCCGAGGAATAGGACCTCGCACGCCTTTGAGGTTAGAGCGAGCGCCGGCCCGCTCTGTCCAGCGTTGCAAGCCGCTCCGGAGTGATCTTGGCAAGCAGCGCCTCGAGCTTTTCGCCTTCGCCCTTCAGCCCCGCATCAGCCGAGACAGTCTTTGAGCGTCCGACTTCAAGCTGCGCATCGGACACAAAGCGCTTGATGCAATCCTCGGCCACCAGAACCATCCGCTGGCGCTCGGCTTCCGCCGCACCGTCCCATTGGCCGGCAATCTGGTGCGCGACCACAATCGGGTCGAGCAGCCTTGGCCGGTAGCCGCGATAGGCCGGATGACGGTATTTGCCGTATTCGGGGTCGGGCGTGTTGCGAAAGTAGAGCCGCCCCTGCTCAACCAGCACCGACGTATCCACCGCCGCCTGGGCTAGCAGCTGTTTCGCCTCCTTGGCATCGAACATCGTCTCGCCGGCAAAGCAAACGAGATAGAGCGTCTGCAGCGAACGGATCGTCTCGTTCGCCCATCGGAGCACGTCGTCCTTACGCAGCTGCCGCTCGCGTGCTTGCCGCCAGGCGAGAAACAGCGCCGCCGCCGCGATCATCGCCGAGATCGCGGTGACTAGAACCTGCGTGGTAATGTTGAGCTCGAACTGCATGGCCGAGAGCTACCATACCTGGCCGCGGCTCAGGAAGCCGGGGCGCTAGGCCACCGCTGCAATGGCGCGGGCAAGATCGGTCTGCATGAAGGGTTTCGCCAGCCGCGGCAGATTGAGCCTCGACCCCGCCGGCAATTCGGCATAGCCCGATGCGAGAATAATCGGCAAATCCGGCTTTTCCGCCCGGATCGCCGCCGCCAATTGCGCGCCATCGGTGCCGGGCATGGCGAAATCGGTGATCACCAGATCGACCGCCTCGCGCCGCACGATGTCGAGCGCTTCGCTCGCCGAATAGGCCTCGAATACCCTATGCCCCAAATCCTCGAGCAGCGCGACCGTGTTGAGCAGCACTAGCGCATCATCGTCCACCGCCACCACCGTCAGCCGCCTTGCCCCACCAGTGTCCGCGCCGGGGGCCGGCTCCGCCGTCGCGGCGGCGAGCTGCGATGCATCGGCGGCCGGCAGCCAGATCTCGGCCCTTACGCCACCACCCTTGGGGCTGGATAGCTCCAGCCTGCCGCCCGATTGCTCGGCGACTCCCTGAACCATCGACAGCCCGAGGCCTGTCCCTTTGCCGACGCCCTTGGTGGTAAAAAACGGCTCCGTCGCCCGGGCTAGCGTTTCCTCGCTCATGCCCGGACCATTGTCAGAAACCGACAGGCACACTTCGCCCCGCTCGCGGCCCTCGCTGATGCGGGTCTGGGCACGGCCCCCCAGGGTGATCGTACCGGCGCCCTCAAGCGCATCGCGCGCATTAACCGCGAGATTAAGAATCGCGGCCTCGAGCTGGTTGGGGTCAGTGAGCGCCAGAAGCGGCTTATCCGGAAACTCTGTTTCGATGCCGATCTGCGCGCCCAAAGCCCTCTGCAACAAATCCGACATGCCAGAGACCAGTGCCCGCAGATCCACCGCTTCGACTTCGAGATTTTGCCGCCGCGCAAAGGCCAGCATGCGCTGCGTCAAGGCCGCACCGCGCTGGGTGCCCTGCATCGCGTTGTCCAGCAATTTGGTGAGCCCCGGATCGTCCGGCATCCGCTTTTTCAGCAATTCGAGGCTCGATTGAATGGCCGTCAGCAAATTGTTGAAATCATGCGCAATTCCGCCCGTGAGTTGACCGATCGCTTCCATCTTCTGGGCCTGAAACAATTGCTCGCGCGCTTCCTGAAGGGCCAGCTGCGCCTGTCGCCGCTCCGAGATGTCGCGGGTAATTTTGGCAAAGCCGATGAGTTCGCCCTTTGCGTCGCGAATCGGATCGATAACCACATGCGCCCAAAGCCGCGAGCCGTCCTTGCGAACGCGCCAGCCTTCGGCCTCGAACCGCCCCTCATTGGCGGCCGTTGCGAGGGCGCGTTGGGGCAGTCCAGTCTCGCGGTCTTCCGGCGTATAAAATTGTGAGAAATGCCGCCCGAGGATTTCCTCATCGGCATAGCCCTTGAAGCGCCGGGCCCCGGCATTCCAGCTCGCGACATGTCCAGAAACGTCGAGCATGTAGATCGCATAATCGGCGATCGCATCGACGAGCAGGCGGTAGCGCTCGAGATCAGCGAGCTGCGCCGGCTCGATATCGGTCTGAATCATTGAATCCCCAAGCGCCAACCCAATATCACGCGTGGCCAAAAGCTCTTAACGCTACTGCCACTAACAGGTTCCAGCTGCGTTCATTTTCGGTTCAGCTGCGGCACTTTCGGCTGCCACAATTGCTTGATACCCACCGCCCAAAGCCCCTCGGAGACTCCAATGACCACGTTCTACCGTTTCGTCCGCGCCATTCTGGCCGTCGCGGTCCTCGCGTTCGGCGCCTTTACCGCCACAGCGGGCACCGCCGAAACCGCGTTCCTTGCCAAATATGTCGGCTCCTGGACTGGTTCGGGAAAAATGACCGGCGCAGAAACCGGTCCCATTTCGTGCCGGCTGACCTTCAAGCAGAGTGGCGCCAAGGTGAACTATGCGGGCCGCTGTAATTTCAAGGACATGGGCGCCCAGTCCTTCACCGGCACGCTGAGCTATAATGACGCCAAGGCCCGCTACGAGTCTCGCGCTAACGGCAAGACCGTCATCGGCACCCGCCAAGGCAACGCCCTGACCTTTGTCAGCAGCATCCGCACCATGGAAGGCTCGGGGACTTCTGCTATGACCCTCGGCCCCAACACGCTTACCATAGATACGACGATCAAATCGTCGAAGGGCGAAACCGCCAAAGTGAAGATGACCTTCAAGAAGAACTGACCAAGCCACACCGCTGGTTTTCCACGGCGTCTGTGTCGCACGGCACGGACGCCGTTGCACTTTGACCCCTCTTTATGTGTAATGGCGGGGAGCGTTTGGAATGGGGGCCGCCTCAGCCAGCGCCGCACTGAGTGCGGGGCCGGCAAGAGCGGGTTCGGACACTCGCACGAACAAACGGGGGCGCCGGCCTATGTCGGATCGCGGACTATCACGGCCGGGCTTGATGACGAACCGGCAATATCTCGTCAGATATCTCGGCGACGCGCGTGTGCAGATTTATCTGGCGCTCGCCGTCTCGGCGACGGTCGGGACGCTTGCCGCCTTCCCTTCCGAGCCCAGGATCCTGCTTGGCATCGCCGCCGCGATCGTCTGCGAGCCATTCATCGAATACGCCATTCACCGCTGGCTTTTCCACAACCGCACCTTCTACCGCTTCAAATCGACCGCCGCGTTCTGGAAGCAGATGCACTACGACCATCACCGCGACCCTAATGACGAGGATACGGTGTTCGGCCCTGCCGATTGGATGCTGCCGGCCGCGCTCGCCATTACCATCCCCATCGGCTGGCTGGCGGGCGGCCCCGCCGGCGCCGCCGGCTCAGCGATGATCGGCTTTTGGGTGCTGGTGGTTTACGAATATTTCCACGGCGCCGCACATCTGCTGACCGACCCGCCCACCGCGTATGGCCGCTGGGTCAAGCGTATCCATGTGCTGCACCATTTCCACAATGAAAAGGGCAATTTCGGCATCACTAATCCGCTCGTCGACCTGTTGGTCGGGAGCTATTACGACACCGCCAAGGACGTCGAGCGCAGTCCCACCGCCCGCAATCTGGGCTACACCGAGACCGAAGCCGAGAAATTCCCCTGGGTCGAAGAGCTCGACCAGGAGGACGGAAAAAAGGCTGCCATGGAAGCCCGCCGCGCCGCCATCACACAGCCTCGGCCGGCCACGCAGCCCGAGCCCGCAGCCGCCCCCTCGGACACTCCCGTCTGAGGACGGGCGGCCGCCCTTCCCTTCCGTGCCGCGCTCGGCTAGAGAGCCGCCTTAACCTGTAGCCCCCGCCCCCAGAGCCCCGCTTTCCGCGGGGTCTTTCGGCGCGCCCGCCAACATACGCTGGTTTGCTGATGCCCAAGCGCACCGACATCAAATCGATCCTCATCATCGGTGCAGGGCCGATCATCATCGGCCAGGCCTGCGAGTTCGATTATTCCGGCACCCAGGCCTGTAAGGCCCTCAAGGAAGAGGGCTACCGGATCGTCCTGGTCAACTCCAATCCGGCGACCATTATGACCGATCCGGACCTGGCACACGCCACCTATATGGAGCCGATAACCCCCGAGATCGTCGCCAAAATCATCGAGAAAGAGCGCACCGAACGCCCGGACGACAAACTCGTCCTGCTCCCTACCATGGGCGGCCAGACCGCGCTCAACTGCGCACTGTCGCTCCGCAAGATGGGCGTACTCGAAAAATTCGATGTCGAAATGATCGGTGCCACCGCCGAGGCCATCGACAAGGCCGAAGACCGTGAGCTCTTCCGCGATGCAATGAAAAAAATCGGGCTCTCGACGCCGCGCTCCATGCTCGCCCACAATATGATCGAGGCACTGCAGGCGCTGGAGGTGATTGGCCTGCCCTGCATCATCCGCCCGAGCTTCACCTTGGGCGGCACCGGAGGCGGCATCGCCTACAACAAGGAAGAATTCCTCGACATCATCGAGACCGGCATCGACGCCTCGCCCACCGACGAAGTCCTCGTCGAAGAGAGCGTGCTCGGCTGGAAGGAGTACGAGATGGAAGTGGTCCGCGACAAAGCGGACAATTGCATCATCGTCTGCTCAATCGAAAACCTCGACCCGATGGGCGTCCATACCGGCGACTCGATCACTGTCGCACCGGCGCTGACGCTGACGGATAAGGAATACCAGATCATGCGCGATGCCAGCATCGCCGTGCTGCGCGAGATTGGCGTCGAGACCGGCGGCTCCAACGTCCAGTTCGCGATCAACCCCGCCGATGGCCGCATGATCGTCATCGAGATGAATCCGCGCGTCTCGCGCAGCTCGGCGCTGGCCTCAAAGGCCACCGGCTTTCCCATCGCCAAGGTCGCTGCCCGCCTCGCTGTCGGCTACACCCTCGACGAGCTCGAAAACGACATCACCGGCGGTGCGACGCCGGCCAGTTTCGAGCCGACCATAGACTATGTCGTAACCAAAATCCCCCGCTTCGCCTTCGAGAAATTCCCCGGAGCCGACAATCGCCTCACCACCTCGATGAAGTCGGTCGGCGAGGCCATGGCGATTGGAAGGACCTTCCAGGAATCGCTGCAAAAGGCCTTGCGCTCGCTTGAGACCGGCCTCACCGGACTCAACGAGATCGGCATCCCCGGCCTTGGCCTCAATGAGGACGAGAACAGGAACGCCATCCGTGCTGCCGTCTCGGTCGCGACGCCCAATCGCCTGCTGCATGTCGCCGAAGCGATGCGGCTCGGCATGTCCGACGAAGACATCTACGATGCATGCAAGATCGACACCTGGTTTCTCGAACAGATCCGCGGCATCATCGATACCGAAAAAAAGATCCGCGATTTTGGCCTGCCCGGCGACGCAGCTGTCTTGCGCTCGCTTAAATCCATGGGCTTTTCCGATCGGCGGCTTGCCGAACTCGCCGGCCGCCACGCAAAGGACGTGCGCGCGCTTCGCAAATCGCTCGGCATCCACCCCGTCTATAAGCGCATTGACACCAGCGCCGCCGAGTTCGCCTCGCCAACCGCCTATATGTATTCGACCTATGAGGCGCCGTTTGCTGGCGCTCCCGAGGACGAGGCCCGGCCCACCGACAAGAAGAAGATCGTCATTCTGGGCGGCGGTCCCAACCGCATCGGCCAGGGCATCGAGTTCGACTATTGCTGCTGCCATGCCGCCTTCGCGCTCAGCGAAGCGGGCTACGAAACCATCATGGTCAACTGCAACCCCGAAACCGTATCGACCGATTACGACACCTCCGATCGGCTCTATTTCGAACCGCTGACCGAGGAAGATGTGATCGAGATCCTTGAGCGCGAGAAATCCAACGGCACGCTGCATGGCGTCATCGTCCAGTTCGGGGGCCAGACCCCGCTCAACCTAGCTGACGCAGTGGAAAAGGCCGGCGTCGCCATTCTCGGCACCCAGCCCTCCTCGATCGATCTCGCCGAAGACCGCGATCTGTTTTCAAAACTCATCAACCGGCTCGAACTTACCCAGCCGCGCAACGGCATCGCCTATTCCCTTGAACAGGCCCGTATCGTCGCCGAGCGCCTCGGCTACCCCCTCGTCATCCGCCCCTCTTACGTGCTGGGCGGCCGCGCCATGCAGATCGTTCACGGTCCGGCGGATTTTGAGACCTATGTGCAGAACACCCTCACATCTCTGGTGCCGCCGGACATCCTTTTGCGCTACCCCAATGACAAGACTGGTCAGATCAATTCGGTTCTCTCCGACAATCCTCTGCTGTTCGATTCCTACCTGAGCCGCGCCATCGAGATCGACGTCGATTGCCTGGCCGATGGCACCGATGTTTTCATCTGCGGCATCATGGAGCATATCGAGGAAGCCGGCATCCATTCGGGCGACAGCGCCTGCTCGCTGCCGCCGCAGACGCTCCGGCCCGAAATCATCGCCGAGCTGAAGCGCCAGACCACCATGATCGCCCTCGCCCTCAAGGTCGGCGGCTTGATGAATGT
>JBDSEK010000021.1:0-43040 GCA_039920085.1 Devosia sp. | reverse complement strand
GATAGTCCGCTGCGCAGGCATCGCCGCGCTTGCAGGTGTGACCGGGCGTTCCCGCCATCCCGCATTTGCACGGGTTCATCGCCGCGATCAGCTGGAAACGTGCAGGAAATGTCACCCGACTATTGGCGCGCGCGATCACCGTCTCGCCGCTCTCGAGTGGCTGGCGCAAGCTGTCGAGCACCGACGGGGTGAATTCTGGGAGCTCGTCCAGAAACAGCACGCCATTATGCGCCATCGAGACTTCGCCGGGCCTTACCCGCAAGCCGCCGCCCACCAGCGCCGCCATCGAGGCCGAGTGATGCGGCGCCCGGAACGGCCGCCTGTCGCTCAACGCCCCACCCGCCAGCTCCCCGGCAATCGACTGGATCATCGACACATCGAGCAGCTCGCGCGCATTGAGCGGCGGGAGGATCGAGGGCAGCCGCATCGCCAGCATGGATTTGCCGGCTCCCGGTGGCCCGACCATTAACAGATTGTGCCCACCGGCCGCCGCGATCTCGAGCGCCCGCCGCGCCACTTCCTGCCCGCGCACCTCGCTGAGATCGGGCAGGCCTGCTTGCGCATCGTAGCGTTTTGGCGCCGGCCGCGGACAGAGCTGATAGCCACCAAGATGATTGACCAGCGCCAACAAGGAGTCCGGCGCAACGATCTCGATATCGTCGCCCGCCCACGCCGCCTCCGGCCCCGATGGCGCCGGACAGACAATGCCGAGCCCGCGCCCATGCGCGGCAATCGCCGCCGGCAATACGCCTGAGGTCGGCGCCAGTCGCCCGTCGAGTCCGAGCTCACCGAGCGCCACATACCCTTCGAGCGCATCGGCCGGAAATGCCCCGATCGCCGCCATCAGTGCCAAGGCGATCGGCAGGTCATAATGGCTCCCCTCCTTGGGCAGATCCGCGGGCGCCAGATTCACCACCACCCGCTTGGGCGGCAGGCTCAACCCCGATGAGGCGAGAGCCGCCCGTACCCGCTCGCCGGCTTCCTTGATCGCCTTATCGGGGAGCCCGACAATCACGAACGCCACGAGCCCCGGCGTAAATTGCGCCTGCACGTCCACCGGCACCGCCTCGATGCCCTGGAACGCCACGGTCTGCACCCGTGCAGCAGCCATTCTGATGGTCCCCAATCCGACAGAAAATTCTAAAGGAGCTGAGTTTGTCGCGCAAGAACATTTAGGGAACATAGCCCGGAGCGGCAAAGACCGCGGCCGGGTTTGCCTGCGCGGCGGCCATTAACCATGCCGGAATATCAAAGGCTTAGCGCAAGGTTCCGTTAAGCGCCCCATGTTGATTCAAAAGCTCCGCTTCTCTGATCGCCGAGCTTCCTCCGCATGGATTCCGTCTCGCTTCGCTCTGGCTTTTCGACGCTTTTGGGGCATCTGGTCTTGGTCGCGGCACTGCTGGCGCCCGCAGCCTGCGCCCGCTCACCGGCGGAATACGCCGCCGCCATCCGCAGCGAGGTTGGGGCGCCCATCCACGGCGACAACCGCCCGCATCCGGGCGTCAACCGCGCTCGCGGCCTGCCGGTCCAGGGCATGGACGTCGCGCGGTACCAGGGACGGATCGAGTTCGATCGCGTCCGGGCCTCGGGCGTCCATTTCGTCTATATGAAATCCACCGAGGGCAAGGATTACATCGACCCTGAATTCTACGACAATTGGCGCCGTGCCAAGGCCTCGGGCATGGCGCATGGCGCCTATCACTTCATGACCTGGTGTTCGACTGCCGCCGAACAGGCGCGCTGGTTCAAAAAGATGGTGCCCGCCGACCCCGACGCTCTGCCGCCAGTGCTCGACCTCGAATGGAACCACCAGTCGAAATGCAAGAACAAATTCAACCGCGCCGACATCCTCGAAAAGGTGCGGGTGATGCTCCAGGCGATGGAGCAGCACACCGGTAAGCTCCCCATCATCTATACCGACATGAGTTTCCACCATGACATCCTCGAAGGCGAGCATTTCGACAACGCCTTCTGGCTCCGCTCCACCGCCGCCGAGCCGCATGAACGCTATGGCAATCGCCGCTGGATGTTCTGGCAGTGGACGCAGACCGGCACGCTCAACGGTGTCCGCACCGAAGTCGACCGGAACGTCTTTTACGGCGATATCAACGACTGGACGGTGTTCCTCCTGACCGGCTGCGATCCCCGCAGCGTCGAAACCCTCGGCCCCGCCGGCCGTTGCCGTCTGGTGAAATGAACGACTGCCCGCTTGTCAGGGCAAAGTCGCGCGCCTAATCCTTTAGCCGCGATGTGCCGGGCAGCGGGCCCGGCGGCGAGATCCGGAGAGCGCTCATGGCAAAAGGCCAGATGAAGAAAAACAAGGAAACCAAAAAGCCCAAAAAGGAAAAGCCCAAAGTCCTCGCGACCGCCGGTATGTCGCCGGCAGTGTCCAATGCGGGCAAGAAGAAGTAATTTCGGTTCCGATAGAACCATGTTTCGGGGCCATCTGCGCGGGCGCGGATGGCCCTTGTTTTTACTGAGCCAGATGGATCGCTTGCCGTGAGGATCGTACTGACAGGCGCCTCGGGTGGCATCGGCCATCGCCTGGCCGAGCGGCTGGCCCAAAGCCATCAGCTCACCGGCATCGTCCGCTCGCCGCCTGGCGCCGGCCGTGCCGTGTCCGGCGTGACCTATGTCGCTTTCGCTGACAAGCCCGCGCTCCGCGCCGCCCTGACGAACTCCGATTGCGTCATCCACTGCGCCCTCGATAGCAAGGCCAAGCCTGCCGATTTCCTTGCCGCCAACAAATCGCTCGATGCCGAAATCCTTTCCGGTGCGCTGTCCGGCTCGTGCCGGCTCTACGTTTATGTCAGCTCGCAGGTCGTCTATTCCGGCATCGAGCCTCGAGACGCGACCGGCTATCGCGAAGACCAGCAACTCGTTCTCACGCCCCTCCTCGACAACTACACGCGGCTTAAGATCGAGGGCGAAGCATTGGTGCGAGAGACGTGCGAGAAGCGCGGCATCGATTGGCTGATCCTCCGCCCGACTGTCGTCATGGGGTCGGGCCTCGCCTGGTCCGATGGCGTGGTAAAGGCAGCGCGCTTTGCCTCCTTCGGCATCAAGTCGCGGCTGATGAATCTCATCCATGCCGACGATCTGAGCCGCTATGTCGAGGCTCTGCTGGCCAAAGGCGCGCGCAACGCCATCTACAATCTCGGCACCACCAACTACGAGAGCCGTATCTATTTCGACGAAGTCGGCCGCCTCACCGGCCACCGAACTCTTTACGCGCCCGATTGGGCCATGCGCCTCATCGGCCGCCTGCTGCCGTCCACGCTTTGGTTCTTCGCCCGCCGCGTCGCTATCGACGCCTCCAAGGTGATGGCCGAGACGGGGCTCGATCCCACCCGGCCGGTCACCGCTTTGTTCGAACGACGCCCGACCGAACTGCGCGCCACGACGCTCGAGGCGCTACAGGCCATTCAGCGCGAGCAGCGCCCCTTCCGCGCTCATGGCCAAGGCTATTCCTGGTGGTTCAATCGCCTCCACGGCGACGACCGCGTGGTGATGGCCGGCTATCGCGGCATCGTCGCGCTCGAAGGCAACCGCGTCACGGCCAAGGCCGGCACCCGCCTCTACGAGCTCAACGAATATCTCGATAAATCCGACCTCGCCTTGCCAACATTGCCCGAGTTCTCTGGCGTCTCCGTCGGCGCTTGTTTCTTCGTCGATGTGCATGGCTCGAGCGCCCGCTATTTCTCGCTCTACGAGCTGATCGAGGAGATCAAATATCTCGACGAAGCGGGCAATGTCGTCGTCTCCAAGCGCAACGAGGCTGAATGGGCGGCGCTACGGGCGCGCACCAGCCGCTTCATTCTGATCGAGCTGACCTTCCGCTGCGGCCCAGCGGGCTATCTCGGCAACCTTCTGGAATGGCAGCCCGATTCCGAATTGCCCGCCTATGTCCGCTCCCGCTTCCGCGAGAACGCCTCGACCACCATCCAATGGTACCCGTTCTACCGTCGGCTGCTCGTCTACAACATCAATCCGGTCGCCGGCCCCGAGCCCGGCACCTCGATTTCGCGCGCCCCCTTTCGTGGCTTGCCCTATCTCATGCAATGGGTACTGCTGGTCCTGCTGCTGCGCGGCCGAAGGCTGCAGATCGATCGCTTCCACATCATCCTGTCACCCTGGAAGCGGTTGCCGTTGGAGCGGCTCTGGGGCTGGTTCCTCTCCCGACCCGGCCACACCTGGCGCGATATGGAAATCTGCGTCAGCCATGCCGACGGCATCCACCTCATCGATGAGCTGCGCGCCATGATCGCCCGCGGCGAACTGCGCTTCGGCCGACGCATGGGCATCGGCCTCCGCTTTTCGCACAAGGCGGCGGAGGGGAAGGATTATGTCTGGATCGAATTCGTGTCCGAGGACACGGTGTTGGTCGACACCTTCATCATCACCGCGCGCCGCATCTGCACCGAGGGAGTGAACTTCCACCGCGGCAAGTTCGTGCCGCCATCATGACGCTGTTCTAGCCAGCGACCGCGGCGACCAGTCCCGACGCCTTTATTCCGTCGATCAGAAACTGCACCGCCAGCGCTGCCAGCAGCACGCCGACGACGCGACTCACCACCGCCAATCCGGTGACGCCGAGCATCCGCTGCAGCGGAATCGCAACCAGCATCGCCGCGTAGCAAACCAAGAGAATCGCCAGCAGCGCCACGACGACCATCACCCAGCCCAGCGTGAACTGCCCGGCGCCGGTCGCGAGCAGGATCACGGCGCTAATCGCGCCCGGTCCCGCGATCAACGGCGTCGCCAGCGGAAAAACCGAGATATCGCCCCGCGTCTGCGCTTCGTCTTCCTCTTCTGGCGTCGTGCCGGTGCCGCCCGAATGCCGGGCGAACACCATGTCGATCGAGATCAGCAGCAGCAAGACGCCACCCGCCACCCTGAGCGCCGGCAGCGTGATGCCAAACAGCCGCAGCATGGCCTCCCCGAACACCGCAAAGAACAGCAAGATGCCGGTTGCGATCAGCGTTCCGCGGAGCGCCATGGCCCGGCGCTCGGCCGCTGTGTTCTTGGTCGTCAGCGCGGCATAAACGAGGATCAGATCCGCCGGCCCGACAGTGGCGAAGAACGTGGTCAGCGCGAGCAGCAGCGTGTCGAACGGCATCGGCGCAGAGTGCCCGAGCGCTGGACGAAAGGCGAGGGGCAACGATACGAGGCTCAGGCCACGCGAGCCGTGACGACATTGACCCCGCTCGCCATCGGGCGGCGTGCATTCGACCCAACGAGAAAGCGACTGGCGAGTGTCGCGCTGTCGACATTGTCGATATCGCGGTAGCCGCGGGCGGATAGAAACGACACAATTTCGCGCTGGTCGATGCCGAAGTGGACCGCTTCGCCCATCAGGGCTGTAAAGAGCCGCGTCATCGCCGCTTCACCCGATCGCATCGCGCTTTCATCGAAATAGTCGAAGACGATAGCGCTGTCCGGTCCCGCGTGGTGCGCCACGAAACCGAGCGTTCGGTCGATCCCTTCTGCGGTCAGATACATGCTGACCCCCTGCCAGACGAACAGCGTCCGGCTAGCTTCGTCGTAACCCTCTGCCCGCAACCTCTCACCGAGATCGTCGCGCTCGAAATCGACCGCCACGAACCGCACATTGTCGGGTACTGCGTCGCCTACGGCGCCCAGAGCCTCGCGCTTTCCCTCCTGCGTCACCGGATGATCGACTTCGAATATCGAAAGTTGCGCCGCACCAGCGAGCCGGTAGACCCGCGTATCGAAGCCCGCCCCTAGAATGACGATCTGCTGACAACCGTCGGCGATCTCGCGCGCCATGAACTCTTCGATGCAGCGCTCTCGCGCCACCGCAAAATTGATCATCGCTTCGATCCCGAGCAGCCGCGCCAGGCCGCTCGCCACCATCAGCCGCATGCCTTGCACTGCGAACGGGTTGACGAAGCCCGCTGCCAGGGGATCGGAAGAAATACGCTCCGCCGCCGGCCGCGTCATTTCGAGCGCCCGTACCATCGCCACACCCCGCGCCGTGCTGATCCGTTTCCGTCGTTCCTTCACGCGCCCCTAGCTCCGGCGCTTTTCGATCGCGTCCCAGATCATTGGCGCGATATCCGGCCCGCCGAAGCGCTTGATCTCGCGGATGCCGGTAGGGGAGGTGACGTTGATCTCGGTCAGATAGCCGCCGATCACGTCGATGCCGACAAAGATCAAATCCAGCTCCTTGAGCTTCGGCGCGATCGTCGCGCAGATTTCTTGCTCGCGCGCGGTCAGCTGCGACAGCTCCGGCCGGCCGCCGACATGCATGTTGGAGCGCGCTTCGCCGTCGGCCGGCACGCGGTTGATCGCACCCACCGCCTCGCCATCGACGATGATGATGCGCTTGTCGCCCTTGCGCACCTCCGGCAGATAGCGCTGCACCATGAACGGCTCGCGGAACGCCTGCTCGAACAGTTCGAGCAGCGAGACCAAATTGTGGCTGCCCTCTTCGATGAAGAACACACCCGCCCCGCCATTGCCGTAGAGTGGCTTGACGATGATGTTGCCGTGCTCCTTGCGAAACTCTTGGATCAGCGCGCGGTCGCGTGTCACCAGCGTCGGCGGCATCAGCTCGGGAAATTCCGTAACCAGGATCTTCTCCGGCGCATTGCGCACCGAAGCAGGTGAATTCATCACATAAGTCTTGGGATGGATGCGCTCCAGCATATGGCTGAGCGTGATGTAATTCATATCGAAGGGCGGGTCCTGCCGCATCAGCACGACATCGTATTCCGCAAGGTCGGTACGCCTGGTTTCCCCGAGCGTGAAATGCTCGCCCTTGGGCTTGTCGTGAACCGTGACGCTCGCGAGCTCGGCGCTCACTTTGTTGTCGCGCAGCGCCAGCGAGGCCGGGACGTAATAGTCGACGCTGTGCTTGCGCGCCTGCGCTTCGAGCATCAGCGCAAAGGTCGAATCCCCCGCCGGATTGATGGAGGCAATGGGGTCCATTTGCACTGCGACTTTGAGCATCAGAGCAGTCCGCTGGCATCGAAAGCGCCCGTGATGTGGCGCGGCCACGCAAAGGGCGCAAGGAAAATCACGTCGAACCGCGTCTCGCCCGCATTGAGCTCAGGGTGCCGCCCGAGCCATAGCGCTGCGGCCCGTACGATGCGCCGGCCATTGACCGCCAGCAGTGCGTCAGCCTCGCCCTCAGAGAAGGCCCGCGCCTTGACCTCGACGAACACCGTCAATCTGCCCCGTCGCGCCACGAGATCGATCTCCCCCAGCGGCGTCTTCACCCGCTTCGCCGCAATCCTGTAGCCCTTGAGCCGAAGGAAAAGCGCCGCCCACATCTCGCCGCGGCGGCCGGCCCGTTCATTGAAAGCGCGGACGCTATTGCTTGGCTTTGCGGGCGAGCGCGGCATCATAGACCTGCTTGTGTTTGAGTCCGAAGCGCTCGGTAATCGCATCGACCGCCGTCCTCAGCGGCATCGCTTCCATCGCCTCCGCCAGAGCCTCGCTCCATTCCTCCTTCTCCGGTTCGGCGTCCTTTGCGCCTGCGACGAGGACCACTGCCTCGCCCTTGATGTCGTCCCCGGCAAACTCTGCGGACAGCGCGCTGAGCCTGCCGCGCGACACCCGCTCGAATTTCTTGGTGAGTTCGAGCCCTACCGCCGCCTCGCGATCCCCCAGCCCCGTCGCCAGTGCCCCCAATGTCTCACCCAGCCGACGCGGAGATTCATACAGCACCAGCGTTCCCAAAAGGCTTTTGAGCTCGCCAATCGCATTGGCCCGCGCGCCCGCCTTGGCCGGCAGAAACCCCACGAAGCTGAACGCATCCGTCGGCAGCCCCGCGACGGCAAGCCCCGCCAGCAATGCCGAAGCCCCGGGCACGGCAAAGACCGGCAAACCGGCCTCGCGCACCGCCCGCACGAGAGGAAATCCTGGGTCGGACAGGAGCGGCGTCCCAGCATCCGAGATCAGCGCGATCTTTCCGCCCCGACCGAGATCGGCAAGGATCGTGGCGATCAGCGCCCGCTCATTGTGCTCATGCAGGGCCTTGCGCGGCGTCTTGACGCCGTAATGCTCGCAAAGCTTGGCGCTGGTTCGCGTATCCTCGCAATAGATGACATCGGCCGCGGCCAGCGTCTCCAGCCCGCGCAGCGTCATGTCGCGCAAATTGCCAATCGGGGTGGACACCACATGGAGCCCGGCGGCGAGCAGCGGAGCGGCGAACGGCGTTCCGGCGATAAAATATCGAAATTCGTCCACAGCCTCGCCCCGCCTTTGACGGCCAAGACTTTTAGCCGCCCCATTCCTTTTGTATAGAACGAGACGTATCCGGCTGGGCGCCGGACGCTTTTTCAGGGATTTCGACTTGCGGCACGGCGCTTTCACCTTGGTTTCCCGCCTGGCGCTTGGCGGGCTGCTGGCGCTGGGGCTCGCGGCCTGTGCCGGAGCGGGCTTCGATTTCGAGCGCTTCGGCGATGGCGGCGGCAACACCACCGTCAACGACACCACCCTGCCGCTGGCCGCAGGACAGACCTTCGGCTCAGGCCCCGTCCGCGTCGCACTGCTGCTGCCGCTAACTGGCGATCCGGCGGTGAGCGGAGTCGGCATCTCGATGGCGCATGGCGCCGAGCTCGCCATGGATTACATCGCCTCGAGCGGCACCATCGCGGACAATATCACCCTGGTTTTGAAGGACACCGGCACCACCCCCCAGGGCGCGACCGCCGCCGCGGCGCAGGCCGTGGCCGAAGGCTCGAGCCTCATTCTCGGCCCGCTCAAGGCCGACCAGGTCAGCGCCGCCGGCGCCACCGCCCGCGCCGCGGGTATCCCGGTGATTGGCTTTTCCAACAATTCCGGCGCTGCCGGTCCGGGCGTCTATCTGCTGAACGTCCTGCCCGAGAGCGAGGTCAAGCGCTCCATGGCCTATACGCAAAAGCTCGGCAAGAAAGCCTTTGCCGGGATCTTTTCGACCAATGATTTTGGCCGCATCCAGCAGGGCGCTTTCACCCAGGCCGCCAGCGAACTCGGCCTCAACGTCCGCGCCGTCTACAATTTCAAATCCGAGGACGAGGCGCGGGGGCTCGTTGCGCAGCTGGCGCCGCTCCTCCAGCAGGGCCAGATCGACGCGCTGTTCATCCCCGATCGCGCCACCGCGCCAAGCTTTGCCACCCTGTTCGAACAGGCCGGCGTGCCGCAGGGCACCGTGCAGTTCATCGGCTCTGCCGATTGGAACGGCGATACAAATATCCTCAACACGCCCTATCTGGCGGGCGCGGTCTTCCCCGCCGTCGACGATGCCGGCTATCAGGCGCTCTTGCCGCTCTACACCCAGAAATTCGGCGGGACGATGCACGCTTTCGCCACCATCGCCTACACCGCCACCATCCTCGCCAATTCGAGCGCTCTGGCCCTGAGTTCGCCCAAATACGACCGCGGCCAGCTGACCGTCCCGGGCGGCTTCAAAGGCCGTGATGGCGTCTTCCGCTTCCTGAGCGACGGCCGCAGCGAATACGCCCTGGTCATCCGGCAGGTCACGATTGGCGGCAGCGCTGTGGCCGAGGGCGCGAAACTTTGACGAGCGTTCCGCTAGGCGTGATCATTGCCGGCATCATGCTCATCGGCTTCGCGATCTGGGGAGTAATCGCCTTCCGCCACAGGGTCGACGAGAAGCCGACCGAGACTTCGTCGCATTATTGAGAGCGGCGCAGGTGGACCTAGGATACCGACGGACCGCCACTAGGCCGCCAGGTCCGCAACGACCGCATCCAGCACCGGCCACCCCTTGTCGGTCACCCGTAGATTGCCGTTGGGCAGGCTCTCGACAAAGCCGATGCGCTTCAGCTCATCGATCTGGCGCTGCTCGATCCGCCGCCCGCTCAGCGTCGCGAACCGGTCGGGGTCGATCCCTTCGCGCAGGCGCAAGCCCATCACCAGCAGCTCGTCGCCTTCCTCTTCCCAGGTGAGGATGTCGTCGGTGACGAGGCCATGCCCCCGCGCTACCACCTTCTTTTCCCATTCGAAAGGCAGCTTCTCGGCTGCCGTCGCGTGGCGCTTACCGTCGAGCAGTAGTCGCCCATGTGCCCCAGGCCCGACGCCGGCATATTCGCCGTAGCGCCAATAGATGAGGTTGTGGACGCTCTCCTGTCCCGGCCGGGCATGGTTAGAGATCTCATAGGCGGGCAGGCCGGCGCGCTGCGTCATCTCCTGCGTCATTTCGTAGAAATCGGCGCTCAGATCTTCGTCCGGCATCTTCAGTTTGCCGGCATTGAACAGGTCGTAGAAGCGCGTCCCCATCTCTATGGTCAGCTGGTAGAGCGAGAGATGCCCCTGCGCCAGCCAGAGCGCCTCGGTCAGCTCGTCCTGCCATTCATCCAGCGTCTGTCGTGGCCGTGCATAGATGAGATCGAAGCTGGTCCGGGGGAAAATTGATTGCGCCAGCCGCACCGCGGCGATGGCCTCGTCGACACTGTGCCGTCGCCCGAGTTCGGCCAGCGGCGCCTCGCGCAGCGACTGTACGCCCAGCGACACGCGGTTGACCCCCGCGCTGCGATAGCCCTTGAAGCGCTCGGCCTCCACCGAAGTCGGGTTGGCCTCGAGCGTGATCTCCGCCTTTGGAGCGATGTTCCAGTGCTTGCCGATTTCGTTGAGGATCGCCTCGACCGAGCCCGGCGCCATCAGCGACGGCGTACCGCCACCGAAAAAGATCGACTTGACCTCGCGCCCTTTGGTCAGCGCCGCGTAATGGGCGATCTCCCTGGCATAGGCAGCCACGTAGCGCTGCTCGTCGAATTCGCCGCGATGAACATGCGAATTGAAATCGCAATACGGGCACTTCGCCGCGCAAAACGGCCAGTGCACATAGACGCCGAACAGCCCGTTGCCGCGCGAATCAGAATTCAATCGCGCCCTCCACGAATTTGGCGAAGGCCCGCGCCCTGTGGCTGAGCCCGGTCTGACCCGGCGCCCATGAATGCTTGGCCGAACTGGGCATCTCGCCGAAGGTGATATCGAAGCCGTCCGGCATGAACATCGGATCGAAGCCGAAGCCGGCATCGCCGCGATACGGCCAGACCATCGTGCCGGTGACCTTGCCGACATAGAGATCGTCACGCCCATCCGGATGCGCGAGGCAAAGCGTGGCGTTGAACGCGCCCTTCCGGAGGCCGGGCGAATTCGCGCCTTTCGCCTGCAGGCAATCCTCCACCCGGGTCATCGCCTTGTGATAATCGCGCCCATTCGGCGTCGCGGCCCAGTCGGCGGTGTAGACACCGGGCGCCCCATCCAGCGCGTCGACGCTGAGGCCCGAATCATCGGCGAGCGCGATGCGCCCTGCCGCCTTCGCCGCGGCGTGCGCCTTGATCCGCGCATTCTCGGCGAAACTGGTTCCCGTTTCTTCCGGTTCCGGCAGCCCAAGTTCCCCCGCCGAAATCAGCGTCAGCCCGAGCGGCGCGAACAGCTCGCGGAATTCGGCCAGCTTGCCGGCATTGTGCGTGGCAATCAGCAGAGAATCGCCGCGCTTGAGCCGGGCGATGCTACCCATCGGAAAGCGCGGCTTTCTGCAATTGCGTCAGCTGCACGATGCCGCTTTCGGCCAGTGCCATCAGGCTTGCCAGCTCCTCGCGGCTGAACGGCTCCTGCTCGGCCGTCCCCTGGATCTCAACGAACTTGCCGGTGCCGGTCAGCACGAAATTGGCGTCGGTCTGCGCCTCGACGTCTTCGAGATAATCGAGATCGAGCACCGGCGTGCCGCGATATATGCCGCAGGAAATCGCGGCGACCGAGTCGCGCAGCGGCTCACCCTTGGTCAGAGCGCGCGCCTTGAGCCATGCTATGGCGTCATACAATGCGATGTAAGCCCCTGTAATTGAAGCCGTTCTGGTCCCGCCATCGGCCTCGAGCACATCGCAGTCGATAGTGATCTGATTTTCGCCCAGCGCGGTCATATCGACCACGGCCCGCAGCGATCTGCCGATCAGCCGCTGGATCTCCTGGGTCCGCCCCGATTGCTTGCCTGCCGCGGCCTCGCGCCGCGTGCGGGTATTGGTCGAGCGCGGCAGCATGCCATATTCGGCCGTCACCCAGCCTTGGCCCGAGCCCCGCCGCCAGCTCGGGAGCGTCGTCTCTACGCTCGCCGTCACCAGGACTTTGGTGTTGCCGAACGCCACAAGGCAGCTGCCCTCGGCCTTCTGCGCCACATTGCGTTCGATGGTCACGGGGCGCATCTGGGTCGGCTCACGTCCGGAAGGGCGCATCAAATCACTGGGGTTGAGGGCACGTTAACCGCCTCTTAACCCTGCCTGAAGGCCCCCACAACCCGCCCGCGCCTTTCATCGACCGGCGTTTTTGCCTAGATGGTTACAGGCGCAATTTGATGGATCGCTCCAAGCCTCATGAGTAAGGCCCCCGAAGACTTCCTTGCGGTCCTGTCCACCCGCAGCCAGGACATCTTCCGTAAGATCGTCGAGCGCTATCTCGAAACCGGCACCCCGGTCGGCTCGCGCGACCTCTCGCGCATGCTCTCGGTCGGCCTATCCCCCGCCTCGGTGCGCAACGTCATGGCCGATCTCGAGGATCTGGGCCTTATCGCCGCCCCACACACCTCGGCCGGCCGCCAGCCCACCCAGCAGGGCCTCCGCTTTTTCGTTGACGCCATGCTCGAGATCGGCGCCGTCGACGAGCGCGAAAAATCCCAGATCGCCCGTCAGTTCGAGAGCCAGGCCCAGGGCGGCAAGATCGAGGATTTGCTGACCCAGGCTTCGACCTTGCTCTCGGGTCTCAGCCACGGCGCCGGCGTGGTTATCGCGGCCAAATCTCCCGACATGGTGCTCCGTCATCTCGAATTCGTGCGCCTGGACGCCAATCAGGCGATGGCCGTCCTGGTCGGGCAGGACGGCACGGTCGAAAACCGCGTCGTGCCGCTGCCCCCCGGGCTCACCGCCAGCGCCATCGCCCAGGCCTCCAACTATCTCGCGAGCCTCGTCACCGGCAAAACCCTCGCCGAGGCCCGCGCCCTGATCCGGCAAAAGCACCTACAATCGCTTGCCGAGCTGGACGAACTGACCCGTACCCTGGTCGAAACCGGGCTTGCGACGCTGAGCGAAGGCTCCACCCCGCAAGCGCCGACCGTCATCGTTCGCGGCCGCGCCAATCTCCTCAACGACACCATGCAGTCCGAAGAGCTGACGCGCATGCGCCGGCTCTTCGACGAACTCGAGCGTCAGGAAGGCCTGATCGACTTGTTAGGCGACGCCGATACCGCCGAGGGCGTGCGGATCTTCATCGGCTCCGAGAACAAGCTGTTTTCGCTCTCCGGCTCTTCGGTGATCCTCAGCCCCTATCGCGACGCCAACGAAAAAATCATCGGCGTCCTCGGCGTCATCGGCCCCACGAGGCTCAATTATTCCCGCATTGTCCCGGTCGTCGACTACACCGCCCAGATCATCAGCCAGATGGTGGGGCGCAAGAAGGCTTGAATCCTTGGCCTCATTGGCCGATATCCGGGTCAAATTGCCGGAACGCCCGGAAACCCCAAGAGTTTTGGATTGATGATGAGCGACGACACCATGGAAATGGACGGCTTCGAGCCGCGCCCCGAAACCGAAAAGACGGCGGAAGAGGCGGCCACCGAAGCGCAGATCGTCGAGGCGCTGGCCACCGAAAATGCCGACCTCAAGGACCGGCTGCTGCGCCTTGCCGCCGAGATGGAAAATTTGCGCAAGCGCATGGCGCGCGAGGTCGACGATACCCGTTCCTACGCCATCACCAAGTTCGCCCGCGACATGCTGACGGCCACCGATTCGCTCAACCGCGCCATGCTGGTGCTACCCGCCGAAGCGCGCGAGAACGCCGACGGCCCGATGAAATCGCTGATCGAGGGCATCGAGCTCACCGAGCGCGAGATGCAGCGCCTGCTTGCCGTGCATGGCGTCAAACCCATCGAGGCCGACGGCCAGAAATTCGATCCGCACAAGCACCAGGCGATGTTCGAAGTCCCCGACCCGACCCGCCCGGAAGGCACCGTGGTCCAGGTCGTTCAGGCCGGCTACGCCATCGGCGACCGCGTGCTGCGCCCGGCAATGGTCGGCGTGGCCAAAGGCGGCGCTGCGGCGCCCCCACCGGACGGCGAAGCGCATATCGACAAGAACGCGTAGACCGGGACCACCCCGTTGGTTCTATTGCGACGCGGCTGCCTATAGAAAATCCGCGATCCTTGCCTTGCCCACCCCGGCTTTGTTCATGCGCCCCCACGCCGCTTCGAGCGAGCCATCGGCGTCGATGGCGCGGGTTGCGTCTTCGATCACCACCGCTTCAAAGCCCGAGGCTATGGCGTCCTCAGCGCTCCAGGCCACACAGAAATCCTCCGCGAGTCCGCAAAGGTAGAGCCGTTCGAGGCCGCGCTCGCGCAAATATCCAGCCAGGCCTGTTCCAGTCCTGTGGTCGTTCTCCTTGAATGCCGAATAGGAATCGATGACGTCGCGATAGCCCTTGCGAATGATGGTCTGCACCTGCGGGATATCGAGCAGCGCCGAAAATTCCGCCCCCTTGGAGCCGATTATGCAGTGGTCCGGCCACAACACCTGCGGTCCATAAGGCAGCTCGATCAAATCGAACGGTTTGCTCCCCGGATGGGTCGAGGCGAACGAGATATGGCCCGCCGGGTGCCAGTCCTGCGTCAGGATCACATTGCGGAAACGCCTTGCCATGGCGTTGATGGGCTCGATGATCTCGTCGCCCCCGGTCACCGCCAGTTTTCCGCCGGGCAAGAAATCATATTGTACATCGACGACGACAAGAACGTCGGTAGCTTCGGGTTGTAGCATGAAATGGTCCTGTTAGACGGCCGGTGAAACGAGCGAAACGGTCTCGGGGCCCGCCGCGGCGCCATGGGCCTTGGCCAGGGCGGCGCAATCGGTGGTGGTGAACTCCGCCGCTTCTTCCCTGTTCACTTGCCGCGTCACCTCAGGGACCAGCGCCCGCCGAACCTGGTTCGCCGCTTCGTCGCTGAACCCGGCTGCGGCCAAACTGGCCCTGCCGTGGTCGAGCAGCAGCTTTGCGGCATCGGCGTAGGGCTTGAATACTTCGATCTCTTCGACGCTCGAGCGGTGCGGATCGACGAAAAAGATCTGGAAGGCGAGGGCGCACCACATCACCTTGTGCGCATCATCCGGGACGGACTGGGCAAAAGCGCCTGGGCTGACGATCAGCAGGGGCAGCGCGGCGAGCAGTTTGAACATTCGAGGCATCCGGTAAGCGTCGACTTTAAGCACAAGCCTCGGCTGGGCGCCAACGCGGCACATCGGCAATTTGATCGCCGGCCGTTTGTCGTCCCCGATTTGCGCGATTTTACCTCTCCCCTGCGCTTGCAGGCCCAAAACCCCGCCCCTATATACCCGCCAAGGCTCGGAAACGGGTCAAATCACCAAATTCAGCAAGGACCCCGGGACCCCCAAAGGGCAAAACGAACGGCCGATGGTTTTGAGGCGTTCGGACACCGGGCTCGCTTAGGAAAGAGGCTAGTATGGCAAAAGTTATCGGCATCGATCTCGGCACCACCAATTCCTGTGTCGCCGTGATGGAGGGCAGCAACCCCAAAGTTATCGAGAATTCCGAGGGCGCGCGCACCACCCCCTCGATGGTCGGCTTCACTAAGGACGGCGAGCGCCTCGTTGGCCAGTCGTCCAAGCGTCAGGCGGTCACCAATCCCGAAGGCACGCTATTCGCGGTCAAGCGCCTCATCGGCCGTCGCTACGACGATCCGATGGTCGGCAAGGACAAGGGTCTTGTCCCGTTCAAGATCGTCAAGGCCGACAATGGCGACGCCTGGGTCGAAGTCGAGGGCAAGAAATATTCGCCCTCCGAAGTCTCGGCGATGATCCTCACCAAAATGAAGGAAACCGCCGAAGCCTATCTCGGCGAAAAGGTCACCCAGGCGGTGATCACCGTTCCCGCCTATTTCAACGACAGCCAGCGCCAGGCCACCAAGGACGCCGGCCGGATCGCCGGCCTTGACGTGCTTCGCATCATCAACGAGCCGACCGCGGCGGCGCTCGCCTATGGCCTCGACAAGAAAAACACCGGCACCATCGCGGTCTACGACCTCGGCGGCGGCACCTTCGATATCTCGGTCCTCGAGATCGGCGATGGCGTTTTCGAGGTGAAGTCGACCAATGGCGACACCTTCCTCGGCGGTGAAGATTTCGACATGCGCCTCGTCGACTACCTCGCCGACGAGTTCAAAAAAGACCAGGGCATTGATCTGCGCAAGGACAAGCTTGCCCTGCAGCGCCTCAAGGAAGCCGCCGAGAAAGCCAAGATCGAGCTGAGCTCCGCCACCCAGACCGAAATCAATCTGCCCTTCATCACTGCCGATGCGTCCGGCCCCAAGCACATGACGCTGAAGCTCACTCGCGCCAAATTCGAGCAGCTGGTCGATGACCTCATCCAGCGCACGGTCGAGCCGGTGAAGCAGGCCATCAAGGATGCCGGCGTGTCGCTGAGCCAAATCGACGAAGTCGTGCTCGTCGGCGGTATGACGCGCATGCCCAAAGTCGTCGAGACGGTGAAAGCCTTCTTCGGCAAGGAGCCGCACAAGGGCGTCAACCCCGACGAAGTCGTGGCGCTTGGCGCCGCCATCCAGGCCGGCGTCCTTCAGGGCGACGTCAAGGATGTGCTGCTGCTCGACGTGACCCCGCTTTCGCTCGGCATCGAAACGCTGGGCGGCGTGTTCACGCGCCTCATCGATCGCAACACCACCATCCCCACCAAACAGAGCCAGACTTTCTCGACCGCCGAGGACAGTCAGAGCGCGGTGACCATCCGCGTCTTCCAGGGTGAGCGCGAAATGGCGGCCAACAACAAGCTGCTCGGCAATTTCGATCTCGCCGGTATCCCCCCGGCGCCGCGCGGCACCCCGCAGATCGAGGTCACCTTCGACATCGACGCCAACGGCATCGTCAATGTCTCGGCCAAGGACAAGGGCACCGGCAAGGAGCAGCAGATCCGCATCCAGGCCAGCGGCGGCCTGAGTGACGCCGACATCGACCGCATGGTCAAGGAAGCCGAGGCCAACGCCGAATCCGACAAGAAGGCGCGCGAGCTGGTCGAGGCCAAGAACCAGGCCGAGTCGCTGGTCCATTCCACCGAGCGTTCGCTCAAGGATTACGGCGACAAGGTCGGTATTGACGAAAAGACCGCCATCGAAACCGCCCTCACCGATTTGAAGGGCGTCATCGAAGGCGAGGATGTGGAAGCCATCAAGGAAAAGACCAACGCTCTGGGCGAAGCCTCAATGAAGCTTGGCGAGGCCATGTACAAGGCGAGCCAGGCTGAGGCCGAAGCCAAAGCCGCCGGTGGCGACAAGCCGGCCGACGACGATGTGGTCGACGCCGATTTCGAGGAAGTGCAGGACGACGACAAGAAGTCGGCCTGAGGCTCGAGCTGTGGTTGATAGGTCAGAGCGGGGGTGCTGCGGCGCCCCCGTTTGCGTATTAAGACAATAGGGACCGGGGTCCCAAAACGGCTAGCCGAGTGGACCTTATTCGGTCGGAGCGGGCTGAGCTTTGGGGCAGAACTAGTTGGCGAAACGCGATTTCTACGATGTGCTGGGGCTGAAGAAGGGCGCCGACGAGGCCGCCCTCAAGGGCGCCTACCGAAAACTCGCCATGCAGTTCCACCCGGATCGCAATCCGGGCAACAATGACGCCGAACACAAATTCAAGGAAATCAATGAAGCCTACGACACGCTGAAGGACCCCCAGAAGCGTGCCGCCTACGATCGCTTCGGCCATGCAGCCTTCGAGAACGGCTCGCGCGGACCACAGGCAAGTGGCTTTGGTCCCGAATTCACCTCGTCCATGTCCGATATCTTCGAGGACATTTTCGGCGACTTCATGGGCGGTCAGCGTGGTCGCGGTGGGCCAGCCAGCCAGTCGCGCCTTCGGGGCTCCGATCTCCGCTACAATCTGGAGATCAGCCTCGAGGAAGCCTATCTCGGCCGCACCGTTGAGATCGACGTTCCAACGCTGGTCACCTGCCACACCTGCGATGGCAGCGGCGCCAAGCCAGGCACCGGCATGCAGACCTGCAAGCACTGCTCCGGCCACGGCAAGGTCCGCGCCGCGCAGGGCTTCTTCACCATCGAGCGCACCTGCCCGGTTTGCCAGGGCCGCGGCCAGATCATGGAAAACCCCTGCACCGATTGCGGCGGCCAGGGCCGGAAGCAAGAGAACAGGAAGCTCTCGGTCGATATCCCCAAGGGCATCGAAGACGGTACACGCATCCGTCTCGCCAATGAGGGCGAAGCGGGTCTGCGCGGCGGCCCGCCCGGCGATCTCTACATCTTCATTTCAGTCAAGCCGCACGATCTGTTCCATCGCGATGGCGCCGATCTCTATGCCCGCGTTCCCATCGCCATGACCACCGCGGCGCTTGGCGGCGAGTTCGAAGTCCCCACCCTCGATGGCGCCCGCGCCAAGGTCAAAGTCGCACCGGGCACGCAGCCGGGCCAGCGCGTCCGCCTGAAGCAGAAGGGCATGCCCGTACTCCGCTCCAAGGACACCGGCGATCTCTACGTCCAACTCGACGTCGAAACCCCGCAAGCTTTAAGCAAGCGTCAGCGCGAATTGCTCGAGGAGTTTCACAAGCTGACCACCAAGGAGACTTCGCCGACAAGCGATGGGTTCTTCGCCAAGCTCAAGAATCTGTTCGAGCAGTGATCGAGGGAGTGGCCGAAATCGCCAATGACTGAAACGCCGCTCCAGAAAACTGCCATCACCCTCTGCGGCTCGCTTCGCCACGGCTCGATCAACGAGACCTTGCGTCAGCACATGTCGCTGAAGCTACGCGACGCAGGCGTCGCCGTTACCGATCTCAGCCTCGCCGATTTCGAGATGCCCATCTTCAATCAGGACATCGAGGACGCCGGCAACACACCAGAAGCCGCGAGCCGCCTCGCCGATCTCTTTCGCACCCATGACATCGTCCTCATCATCACGCCCGAATACAATGGCGGCGTCACCCCACTCATCGCCAACACCGTCTCCTGGCTATCGCGGCAGAAGCCGAGCCCCTGGCGCCACGCCATTTTCGGCATCGGTGGGGTGAGCGATGGCAAATACGCCACCATCTTTGGTCTCAGCCATCTGCGCGATACGCTGAGCAAGATCGGCGCGCTGGTCGTGCCGACCCTTCTGGGGCTCGGTCCCGCCCCCGGCGTGTTCGACGCCGAGGGCAACCCCAACGAAGCCAACATCCAATGGAAGGTGGGCCAGATGGTGCGCGAGTTGACCCATTTCAGCCGCGGCGGCATCTAACTCCGGGGCGCTTGCGCCAGCTGGTGAGGGCCTACCTCAGCCCCACTGCCCCAAAATCGCGCCCATCACGATCGCCGCGATCAGCCAGTTGAGCCCGTCGATCACCGCAAAGCGGCGGTCGCGATAGCCGAAGACATGCAGCTGCGTCACTGCATTGATGGTGAAGCCGAGCCAGAGGAACACACCCACCAGCGCGCCGCCGACCAGCCCCGAAAGCCCAGTCGTCCGCAGCATCACCGCAAGCACGAACGCCATCAGTAATTGCCCGATCATTGCCACCGCATACATCGGCGGCGCCGGGTCCCGTCCGGCGATTGTTGCATCGCCCTTGCGCAATGCGGCGACCTGTCCCTTGAGAATGACAGAATACCAAAGTGCGTTGACCACGACGCCGGCGATCGCCGCGCCGATCACGGCCAGATAGTTGAGATCGAAGTTCATCGCTGCCCCCGGATTGAACCGCCGGCAAGCTAGGTCGGCGGTCGCCCGCAAGCAAGCGGCTTCAGCTCAGGCCCTTGGTGACTTCTGCCTGGAGCTTCTGGGGCAAATCGTGCCAGCGAATGCCGCGCACCGCGCCGGCCAGCGCCAGTCGCGTGTGGACACACGCGTCCTCGGGAAATTCCGCACAAAGCCTGAGGAACGCATCGGCATAGCCCATCGCCTCGAGCTTTTCGCGCGTATCGATCCCCACCTTGCGCAGTCGCTTGCCCAGCACCGCGCCAATATTTGGCGTCTCCTCGATCTCGGCCATCAGCGTCCCTCGGTCCTTTTTGGCGAAGGCTCGGCGAGCCCGAACAGCTCTATTGCATCTTCAAAAGCTGCCTTCAGCGCATCGAGGCGCGCCGGCTCCGCTTCGATCTCGCGGAGTCGCACCGGTCCACCCAGCGGTGCCCGCGCCATCAATTCACGTCCCTTGTCGGTCAACGCCACGTTTCGCGCCCGCTTGTCTCGGCCGTCGCGGCTCACGCTCACCAGTTCCAT
Organism: Devosia sp.; assembly: GCA_039920085.1. Classification (GTDB taxonomy): domain Bacteria; phylum Pseudomonadota; class Alphaproteobacteria; order Rhizobiales; family Devosiaceae; genus Devosia_A. Next base: position 22,791 of record JBDSEK010000021.1, on the reverse strand, counting down.
CACCCGCAATTCGTCGATCGACTGGCCGAGCGTTGCCGCATGCATCACCAGCGATTTGCGCAGCGCCGCCAGCGGCAGGCTCGGCCGCTCGCCCAATATCCTGAGTACGCCCAGCTGTAGCCCGGTAATCCCGAACTCCCGCCTGAGCTTCAGATTGAACGCCTGGATCGCCTGATCCAATCGGACCCAGGCCACGATGGCCGACAAAGCCTGCTGCTGCATCGCTATACTATGGCACCATAATATCGAGGAGGAAAGGGGCTTTCTCGGGCTCCCCTACAAAGGCACCGATCGATATCGAGAGAGTCGCGGGCAAACGGGGCCGTGCCAGTCGGACCGACGCTTCTGCGACACCTCTGGCTTGCGGCGCAGCGCGGCGCATGGCAATCCCGCCCGCACCAGGAGCGCCGCATGGCCGGAACCCTCATTGTCGCCCTCGATCTCGATACAAGGGCGGCCGCCGAAACGCTGATCGAAGGTCTCGGAGCCAGCGTCGATTTCTACAAGATCGGCTACCAGCTGTTTTACGGCGACGACGGCCTTGCTCTCGGCAGGGCCCTGATCGCCGCCGGCAAGCGGGTGTTTTTCGATCTGAAGTTGCTCGACATCGACAACACCGTCGAGCGCGGCGTTGCGGCCATTGCCAACACCGGCGCAACCTTTCTCACTGTCCATGCCTATCCCCAATGCATGCGTGGCGCCGTCAAAGGCGCCGCGGGCTCGGGTCTCGGCATTCTTGGCGTGTCGGTATTGACCTCGATGGACGATGACGATGTCGCCGAGGCCGGATTCGCCCTCGATACCGCCGGCCTCGTCGGCTTGCGCGCCCGTCAGGCTAGGGAAGTAGGCGTGGCCGGCCTCGTCTGCTCGCCGCTCGAGGCCAGGACGGTCCGTGCCATCGTCGGCCCGCAACTGGCCATTGTCACCCCGGGAATCCGCCCTGCGGGCGCGGCGATCGGCGACCAGAAGCGCACCCTCACCCCCGCCGAGGCCATCGCCGCCGGCGCTACCCACCTCGTCGTCGGCCGCCCAATCACTGCAGCTGCCAATCCGGGCGCTGCGGCAGCGGCGATCCTCGCCGAAATGCGCCAGCTGAGGGTAGTGGAGTCTGCTCGCCGGGGCGGCTAAAGGATGAACATGAGCGATCTCAGAGTCACCATAGCCGGCGCCGGCGGGCGCATGGGCGCCGCCAATATCAGGGCGGTTGCGGAGACACCCGGTCTCACCCTCCATTCGGCTTTCGACCGACGCGGCGCGCCCGCTATCGGCCGCGACGCTGGAGAGTTCGCGGGCCTGACCCGGCTGGGCGTTACCATCGGCGACGACCCCGAGGCAGGTCTGGCCGGCGCCGAAGCGATCATCGACTTCTCCGCCCCTTCAGCGAGCGTCGCGTTGGCGCAGATCGCCGCGCAGCGGGGCCTCATCCACATCATCGGCACCACCGGCTGCACGGCCGATGACGACATTGCCATCCGCACCGCTGCCCTCAATGGTGCGCGCATCGTCAAATCCGGTAATTTTTCGCTCGGCCTCAATGTGCTGCTCGGTCTTGTGCAGCAGGCGGCAAGGGCTCTGCCCGGCTTCGACATCGAGATCCTCGAAATGCATCACAATAAGAAGGTCGATGCTCCCTCCGGCACCGCGTTGATGCTCGGCCGCGCCGCCGCCAAGGGCCGCGATATCGATCTCGACCACAACGCCGTTCGCGTTCGCGACGGCCATACCGGCGCGCGCGCCGCAAACAGCATCGGCTTTGCGACCTTGCGCGGCGGCAGTGTTGTCGGTGAGCACAGTGTCTTTCTTGCCGGCCAGCACGAGCGGATCGAGCTCTCCCATCACGCCGAGGACCGCGCCATGTTTGCCTTGGGCGCGGCGCGCGCCGCCCTTTGGGCGCGTGGCAAGGGCGCCGGCTTGTACAGCATGGCCGATGTGCTCGGTTTCAAGGAGTAAGCAATGGCCGGCACGCTGATTCTCGTCCGCCACGGCGAGAGCGAGTGGAATCTCAAGAACCTCTTCACCGGCTGGAAGAACCCTGATCTTACGGACAAGGGTGTCGGCGAAGCGCGTGCCACCGGCAAGAAGCTGAAGGTCGCTGGCCTGAAGCCCGGCTTCTACTTCACTTCGGCGCTGCGCCGCGCCCAGCACACGCTCGATCTCATCCTTGAGGAATTGGGCGTGGTCAACCTCACCATCACCCGCCATCAGGCGCTCAACGAGCGCGATTATGGCGACCTGGCCGGCCTGAATAAGGACGATGCCCGCAAGAAATGGGGCGAGGACCAGGTGCTGATCTGGCGCCGCTCCTACGACGTCCCGCCCCCCGGCGGTGAGTCGCTCAAGGATACGGCGGCCCGCACGCTGCCCTATTACGAAAAGAACATCCTTCCACTCGTTAAGAACGGCAAGACGGTGCTTGTCGCCGCCCATGGCAATTCGCTCCGCTCCATCGTCATGGCGATCGAGAAACTGACGCCTGAGCAGATCCTGAAGCGCGAGCTGGCGACGGGCGAGCCCGTGGTCTACCGCATCACCAAATCCGGCAAGCTCAAGGAAAGGCTTGCGCTCTAGGCGGCTAGCACACCGGCCTCCCAGCCGAGGATCGCGCGCTTGCGCGGCAGCCCCCAGTGATAGCCAGTGAGGGCGCCCCCCGAGCCGACCACCCGGTGGCAGGGCACGACGAATGAAATGGGGTTCTTGCCCACCGCTGCTCCCACCGCCCGCGCCGCCGACGGCCGTCCGATAGCGTTAGCGACATCGGCATAACTCGTCGCGCGGCCGACCGGAATCTTGAGCAGCGTCTGCCAGACCTTAATCTCGAAATCGGTGCCGATCAGCACCACGCGTACCGGCTGGTCCGCGTCCCAGCGGGCCGGATCGAACACCCGCGTCGCGATCGGCTGCACCCGGGCATCGTCGCGCCGATAGCGCGCCTTGGGCCAGCGAGCCCTCAGATCCTCGAAGGCCGCCGCCACCGAGACCTCGCCATCGGCGAAGCCGATCCCGGCCAGGCCATATTCGGTGACCACCAGCACGGCTGTGCCGAAAGGCGAGGGCGCGATGCCCCAGACCATCTCGAGCCCCTCGCCCTTGGCGCGATAGGCCCCGGGCGGCATCGCTTCGTAGGTGACGAACAGATCATGGAGCCGCGACGTTGAACTAAGTCCCACGGCATAGGTGGTCGAAAGCACGCTCTCCTGCTCCGCCAGCAGTCGCTTGGCGTGGTCGAGCGCCACCGCCTGCGCAAAGCTCTTGGGGCTCAAGCCGCACCAGCGTCGGAAGAGCTCCGTCAATTGCCGCTCGCTCAGCCCGAGCGAACGCGAAAAGCGCGAGAGATCGGTGTCCTCGGGTCCGGTCTCGCTCAGATAAGCGATCGCGGCGCGCACCGTCTCATAATCGTCTGCGGGGGTGAGAGTCTGATGTTGTGTCATGATGGGCATGGCGTAGCGGGTCCCGGCCGGCGAAACGACCCGGTTTTGACGCTAGGCCCGCGACTTGCGGAGCGCCGCCCCGAACGCCTTGGAGAAGCTGAGCTTTTCCTCGGCGCTGAGGAACGCCCCGATCGCAATCCTGTCGTTGCGCTGTCGAAGCCAGAGCCCGGTGATGCGTTCGTTGAAATCCCGATCGATCGCAAAGCGCACCGAAAGCACCTCGAAGCTCAGCACTTGCTCCCGCCCCTTGGCATCCACCTTCCGCACTTCGAGGCTGCCGGGCCAGAGCCGGATTTCCTCGAAAGCCCGGCCACCACGCATCGAGATCGTGAGCGCCAGATAGATCCCCAGCACGTCGAGGCCCATAAAGCCGATGACCGGCCAGGCTCCGGCGACATAGAACAAAACCCCGGGAACGAGGGCCAGCGCCGAGACCAGCCCGACAAGAATTTTGACGCCCCGCGGCGACAGCGAGCGGTGAGGCGTGAGGGTCGCCGCGAAAAGCGGCTTGGCTTGTGTCTTGGTAACCATCAGGTCTGACTATAAACCCCGAATCGGAGGGCTGAGAATGGCCAAAGCGCCACGCAAACGATCAACAAAGCGAATGCCGGCGACGGACGTCGAAGCCATTTTCGCCAGCTTTGCCGCCGCCAACCCGGAGCCCCAGGGCGAACTGGTCGCTCCCAATCCCTTCACCCTGCTCGTGGCGGTCGTCCTTTCGGCCCAGGCGACCGATGCCGGGGTTAACAAGGCCACCCCGGCGCTGTTCAAGCTCGCCGATACGCCGGCCAAAATGGTGGCGCTCGGTGCGGAGCGCATCGAGGATTTGATCAAGACCATTGGCCTCTTCCGCACCAAAGCCAAGAATGTCTTTGCCCTCAGCCAGCAATTGCTCGAGCGCTTCGGCGGTGAAGTGCCCGCCGACCGCGAAGCGCTGCAATCTCTGCCCGGCGTCGGCCGCAAGACCGCCAATGTCGTCCTCAACATTGCCTTCCGCCAGCCGACCATAGCCGTCGACACGCATCTGTTCCGCGTCGCCAACCGCACCGGCCTCGCGCCGGGGGAGGACGTCCTGACGGTCGAGCTCGGTTTGCTCGACATCGTGCCGGAGCCCTATCTCCTCCACGCCCATCACTGGCTGATCCTGCACGGCCGCTATGTGTGCAAGGCTCGGATTCCCGAATGCTATCGCTGCATCATCCGCGAGTGGTGCCGCTACGAGCCCAAGACCGCGCCGCCGAAGGACTGGCCCCAGGCGGCGTCGGCGATTTAGCCGGGGATGGCCTCGTCAAGGTCCTCATATTCCTCACAGCTCGTGCCGCAGATGCCCTTGATCTTGGCGAGATTAGCCTTGGCCTTATCGATATCGCCCAGCATCACATAGAGCACGCCCTGATATTCGAGCGCCCCGGTATGCTTGGGGTCGAGCTTAAGCGCCCGCGTGTAAGCCTGCTGCGCCCGCTTAAAATCCCCCGAATTGCGGTAGGAGTAGCCGAGCAGATTATAGGCATCCGCGTTGTTGGAATTGTCGGCGATGATCAGCTTCAGCGTCGCGATCGCGTCGCTCCAGTGCTTTGCCTTGATTTCGGCGCGTGCCTCCGACATCGACGGCACATTGGCACTGCCATTATCCCCGCTGTTACCGCCCGTATCGACCGCCCCCGCCGGCAGCGACAGGGTCAGAGCAATCAGCATCGCGCCCGCAAGGCGCACCAGAATTGAGTCACGCATTCTTGGGTCTCCCACGCGGGCATTAAGCCCGCTTGCTGTCGATAACACCGGTCTCGCTCGGCTAATCCCGCGCACTCGATGGTTTGGCCGACGGGGGGCTGGCTAAGCGATCTCGATTTCGCACCAGTGACGGTAGGGGCGCAGCGGTCCATGCCAGATCGAGGGAAAATGCGGATGGTGTACGGCGTCGGGGAAAGCCTGGTCTTCGAGGCAGAAGCCTGAATGCTTTCCATAAACCCGGCCACCATGTCCCGGCACCGGGACGTTTGTCATCACGCCATTATAGACCTGCAGACCGGGTCGATCGGTCCACAGCTTAAGCGTTAGCGACCTGTCGGGAGCGTTGACCACCGCCACCGGCTGCGAGACATCGCGCCCGGAATCGAGCACGTAATTTCCATCATGGGAGATAGTGCTGCCGTCGGCTCGGCGCATCGTTCTCGGCTTACGCAAATCATAGTCGGAGCCGCGCGGCACCTCCATGATGTTGCCGGTTGGAATCAGCGCCGCGTCGACCTCGGTGCGGGCGCTGCTCTCGATCTGGTACAAATGGTCGAGCACGGTCTCGCCCTCACCCAGATTGAAATAATGATGCTGCACCAGACTCAAGGGTGAAATCCGGTCGAGGCTCGCCTCGAAATCGAGCCGCAGCCTATTGCCCCAAAGCCGGTAGGTCGCCGAGATTTTGGCGGTCCCTGGAAAGCCCATCGCCCCGTCGGGGGAGACATGGCTGAATTTCACCGCACAACGTGCCTCGTCGGGCTCGGCGTCCCAAAGCTGCGTCCCCAAGCCCTCTGGCCCGCCATGCAGCGTGTTTGCGCCCTCATTGGTCCCAAGCTGAAAGCGCGTACCATCGATGTCGAAGGCCCCGCCGCCGATGCGATTGGCAACCCGCCCGGCGATAGCGCCGAAATAGGGCGAGTGGCTGGGATAGTCGTCAAAGTGCTCGAACCCCAGCGTCACCTCCCGCTTGCCTGAGCCCACCGGCACCAGCCAGCTCCGCAACGCCGCGCCATAGGTGATGAATTTGATTTCGACGCCGCTGTCCGAACTCAGCGTGATCTCATCGACCCGCTTGCCCTGATGGCTGCCGAATTCGCGTACCGATAGGCCCATGTGAGATCTCCCCGCGTTTGCTGATAGCGAAACCGCGGCTGCTCGCCAAGCCGCGAGCTTGCCTTGGCCGAAAGCAGTTGACGCGTCTGCGTCGGTTCGCCAAGTCTTTCGCTCGGGGGATCCAATGAGCCTGACCATCGTCGCAAGGGGTGATAGCGCGCGTGCTCTGCTCGGGGCTGCGTTGCCGTGACCTATCTCGGCCTCGATATCGGCACTTCGGGCGTCAAGGCGATCCTGATCGACCGCGCCGGACGGGCGTTGGGCGAAGAGACCGCCAAGGCTGTCGAGCCGGTTCGCCCCCACCCCGGTTGGTCCGAGCAAAGCCCCGCCGATTGGTGGAGCGCTTGCCTCGCCGCCTGCGACGCCCTGGCAAAGTCACACCCGAAGGAAATGTCTGAGCTGCGCGGCATCGGACTTTCCGGCCACATGCACGGGGCGGTCTTGCTCGGCAAGGGCGACGCGGTTCTGCGGCCATGCATCCTCTGGAATGATGGCCGCGCGGCGGCCGAATGCCGCGAAATGGAGGCCGCGCTGCCGAGCCTCCGCGGCATCGCCGGCAACATCGCCATGCCCGGCTTCACTGCCCCCAAGATCGCCTGGGTCCGCAAGCACGAGCCGGAGATCTATCGGAAAATCGCCAAGGTCTTGCTGCCCAAGGCCTATGTTCGTCTGCTGCTCACCGGTGAGTATGTTGAGGAGATGTCCGACGCTTCGGGCACGCTCTGGCTCGACGTCAAGCAGCGCGACTGGTCGGACGCGCTGCTTGGGGTCACCGGTCTCAACCGCTCGCACATGCCGCGGCTTGTCGAAGGCTCCGCGCCCTCAGGCAACCTCAAACCTGAACTGGCCCGGCGCTGGGGTATTACCGGTGATCCAATTGTCGCCGGCGGGGCAGGGGACAACGCTGCAGCTGCCTGCGGTATCGGCGCTATCCGGCCGGGCGAAGGCTTCGTCTCGCTCGGCACTTCGGGCGTGATTTTTGTATCTAATGATCGCTTCCGGCCCAATACCGCCGGCGCCGTCCACGCCTTTTGTCACGCCATCCCCAACACCTGGCACCAGATGGGCGTCATCCTCAGCGCCACTGACAGCCTCAACTGGCTGTCGAGCGTCACCGGCCGGAAACAGGCCGAGCTCAGTGCTGCGGCCGAGGCGAAATTCAACGGTCCCGGCGAGGAAATCTTCCTGCCCTATCTGAGCGGCGAGCGCACGCCGCACAACAACGCGGCCGCTCGGGGTAGTTTCGTTGGCTTATCGCATTTATCCGACCAGGCGCGCCTCGCCCAGGCGGTCATGGAAGGCGTCACCTTTGCTTTCCGCGATTGTCAGCGCGTGCTCGCCGACGCTGGAACAAAGTTCCAACGATTGCTTGCCGTCGGCGGCGGATCCAAATCATCGCTTTGGCTCAGGCTTATTGCCACCAACCTCGACGTCGAGATCGATGTCCCCGAGGATGGCGACTATGGTGGCGCATTGGGCGCCGCACGGCTCGGCCTCTGCGCCGCCGACGGCGCCGATCCGGCCGAGATCATGACCATGCCAAAAATCGCCCGCACGATTGCGCCAGACCCATCCCTGCGCTCCGCCTATACCGATCAATACGCGCGCTACCGTGCGCTCTACCCCGCCATCGAGGAGGCCCGCCAATGACCGATTTCTTAAAGGGGATCAAACCCGTTCAGTTCAAGGGGCCGCGCTCGAAGGACCCGCTCGCTTATCGCCATTACAACAAGGACGAATTGGTCCTGGGCAAGCGCATGGAAGATCACATCCGGCCGGCGGTTGCTTACTGGCACAGCTTCGCCTGGGAGGGCGGTGACCCCTTCGGTGGCCGGACTTTTGCGCGCCCCTGGTTCGACAAGGGCATGGAGGGCGCGCGCCTCAAGGCCGATGTGGCGTTCGAGCTGTTCGAGCTCCTCGACATTCCGTTCTTCTGCTTTCACGACGCTGACATTGCGCCCGAGGGGGCGAGCCTCAAAGAGAGCAATAAGAATGTTCGCGCCATCGGCGAAATCTTCGCCAAAAAGATGCAGAAGCAGCGCACCAAATTGCTCTGGGGCACCGCCAATCTCTTCTCGAACCGCCGCTACATGGGCGGCGCCGCTACCAATCCTGATCCCGATGTCTTCGCCTACGCCGCAGGTCAGGTGAAGAACGTGCTCGAATTGACTCACGAGCTCGGCGGTTCGAACTATGTTCTATGGGGCGGTCGCGAAGGCTACGAGACGCTGCTCAACACCAATTTCAAGCAGGAGCAGGACCAGGCCGCGCGGTTCCTGACGCTGGTCGTCGAGCATGCCAAGAAGATCGGCTTCAAGGGGACAATCCTTATCGAGCCCAAGCCGCAGGAGCCGACCAAGCATCAATATGATTATGACGTCGCGACCGTCTATGGCTTCCTCAAAACCTACGGCCTCGAAAAAGATGTGAAGGTCAATATCGAAGTCGGCCACGCCTTCCTCGCCGGCCATTCCTTCGAGCACGAGCTGGCGGTCGCCCGCTCGCTCGGCATCCTCGGTTCGGTCGACGCCAATCGCAACGATCTGCAATCGGGCTGGGATACCGACCAGTTCCCCAACAATCCCGGTGAAATGGCGCTGGCCTTCTACCAGATCCTCAAGAATGGCGGCCTCGGCAATGGCGGCTTCAATTTCGATGCCAAGATTCGCCGCCAGTCGATCGATCCCGCCGACCTGGTCCACGGCCATGTTGGCGGGCTCGATATTCTTGCGCGCGGCCTCAAGGCGGCGGCAGCGATTATCGAGGACGGCACGCTCGATGCGGCGATCGACGAGCGCTATGCCGGCTGGAGCGAACGCGAGGCCAAGGCCATGCTCTCGGGCAAGCGCAGCCTCGAGCAGATCGCGGCACGCGTCGAAAAGCAGAGCATCAACCCCGAGCCGCGTTCCGGCCGTCAGGAATATCTCGAGAACCTGATCAACCGCTTCGTCTAGCTCTTGCGTGGGCCGCGTCTGGCGGCGTCCGAGGCGCGCTGCTAGAGGGTTCGCCAATGCGGGTCTACTACATCAATGTCGCCGCCCATCTTGAGCGGCGCGACTTCATGGAAGGCCAGTTTCGTGCCCTCGGCCTCGCGGCGGAGCGGATCGATGCGATGACCCCCGCTGGTCTCACCACCGCCGATCTTGAAACCTGGTGCAATCCGCGGCGCGGCACTTGGCTGACGCCGATGGAGCTTTGCTGCAGCCTGAGCCATGTCGCCGCCCTCAATGCGTTTATCGCCTCCGATGCAGACTTTGGTCTGATCCTCGAGGACGACGCGGTGCTCTCGGCGCGCCTGCCGCAATTTCTCACTCAGTTCGAGGCGGAGCCCGCTGGCATCGATCTTCTGAGGCTCGAGACCCGCCACGAAAACCTCCGCCTGCTACCCGACGCCCGTCCCGCGATCGAAGGTGTTCAATTCTACACCTCGCATAGCTGGGCGTCGGGATCGGCGGGCTACATCGTCTCGCGCCGCGCCGCAGAACGGATTGCCGCGAGCCGCCTAACGCGGCTCCATGCATCCGATCGTTTCCTGTTCAATCCCTATCTGCCCCTGCTGCGCCATTTGGTGACGCGGCAGGCTAACCCGGCTCTGGTCATCCAGGCCGACCAACTCAAGAGCGGTCACGGGCCAAAGCTCGTGAGCCAGCTGGCCGACCGCCACATCAAGCGCAGCGCCCAGGCGCCGTTTTATTGGCGCCGCCGGCCTGCCCGCATCGCTAACTGGATCCGGCGCGACATCATCGTGGCCGCGCAAAAGGCGTGGCACCAATATGTTCGGGGCGCCAAAAAGACGCCCGTGCCCTTCGCCCCCGACTGATTGGCATTGGCGCACAAACGCCCTAGAGTCACAGGCTTCCCGAGAGTCTTCGCCGCGTTCATGGACCAGGCCCCTTACCATCCTGCCGAGACGGCCGAACCGGCGACTCCCATCACGCCGATGATGGGGCAGTATCTCGAGATCAAATCGGTCAATCCGGGCTATCTGCTGTTTTACCGGATGGGCGATTTCTATGAGATGTTCTTTGAGGACGCCGAGATCGCGTCACAGGCGCTCGGCATCGTGCTCACCCGGCGCGGCAAGCACCAGGGCGCCGACATCCCGATGTGCGGCGTGCCCGTCCATGCCGCGCAGGACTACCTCAAAAAGCTGATCGCGCTCGGACATCGCGTCGCCATTTGCGAGCAGATCGAAGATCCGGCGGAAGCCAAAAAGCGCGGCGCGAAATCGCCGGTCAAGCGCGACGTGGTTCGCCTCGTCACCGCCGGCACCATCACCGAGGATGATCTGCTACCGGCGCGCGGCGCCAATTATCTCGCGGCGCTGGCCCTGCTGCGTCACGGCGAGGATGATTTTGCACTGGCGTATGCCGACGTTTCGACCGGCGAGCTCGCCGTCATCGCAGTGGCACCCGAGGCCGTTGGCGACGAACTCGCCCGCATAGCGCCCGCCGAATTGCTGCTGACCGAAGCGACGGAAGCCGCCCTGCGGCAGCGCAAGATTGCCATTGATGGCGCCGTCCTTGTCCGCCTCCCAGCTGAAACCTTCGATTCGAGCGCCGCCGCGCGCGAGATCGCGAGCCAGTTCGCGACCAAAATCGATCCCACATCCTTTGCCCGCGCCGAGCGCAGCGCTCTCGGCGCGCTCCTCTATTACATTCGCGATAGCCAGAAAGGCGTCGCGCTGGCGCTGCGCTCCCCGGTTGCCGAAAATGTCGCTTCTCATATGGCAATCGATGCCTCGACCCGCGCCTCGCTCGAATTGTTCGAAACCCAGCGGGGCGAGCGCAAGGGTTCGCTGCTGCACACCATCGATGCCTGCGTCACGCCCCCCGGTTCTCGCCTTCTCGCGCGGCGGCTCGCCGCGCCCTTGCTCGATCCGATTGCGATCAATGCCCGCCTCGACGCCGTCTCGGCGCTGCTTGCGGAGCCAGTGGTTGCGACGCGCCTGCGTCAGACACTCAAATCCGCGCCCGATCTTACCCGCGCGCTGACGCGCCTCGCTCTCTCGCGCGGTGGGCCACGCGACCTCGCCGCCATTGGCGCAGCCATCGCCATCGCCGACATCGCCTCGGCAGCACTCGCCGAACTCGATGGCGCGCCCGATGAGCTGGCCGCGATCCGCGACCGCCTCGCCACCGCTCCGCAGGACCTTGCCACCGAACTCGAACAGGCGATCGATGGTGAGCCGCCACTTTTGGCACGTGATGGCGGTTTCGTGCGGCGCGGCTACGATGCAAAGCTCGACACCGAGCGTGCTCTCGCTTCGGAAACCCGCGCCGTGGTTGCGGCCCTGCAGGCGCGCCTGGTCGGCGAGACCGATATCAAATCTCTGAAAATCCGTCACAACGGCGTGCTCGGCTATTTCGTCGAAGTGCCCGCCGGCCATGGCAGCAAGCTTTTGGAAGAGCCGCACCGCGCGAGCTTCATCCACCGCCAGACCCTCGCTTCGGCGATGCGCTTCACCACGCCTGAGCTTGCCGAACTCGAGGGTCGCATCGCCCGTGCCCACGAACAGGCTCTCGCCATCGAGCAGGCGATTTTCACCCGCCTCGTTGAAGCGGCAATCGCCCGCACCGATCTCCTTCGCGAAACTGCCGCGACACTGGCTGAACTCGATGTTGCCGCGGGCCTCGCTCATCTCGCTGCCACCCGCAGCTTCTGCCGCCCCATCGTCGACGCCTCGTTCGCCTTCGAGATCGTCTCCGGCCGCCACCCGGTCGTTGAAATGAATGTCAAAGCGGCGCATCAGATATTCGTCGCCAACGACACGGACCTGTCGGGCGGGGCGCTGTGGCTGGTCACCGGTCCCAATATGGGCGGCAAATCCACCTTCCTGCGCCAGAATGCATTGATCGCTATACTGGCGCAGATCGGCAGCTACGTGCCGGGCGAGAGCGCCCATATCGGCATCATCGACCGCGTGTTTTCCCGCGTCGGAGCCTCCGACGACATCGCCCATGGCCGTTCGACCTTCATGGTCGAAATGGTCGAAACCGCTCAGATCCTCAACCGCGCCACCACCCGTTCGCTGGTCATTCTCGACGAAATTGGCCGCGGCACGGCCACCTTCGACGGCCTGTCCATCGCCTGGGCTGCTGTCGAGGCCCTGCACAACGAAACTGGCTGCCGGGCCCTGTTTGCCACCCATTTCCATGAAATGACGGCGCTCGCCAAGAGCCTCCAGCGGGTCAAAAACGTAACCATGGCCGTACGCGAGTGGGAAGGGGACGTGGTGTTCCTCCACGAAGTCGTGCCGGGCGCCGCCGATCGTTCCTATGGCATACAGGTGGCGCGTTTGGCCGGTCTGCCCGATTCGGTGCTGAGCCGGGCCCGGCAGGTCTTAGGCGTGCTCGAGCAGCGCTCTTCCGGCGGAAAACTCGCCATGCTAGACGATCTGCCGCTTTTCGCGTCTGCTCCCCCGCCGCAAAAGCGGGAAACAAGTCTCGTCCATGACATGCTCGACCAGATCCGCGCCGACGAATTGACCCCGCGCGCCGCGCTGGAATTGATCTATGAATTGAAGAAAGCCCGCGATGCCGGTCGCCGAAGCTGAAACCCGTCCCCGAAAGCCGCTTTTTCATCTCAGGACCGCCGAAACCATCCTCGACGAGATCGAGGCGGCGCTCGACCAGAATTCCCCAAAATCCGCCGCTGGCCGCGCCGCCGTTCTGGCGGTGATGCGGAACGCCTTGGCAGAGGCGCGCAAATCTGCCGAAGGCGAATTGATGGCCACCGGCCGCGGCACGCGCTGCGCGCAAAATCTGTGTTCCGCTGAGGACGAGATCATCAGGGCGATCCATCTGTTTGCCACGCGCTACGTCTACCCGGTCGACAACCCGACCGGCGCCGAAGCCATCGCGCTGGCTGCTGTCGGCGGTTACGGCCGGGGCACGCTGGCGCCCGGCTCGGACATCGATCTGCTGTTCATCCTGCCCTACAAGCAGACACCCTGGGGCGAGCAGGTCACCGAATACGTTCTCTATATGCTCTGGGATTTAGGCCAGAAGGTCGGCCACGCCGTCCGTTCTGTCGACGAGTGCCTTCGCATGGCCCGCTCCGACATGACGGTGCGCACCGCGACGCTTGAGGCGCGCTTCCTGACCGGCGAAATCAAGCTCTTCGACGAACTGGTCAAGCGCTTCGAATCCGAAATCATGCCCAGGACCGGGCCGGAATTCATCGCTGCCAAGATGGCCGAACGCGAGGAGCGCCATCGCCAGATGGGCAACACCCGCTATGTCGTCGAGCCCAACATCAAGGACGGCAAGGGCGGTCTGCGCGACCTCAATACCCTGTTCTGGATTGGAAAATACTTCTACAAGGTCAAGACTGGCGCCGAACTGGTCGACAAGGGCGTCCTCAGCCCCGACGAATACCGCCTGTTTCAGCGCGCCGAGGATTTCCTCTGGTCGATCCGCTGCCATCTGCATTTCCTCACCGGTCGGGCCGACGAGAAGCTGACCTTCGACGTCCAGCCCGAGCTGGCCGAGCGACTGCATTTCGCCGATCGCCCCGGCATGCTGGGCGTCGAGCGGATGATGAAGCGCTATTTTCTCGTCGCCAAGGATGTCGGCGATCTGACCCGCATCTTCTGCACCAGCCTCGAATTCAACCACGCCAAGCCGCTCGACATGATGGGCCGGGTCACCGGCATGTTCAAACGCGGCCGTGTGCCGATCAAGGGCGAGCCCGATTTCGTCATCGATTCCGGCCGGCTCAACACCGCCCGCCGCGATGCCTTCGAGCGGGATCCACTCGCCATCATCAGAAGCTTTCTCGTTGCCGGACGCAACGATCTGCTGTTTCACCCCGACGCCATCAAGGACCTCACGCGATCGCTGCACCTCATCAAACGCGAAGTGCAAAACGATCCAAAGGCCAATGAGTGGTTCCTCGAAATCCTCACCACCCCGCGCACCGTTGAGCGCATTCTGCGGCAGATGAATGAGAGCGGCGTTCTAGGCAAGTTCGTGCCCGAATTCGGCAAGATCGTCGCGCTGATGCAATTCAACATGTATCACCACTATACGGTGGACGAGCATCTGATCCGCGCCGTCGGGGTGATGGCCGAGATCGCCAATGGCGGCCTCCGCCAGGAACTGCCGCTCACCCACGAGCTGCTGCCTTCGCTTAACGATACGCGCCTGCTTTACGTGTCGCTCTTCCTCCACGACATCGCGAAAGGCCGGCCCGAGGATCACTCCATCGCCGGCGCCCGCGTGGCCCGCAAATTCTGCCCGCGCCTCGGTCTTGATGCAGCCGAGACCGATACCGTGGCCTGGCTCATCCAATATCATCTGCTGATGAGCGAGATCGCCCAGGCCCGCGATCTGCAGGACCCCGAAACCGCCCGTGCCTTTGCCGATATCGTCCAATCGCCGCAGCGTCTGGCGCTGCTGATGATCCTCACCGCCTGCGACATCCGCGCTGTGGGGCCGGGCGTCTGGACCGGCTGGAAAGGCTCGCTGCTTCGCTCGCTCTACTACGCCACCGAACCACTGCTGTCAGGCGGCCATTCGCGCGTCACCCAGGCGGACCGGATCGCCGCCGCCAAGGCCGATCTCGAAAAGGCGCTCGCCGCCTGGCCGCGCCCCGAACTCGATGCCTATATGGCAAGGCACTACAATCACTACTGGCTGCGCGCCGAGCTCGAACTCCAGATCGAGCATGCCCGCATGATCCGCGCCGCGGATGCCGCGAAAAATCCCTTTGCCGGCGCCATCCGTGTTCAGGCGTTCGAGAGCATCACCGAAGTCTCGTTCTATACGCCCGATCACCCGCGCCTGCTGTCGCTCATCGCCGGCGCCTGCACCATGGCGGAAGCCTCGATCATCGGCGCCCAGATCTTTTCGACTCGCGACGGCCACGCCCTCGATACCTTCCGTTTGCGCCGCGCTTTCACCTCCGACGAGGATGAAAAGGTCCGCGCCACCCGCATCATCGATACCGTCAAGCAATTGCTCACCGGCAAGCGGCAGATCTTCATCGACCTTGGCAAGGACAGCCGCCACAACAAACGTCTGAAGCCCTTCACGCTGCCCGCCGAAGCGCAGGTCTCCAATACGCTCAGCGAGAAGTTCACCGTCATCGAGGTCTCAGGCCTCGATCGCACGGGACTGCTGCATCAGCTGACCCGCGCCATTTCCGACCTCAACCTCACCATCGGTTCGGCCCATATCGGCACCTATGGCGAGAAGGCCGTCGACGTCTTTTACGTCACCGACCTCACCGGCCACAAAATCGAATCCAAAGCACGCCAGAAGGCGATTCAGTCGGCTTTGCTGAAGGTGTTCGAGCCGCAGGCGCCGCAGACCGAGCAGCGGGCCGCCAAGGTCGCCAGCGGGTGAGCCTTTACCGCAACTTTCTCAATGTCGGCATCCTTACCCTCGGCTCGCGAATTCTCGGCTTTGTCCGCGACGCGCTGGTCGCCGCTGTGCTCGGCACAGGCTTTGCCGCCGACGCCTATCTCGCCGCGTTTCGCTTTCCCAATCTCTTCCGCCGGCTGTTTGCCGAAGGCGCTTTCAACACCGCCTTCATCCCGCTCTTTGCCCGCTCGCTCGAGCAGGAGGGCCAGGAGCCGGCGCGCGTTTGGGCGGCGCGCATCCTGAGCTGGCTGCTGGCAGTGGTCCTCGCAGTCACCATTCTCGCCGAAATCTTCATGCCGCTCGTGCTGGCGCCCTTTGTTCCCGGCTTCCTTGACGATCCTGCCAAGTATGAACTCACGGTCCTGCTGACCCGGATCTGCTTTCCCTATTTGATGTTCATGTCGCTGATGGCCGCCTATGCCGCCATTCTCAACGGCCTCGGCCACTTCAAGGCGGCTGCCTTCGCGCCCATCCTCTTGAACATCGTCATGATCGCGTTCATGGCGCCGCTCGTGCTCTACCCCAACACCGCAATTCAGACTGCGATCTGGATCGCGATTGGAACGCTGGCCGGCGGCGTGGCGCAACTTGCGATGGTCTATGCCGCCATCCGCCGCGCCGGCTTTGTTCCAAGGCTCCAATGGCCGCGCTTCGATGCCGAGGTCCGCCGCTTCTGGGTGCTCGCGATCCCCGCCGTGATCGCCGGCGGCATCACCCAGATCAATATTTTCGTTGGCACCATCATCGCCTCGTCTGCCGATAGCGCCATCTCCTATCTCTATTACGCCGACCGGCTCTACCAACTGCCGCTCGGCATTATCGGCATCGCCATCGGGACGGTGCTACTGCCCGAACTCAGCCGTCACCTGAAGGGCGGTCGCGATGCCGAAGCCGACAAAGCCCAGAGCCAGTCGCTGCTTATCGCCATGTTCCTGTCGCTGCCGGCGGCCACCGCGCTGATTGCCCTCGCTTTCCCGATCGTGCGCGTCCTGTTCGAGCGCGGCGCCTTCACCGCTCTCGATACGCAGGAGACCGCCGATACCCTGATCTGGTTCGCGGCGGGTCTGCCGGCCTATGTGCTCGTCCGGGTACTGCAGCCCGGATTTTTCGCCCGCGAGGACACCCGCACGCCGACCCTTTTTGCGGCCCTGTCTATGGCCATCAATGTCGGCCTGTCGCTTGCGCTTTTCCCCATTATGCAGCATGTCGGTATCGCGCTCGCGACCTCCGCCGCCGCATGGACCAATGCAATTATGCTGGCCATCGGCCTCGCGCAGCGCGGTCATCTCTCCCTCAGTGCCGATGAATGGCGCCGGCATGCGCTGATCCTGGTCGTCGCTCTGTTGATGGCGGCTGCGCTTTGGGGGCTGGCGATTCCACTGGCCGGCGCCTTCGCTGCGGCGTCTCCCCTGTTGCTGCAACTCGGTGCGCTGGGCGGTCTCATCGCCATCGGCCTCATCGTCTATTTCGGCCTCGCCCATGTGACGGGTGCCCAGCCGCTTGGCCCATTGCTGAAGCGCTTCCGCCGATCTGCATGAGGACCTGCAACGCGTCTGCTGACGGGTTGGGTTTAAGCCGAGTTCCTCCGACCCAACTTCGTCTTGGATTGGACACGATGGGCCTGCTAAGTTCGATCCCAGTTCGAGGGGAGTTGTTCATGCGTCACCGTTCCGCTGCGCTAGCATTGGTGGCTCTGCTCGCCACCCCCGCTCTTGCGCAGACCGGCTCCTCCGTCGACATCTTCGCGCGCGGCGTCGCAGGTCTCGCGGAAAATGGCAGCGTCATCATGGGAAATCTCGGAAAGGGCACGGTCCGCAAGGTCACCGTGGGGGCCTACGAGGTTCAGTTCGCCGGCTCGATCGCTACCATCACTTTCGACGAGCCGGTGCCGTGCCTGTTCACCCAGGAAACCGTGATTCAGGGCCAGCCCTCGACCCTTGTCCGTTTCGACTTCACCCGGGTCGAATCGCTGCAACTGGGGGATCAGGGCCCCTATGAGGACCTGAACGCAATCGCCCTTCAGCTCAATGGACCCGAAGACATCGTCCAAATCTTCGACGCCGGCGGGGCGCTCAAAAGCGTGCCGGCAATTGCCAGCATCGTCACCTCGCTCACCGCGGCCGACATCGAAGCTGCTGTCGTCGAGCTGCGCAAGGCCTGCCCCGCCCCCTGACCGGTCGGCCGCTTGCGCTGCCAAGGTGAGGGCGCTAGAGCGCTGGCAGACTCATATCGGACCCCAGCCCATGGCCTTCACCGCGCGCGTGTTTTCCGGCACCCAGCCCTCGGGCGATCTGCACCTCGGCAATTATCTGGGCGCCATCAAGCGCTATGTCGAAATGCAGAAGACGCATGAATGCATCTATTGCGTCGTCGACATGCACGCCATCACCGTCTGGCAGGAGCCCGACGATCTGCGCCGTGCCACCCGCGAGGTCGCGGCCGCCTATGTGGCGGCCGGCGTCGATCCCAAACGTAATATCGTCTTCAACCAGTCGCGGGTCGCCCAGCATGCCGAACTCGCCTGGGTGTTCAACTGCGTCGCGCGCATGGGCTGGATGAACCGGATGACGCAATGGAAGGACAAGACGGCGGGCAAGAACGCCGAAGCGGAATCGCTTGGCCTGTTCGCCTATCCGTCCCTGATGGCTGCCGACATCCTGCTCTACAAGGCAACGCATGTGCCGGTCGGCGACGACCAGAAGCAGCATCTCGAACTGACCCGCGACATCGCGACCAAGTTCAACAATGATTTTGCCGCCTCGATTGCCGAGCAGCGACTTGCTCCAGATTTCTTCCCCATCACCGAGCCGGTGATTGCTGGGCCGGCAACGCGCGTCATGTCGCTCAAGGATGCCAGCAAGAAGATGAGCAAGTCTGATCCGGCTGAGGGCGCGCGCATCCTGGTGATGGACGACGCCGATGCGATCAGCAAAAAAATCAAGCGCGCCACCACCGATCCCGAGCCGCTACCGTCCGAGGAGAAGGGGCTCGCCGGCCGCGCCGAAGCCGACAATCTCGTCGGCATTTATGCGGCGCTGAGCGATACCAGCAAAGCCGAGGTGCTGCGGCAGTTCGGCGGGCAGGGCTGGGGCGCCTTCAAGCCGGCCCTCGCCGACCTCGCCGTGGCCAAGCTCGCGCCTATCGCCGCCGAAACCCGGCGCCTGGTGGCCGATCCCGGCACCATCGATGCCTTCATGGCCGATGGCGCAGCGCGGGCCTCGACGATCGCCGAGTCGACGATGTCGGAAGTGCGGCGCATTGTCGGCTTTGTGCGCTAGTCTTCTCCACCGGGGATGACAGGGCCGGGTGGGCATGGGACAATAACCCGTTGAATCAGCGCGGGGCGGCGCGTGCCTGACACCGACTATTCGCGAAAATTCCTCGTCCTCGTCGACGGCAGCCCGGAATGCGACCGGGCGGTGAGCTTTGCTGCGCATCGCGTCGGGCGCACGGGTGGGGTAGTCGTCCTGCTGTCGGTGATCGACAGCGAGGATTTCGATCGATTTATCGGCGTCGCCGACACTATGCGCGCCGAGGCCCGCGCCGAAGCGCAGCGGACCATCGACACCCGCATCGCCCGCATTGCCAAAATCGGACCCATCCGCACCGAAGCTGCTATCCGGGAGGGCCGTCCGGCCGAAGAAATCGAAAAATTGGTCAGCGAAGACCCGGGCATCGCCATCCTCGTGCTGGCGGCCACGCCCGAGGGGCCCGGCCCCTTGATCTCCCATTTTTCCGCCCAGAACCGGCTTCACATCCTGATTACCCTCGTTCCCGCCGCCATGACGGATGAGGAAATCATCGCCGTGGCCTAGCGGGCTTCGCGCTAGCCTGCTTGCCTTTCGGCCCGCAATTACCTATTTTAGAACCATTCCAATTCGATCGGACGCGCGATGTTCATCCAGACCGAAGCCACGCCCAATCCTGCGACGCTGAAATTCCTGCCCGGCCGCGAAGTTCTCGTCGGCGAGCCGCGCGACTTCCGCTCGGCCGACATGGCTGTGGCCTCGCCGCTGGCCTCGGGGCTGTTTTCCATTCCGGGAGTCACCGGCGTCTTCTTGGGCTCGGACTTCATCTCCGTCACCAAGGATGTGACCGAGTGGAACCATCTGAAGCCCGCAATCCTCGGCGCCATCATGGAGCATTTTCTCTCCGGCAAGCCGGTGATTTCCGACGGCACGACCGAGGATGCCGATCAGACGGCGGAGTTTTTCGAGCCTGCCGACAGCGAGACGGTCGAAGTCATCAAGGAGTTGATCTCCACCCGCGTCCGTCCGGCCGTGGCGATGGATGGCGGCGACATCACCTTCAAGGGCTTCCGCGACGGTACGGTGTATCTGCACATGCAGGGCGCCTGCTCGGGCTGCCCATCCTCCACAGCGACGCTCAAATCCGGCATCGAGAACCTGCTCCGGCACTTCGTCCCCGGCGTTGAGGCTGTGGCGCAGGTCTAGCGAACCAGAGACCAGCTGTTCTCTCGGTCGTCACGGCCCAGGCTGGACCCGGCTCGCAGACCACGAGCCGCCGCGCGACTCGGCCAGCGTGACTGGTCCCCCGGGGGCTGGGCCCAGGGTTTGATGACCCCGGTGGACCATGCTTGTCGCGGGTTTCACCCCAGAATACATCTCAGCCCATGAACGCCCTTCTCGCCATCGACACCGCCGCGCCGCGCCTGCAGCTCGCTTTGCTGCGCGACGATCGCGTCGATACGCTCATCGAGGACATGCCCACCGGGCAGGCCGAACGCATCTTCCCGGCCATCGCTGAACTGCTGGCCCGCGCTGGTGTGACCTACGCCGATCTCAGGCGCATTGCCGTCACCACCGGCCCCGGTTCTTTCACCGGCTTGCGCATCGGTCTCAGCGCCGCAAGGGGCCTCGGTCTCGCGTTGGGCATTCCGGTCGTTGGGATTGGCAGCCTGCAGGCGATCTCGCTCAGCGCGCCATCCCTCATCCCGCTCGCGGTGCTGCTCGACGCGCGGCGTGACGAAAGCTATTTCGAGCGCTTCCTGGCACCCGGCGTGCCGGTTGATGGGCCCGTGCTGCTGCCCACCGCGACCGCTCTCGGCCGCGTGCCCCAAGGCACCGCGCCGCTCACCGATCCCTTTCCCGACATTGGGGCGCTTGCCCGCTTCGCTCGCAATCTCGACCCCGCCCTGTTCCCGCCCGAGCCCAACTATATCCGCGACGCGGACGCCAAGCCGCAGGACAAATTTCGCGTCGCGCGGCTGTCGGAAGCCACGCCATGATGCTCCGATCCTGGCCAGCGCCGCTCGGGCTGCATATCGAACCGGGTCAGCCCAAGGATGCCGATGCCGTCGCTTCGCTCCACGCCAAAAGCTTTTATCGCGGCTGGCCGCGCGAGGATATCGCCGCCTATCTGATGGATCGTGACACGCCCACCCTCATTGCCTGTGATGCCAGACGCCGGCTCGCGGGCTTTGCCATGCTCCGCCTCCTCGGCGACGACGCTGAACTGATGACCATCGCCGTGGAGCCGAAATATCGCGGCAAGGGCGTGGCGCGGGCTTTGATGGAAGCCTGCTTCGCCGATCTCAGCATGACCGCCAGCCGGCGCATGATCCTCGAAGTCGCGGCCGACAATCCCCCGGCGCTCAAGCTCTACCGAAATCTGGGCTTTGCCCAGATCTCGGAGCGAAGGGGCTATTACGCGCGGGCCGATGGCCAGCCTGCCACCGCCCTTGTGATGGCCCGCGATCTGCTCTAGCCCTTTGCCATGGTGAAGCCGATGCACACCGAGACCCTTGAAGAGCAATGCGCCAAAAAGGGCATGCGCATGACCGACCAGCGCCGTGTCATCGCGCAGGTGATGGAGGCGGCCATCGATCATCCCGATGTCGAGGAGCTGTATGGCCGCGCTTCGGCGATCGACGCCCGCATTTCACTTTCGACCGTCTATCGAACCCTCAATCTGTTCGAGGAGGCGGGGCTCGTCACCAAGCATGACTTCAGGGACGGCCGGGCCCGCTTTGAGCCGCTGCCCGACAGCCATCACGATCACCTCATCGATATCCGTTCCGGCAAGGTCATCGAATTCCGCAACGAGGAAATCGAAGCCATCCAGGAGCTGATCGCCAAGCGCCTCGGCTACCGGCTTGTCGATCATCGCCTCGAGCTCTATGCCGTACCCTCCGGGGACGCCAAGAAGTGATCTTCAGAACGCTGTTCTTCATTTTTGTCTATCTGCCGGTGATGATCGTCGGCGTGCCGCTACAATTCATCATCACCCGCGTCGGCCTGTTCTGGAATTTCCCGACCATGCTGTTCCACCGGCTGGGCTGCATCTTCCTAGGGCTGCGCGTCAAAACCCTCGGCCAGCCGCTGCATAACCGCCCGACCCTGTTGCTCTCCAACCACATCTCCTGGACCGACATCATTGCCATCGGCTCGGTTGCGGACGTCACCTTCGTTTCCAAAATGGGAGTGCGGAACACCTTCTTCGTCGGCTTCATGGCCTCGCTGCAGCGTACGCTCTATGTCGACTATGGCCGCCGGCAGGATGCCGGCCGCACCAGCCGCGAAATCGGCAAGCGCTTGGCAAAAAATGGCGCCGTATTACTCTTTGCCGAAGGTCACCGCGATCTTGGCGACCACGTCCAGCCCTTCCGCTCCGCCCTGGTCGGCGCGGCTCAGGCGGCCATGACCGAAGGCGGCGCCACCGATGTCGCCATCCAGCCCGTTACCATCGCCTACACCCACCTCCAGGGCCTGCCCGTATCGCGCAATGAGCGGCCCGATATCTCCGGCATGAACGCCCGCGGCTTCCGCCAGGTGGTGAGCAATCTGCTGACCTCCGGCGTCAAGGATGTCACCATCGCCTTCGGCGCCCCCATCCCCTTCGATGCGGGCTCGGACCGCAAGCTTTTGACCCGCCAGGCCGAGATTCAGGTCCGCCGTATGCTGGTCGGGCTCAACCGCAGCCAGCCTCTGCCGCCCGTCGCGCAGGCGCCTTAGTCCCCGGCCGCCGCAAGCGCGTTGGCAAGTGCGGCTTGCACGGTGTATGTCCCCGCAATGACCCAGCCCCAGGCCAAGCGCGTCTTCATCAAGACCTATGGCTGCCAGATGAATGTCTATGACAGCGACCGCATGGCGGACGCGCTGGCGCCACACGGCTACCAGCCGACACAG
>JBDSEK010000020.1:0-5768 GCA_039920085.1 Devosia sp. | reverse complement strand
GCGCGTCAAAAGCGGGTGTCCAAGCCGCTCTTCGAGGCGCTTGATCTGCATCGACACGGCCGATTGCGTCTTGTTCACCCGGCGCGCCGCCTCGGTGAAACTGCCGCAATCGGCGATGGCGCAGAAGCTTTGCAACTGGTCGAGATCGAGCGGGCTCGTCATCCGGAACCTCATAACGGATTTTGATGATGTTGATGATATCTATTTGTTAGACGAATAGATGTCCAGAGCCTAGATAGACGCCACACGCAACGTGATTGCGCGTCGAAACGCCGGCCCTCCCGCCGGCACAACAACAGATCTGGAGACTGAAAAATGGCGCTCTTGCTTTCGGGCGAGCGGCCTTCGACCGCCGCCGCTACCCTTAACCCGTTCCGCGTTGCCGTCACTTGGTATGGCAAGGCACGAGCTCAACGCTCGCAGCGGCTGGCCCTCAAGAATCTGTTCTCGCTCGACGCCGACCGCCTGGACGATCTCGGCATCAATCGCACCGATCTCTTCGACGCCATGCATGAACCGCGTCGCGCCTCGCGCCTCCTGACCGAGCGCCGGGCCACGCACGCCTCCGATTGGCTCAATCCCTGATTGTGCCATCTCCGGAGCGGGCTGCCCGCTCGCTTCGGTTTCCTGACCAACTGGCCGGGTCTTCGGATCCGGCCTTTTTGTTTTCGAAGCTGCCCGACCTAAATGCTAGTTCTGGGCGCGCCGCAGCAGCGCCGCGACGATGTTGGAATAGTCGTCCGTCCAGGGCGCCACACCGCCCGAGTCCGGCCTGGCCCAGCGCGGGTCGGCGTCGAGCATCGCCAGCGCCTCTGCATCGGACGTGATGATGGCGACGATGGCGGCCTGCGAGCCCGGCAGTTCGGGGTCGGCGGGGAATTGGCCGATGCGGATCGGCAAGTTTAACGCGGCAGCCGTCGCGGCCAACACGCTGCCCAGTTCGAGATAGCGGTTGGAAATGTGCAGCGCGATGATGCCATTTGCGCCGACCTTCGCGCGGTAGAGGGCAAGCGCTTCCTGCGTCATCAGATGGGTCGGAATCGAGTCCGACGAGAAGGCGTCGATCAGCAAATAATCGAACGCGCCGTCCGCTTCCTCCGACAGGGTCAGCCTCGCGTCGCCGAGGATGATCGGCATTTGCGGTCCGCATTCAGGCAGGAAGTGGAACAGCCCGGCGTCGCGCGCGGCCCTCACCACGCTGCGGTCGATCTCGTAGAACGACCAGTGCTCGCCCGGGCGCGCGTAGCAGGCAACACTGCCGGCGCCGAGCCCGACAATGCCGAAGCGACCCGCCTCTTGCGTCCGCTCCTGCGCCAGTTGGATCGACGCGGCAATGCCGCCCTTCGAATGGTAGTAGGTGAGCGGGATCGGCCTGCCGGTGACCGCGCTGCCGTCGGCGTTGCGGATGTGCTCCGACCCGTGCAGCGTCGTTCCATGTGCGAGGTTGAGATAAGTCCCCTGTTCCGCCAACTGGACGCGGCTGACGCCGAAGAATGAGCGCTCCTTGAACAAATTCGGCACGGCTGCCTGCTGGAGGAAGATCAGCGGCAGGACCGCCGCCGCGAGTGGCACCACTGCGTCGCGCCAGCGAAACTGCGCGACAAATAGAGCTGCAATCACGGCGGCGACAGCCAATGAGCGGCTGGCAAAGAGCGCCTCGGGCTGCGGCAGGAAAATGCCGGCGAGGAGGCTGAACGCCAGCGCGGCGACGACCGCGACGCCGACACTCCGCCAATGCCGCCGATCGATCCGGCCGACGAACAGGGAAGCGACGATCAGGATCGGGTATTCGGCGATCCAGTTGAAGACCAGCGGCGCGAGCAGCGACGCGAAGGCGCCGCCGAGCACGCCCCCGAGCGACATGAAGAGGTAGAAAATCGTGAGCTTTTCGACCTCTGGCCTGAGCGCATAGAGAACGGAGTGGCAGTAGAGCGCGGCAACGAGGAAGAAGGCGAGATGCAGGAGCACCGGGATCCAAACGGGCCACCCCAGATCGACCAGCACGTTCATCAAGACGGGCGCGGCGAGCAATGGCAGGGCCCATTTCAGCAGTTCGGTCGACACCAGCGGCCGCGTTCGGAACACCAGCACGAAAGTGAGCAGGAACAGGGCCAGCGGCGCGACCCACAGGAACGGCGCCGACGCGACGTCTGTGGTGATATGCGACGTGACGGCAACGAGGAGCCCTGACGGCACGAAGCCGAGCGCTATCCAGGCGGCGACGGAGCGCAGCGCAAGCGGCTTCGCTTTGGGCGCCGCGCCGCTTGCGGCGGCCGTTCCTGCCCGGCCGTTGACGAGCGCCGCGCAGCCGGCGATCATCAGCCCCAGGAGCCCGTAGCCGATCGTCCAGCCCATCGATTGCTGGGGCAGCGTCAAGACGGGTTCGATCAGCACGATGTAGAGTATCAGCGAAGCAAAACTGCCAATATTGCTCGCCCCGTAGAGAAAATAGGGGTCGCGTGCCCGTGGATGAGCGCTGCGCGAGAACCACGCCTGCAGCATCGTGCTGTTGGCCGAGACCGCAAAAAACGGTAGCCCCACCGACACGGCGAGCAGGGCCAGAAGCCATACCGCCTGTCCTGTCTCGGGCGGGCGCTCCCAGCCGGCCGGGATTGCGATCGGCAGCACCACGAACGCCGAGGCCAGTACTAGCAGGTGAATGGCAGCGCTGACCCGCAAATCGCGGATTCGGGCCAGTAAATGTGCATAAAAATAGCCGAGGAGCAGCACGGCCTGGAAGAAGACCATGGCGATCGACCACACGGCGGGGGAGCCGCCGAGCCGGGGCAGCGCGAGCTTGGTGAAGAAAGGCTGGATCGAGAACAGGAGGAAAGCACTGAGGAACAGCGTTGCCGCATAGACCGGCATTGCTAGCCGAACGGCCGGTGACGGCACGGCATGCACGGGGTCCTGCAATGCCGACATGAACGATCTCCGGGAGCGTCCCCGGAGGCTAATCGAACAACATTAACAGCGGGAAACCAGCTGCGAGGTCCCGCACCGTGCCGGGCGACCAGAGCTCAGGGCAGCTGCGTAAAGCCGGCTTCGAAACCGCTGAGCGACACTGGGATGCCGATCCCCTCCTCGGGCGTCTTGAACACCACGAAGATCGCCGTCTTGCCTTTGCCGAGCGTGCTGATCAACGTATCGTCCATCACCACTTCGGCGACGCAGCCATTGGGCAGGCAGCGAACAAACGCCACCCGGCCCATATCCACGCCATCCACATTGAGACCGAGCCCGTTGGGCAGCAGCACGCCGAGCGGGGCGAGCACACGCAGCAGTCGCGCTTTTTTGTCGGCCGTCTTCAGCACGATGACCGAGAGGCCGACATTGGTCTGGTCCTCCGCGGTCACGTTCTGGATCAGGGCGCATTGCTCGAAGCTGGCGCCGGGCGGCGTGTCGCAGCTCATCTGCCAGTCGCCATACTGGGCTTTCACGATGCCCTGAGCGACGGATAGGGACGGCGATGCAACAAGCGCCAGGGCGGCGGACAGGGCTAAAAAGCGGCGCGCGAAATCTCCGATCACGTCCCGTCCTCTTCGCTTTCTACTGACACTAGCCACCGGCCCCGATCTTGTTAGTCGCCACCAGAGCGCGGCGCAATGCGAAAGCCGCCATAGAGCGCAACAATCGGGCCATGGCGGGGCAGGAAATCCGGGGCTTTGGCGGACGCATTTTGACGCACGACGGAGCCCCGTGGCGTAATTGCGCTGGCCTGCCCGATGTGGTTTAGACACATTCCAAGTTGCAGCGCTCCGATTTGAGTCGGAGCGGTGTCGGGCATGCCGCAGGTTTGCCTCGACCTCCGCTGCAAACCGGGCGAACGGAATCTCAGGGGGTTGGTGGTGGCCGGTCAGTTTCTCCGCAGTTTCGGAATCGCGCTCGGCGCCGGACTGGCCTTACTTCCCGGCTTGGCATTTGGCGCGGCGGGGCATCCCACGTCTGGCGAATTCGGACTGCAGGATTCGGTGACCCCGATCGCGGATTCGATCCACACCTTCCACAATGGCATCCTGGTGTGGACGGCGGTCCTGATCTCGCTGCTGGTGCTGGTGCTGCTCGCCATCATCATTGTGCGCTTTAACGCGCGGGCCAATCCGGTCCCCTCCAAATTCACCCACAACACGCTGGTCGAGGTGATCTGGACCGTGCTGCCGGCGGTGATCCTCATCATCATCGCCATCCCGTCCTTTGCAGTGTTGACCGATCAGCTAACCATCCCGGACGGCGTGCGCAAATATCTCGGCGCCAATATCTTCTCGTTCGGCGAGGTCGAAGTCCCGGCGCCGGCGCTGACCGTGAAGGCTACCGGCTCCCAGTGGTACTGGACCTATGAATATGTCGACCAGCAGAAGAGTTTCGACAGCAACATCTTGAGCGAAACCGAGCGGTTGGCGCAGACTCCGGTGCAACCGCGCCTCTTGGCGGTCGACAACATGCTGATCGTGCCGGTCAATGCGACCGTCCGCATGCAGGTGACCGCCGATCCGACGGGGGTCATTCACGCTTTCGCCGTTCCGTCCTTCGGCATCATCACCGACGCGGTGCCGGGCCGCCTCAACGAGACTTGGTTTAATGCCAGGAAGGAAGGCGTCTACTACGGCCAGTGCCGCGAGCTCTGCGGCAAGGACCACGCCTTCATGCCCATCGCCGTGCGCGTCGTGAGCCAGCCTGTATTCGACGCCTGGATGACGGCGCTGCAGGCGGGCTCCGTCGCCAACGCGAACGCGACCTTGCCGCCCGTTACCGAGGACCAGCCGGCCTGAACGGCGCGGCCTTGAGAAGACAATAGGGACAGCCAAGATGGCCGACACGCACGCTCTTCAAGCTCATGGCGACGCCCCCGCGGCGCATGAACATCACGGCCACCCCACCGGCTGGCGACGCTACGTCTATTCGACCAACCACAAGGACATCGGCACGATGTACCTTGTCTTCGCGCTGATCGCCGGCGTTATCGGCGCGCTGCTCTCGGGCATGATGCGTCTCGAATTGCAGGAACCGGGCATCCAGATTTTCCACGGCCTTGCGGCGATGGTCTATGGCACCTCGGGCGCCGAGGCGCTCGATGCGGGCAAGCACATGTACAATGTGTTCACCACCGCCCACGCCTTGATCATGATCTTCTTCATGGTCATGCCGGCGATGATCGGCGGTTACGCCAACTGGTTCGTGCCGCTGATGATCGGCGCGCCGGACATGGCGTTCCCGCGCATGAACAACATCTCGTTCTGGCTGCTGCCGCCGGCCTTCCTGCTGCTGCTGCTCTCGATGTTCTTCGAGGGCCCCGCGGGCGCCCACGGCGTCGGCGGCGGCTGGACCCTTTACCCACCGCTTTCGACCAGCGGCCAGCCCGGCCCCGCGATGGACTTTGCCATCCTGTCGATCCATCTCGCCGGCGCGAGCTCGATCCTGGGCGCCATCAACTTCATCACCACCATCTTCAACATGCGTGCCCCCGGCATGACCATGCACAAGATGCCGCTGTTCCCCTGGTCAATCCTGGTGACTGCGTTCCTCTTGCTGCTGTCGCTGCCGGTGCTGGCGGGCGGCATCACCATGTTGCTGACCGACCGCAATTTCGGAACGACGTTCTTTGCGCCCGATGGCGGCGGCGACCCGGTGCTGTTCCAGCATCTGTTCTGGTTCTTCGGCCACCCGGAAGTCTACATCCTGATCCTGCCCGGCTTCGGCATGGTCAGCCACATCGTCTCGACCTTCTCCAAAAAGCCCGTCTTCGGCTATCTGGCGATGGTCTATGCGAT
>JBDSEK010000019.1:0-7850 GCA_039920085.1 Devosia sp. | reverse complement strand
GCCGGCTTTCACGGCCTCATGTGCGACAGCTTTCGCAATGAGCCCGATTATCAGTTCATGACCGGCGGCCAGTGGGTCGCCCATCCGGGCAACATCATCGACTATACCGTCAACGTGACCCGCACCGACGACCCAATCATGGCCGGCATTGGCGATTTTCCCTATCGCTCCGAGCAATATTACATGCATGTCGATCCGGCCAATGAGGTGCTGGCGACCACGACATTCGACGGCACGCGCTTCGATGAAATCGGCGGCGTCGTCATGCCGGTCGTCTGGAAGCGCCGCTATGGCAAGGGCCGGGTGTTCTACTCGGCGCTGGGCCACGTCGCCGACGAGTTCGCCGCGCCGCAGATGCGCACCATCTTCGAACGCGGCGCCCTCTGGGCCGCGCGCTGAGTGAGCCAATAGGCCATGGCCGGGCCTGTCGACTGAACTCAGGGCGAGCCGCCGGCGAGCAGTGGCTCGGTTTGAAGTTGACGCTGGCGCTTTGGTCCTGTCACGCCATATGCTTGCCTGAAGGTATGGGAGGCCATCGTGCCGGAGCTATTCGATCCCACCGCACGCAAAATCTATGACGCGATCCTTGCCGCCACCGCCAGATTCGGCGACGTGACGGCCGAGGAAAAGAAGACGTCGGTTCATTTGGTAGCCAAGACCGGCTTTGCTGGGGTGCATCCCCGCAAGGGCGCTGTGATCCTCAATATCCGTACTGATACACCGATCAAGAGCCCGCGCATTCGCAAGCTCGAACGGGTCTCAGCCAAGCGCTTCCATAACGAGATGCTGATTGACACTCCCGCTGGCGTTGACCGGGAAGTTATCGGCTGGCTGAAGAGCGCCTACGCTCTCAACGTAGGAGCCGAGTAATGCCGACGATGAACATGGGAGACCGTGTTGCCATACGTCAAAGTTGAGATAGCCAAGGGCATCGCCAGCGTCGACCAGAAGAAAGCGGTCATCAAAGGCATGACCGACGTGCTGGTCAAAGAGTTGGGTCGCAATCCCGAATACGTCTTCGTGGTGATCGACGAGATCGACACCGACAATTGGGGACGAAATGGGCTATCGCTGACCGAACTTTGGCAACAGCAAGAGCCAAAGGATCGCACGTAGAGCCGACGGGCCAGAAGGGCAGGCGAGGCTGGATTGTGACACTGAACTGTGCACCTTTCTCCCAAAGACAGTTGGGGAACTGCGTCATGTCCGAAAAAACCGAGAATTCCATCCAGAAGACTTTGCTGGCGTTGGCCAAGCCGAAAATGTCGCCCAAGGAACTCTGGCGCCTGACGCGCAAGGCGCATCCGGATGCCTCCAAAAAGGAGATCATGCGCGCCGCCTTCGGCTCGATCATCGCCGTCGCCGACACCGATGTCGACACGGCCCTAGCGCTGCAGAACTTTGCGCTGCAGGAGCGGGCGGTCGACGACAAATAGCCTTTAGGCCTGTCGCGACATTGCTGTCTCAGTCGGCACCAACCCTGTGCTACCAGACCGCATGAAGTTTTTCATCACCGGCACGGCGGGGTTCGTCGGCTATCATCTGGCGCAACGTCTGCTCGATGACGGTCATGAGGTCACCGGTTTCGACGCGCTGACCGAGTACTATGGCCGCGGCATCAAACTGGCGCGGCATGCCCGGCTGGCGCGATCGCCGAGGTTCCGCGCGGTGGTCGGCCGGCTCGAGGATGCCGATTTGCTGGCGCGCAGCATGGCCGAGGCGCAGCCGCAGATCGTCGTGCATCTGGCGGCCCAGGCGGGGGTCCGCCACAGCCTCGAGCAGCCGATGGAATATGTGTCCGCCAATCTCGCCGGCACGCTCAATCTGCTCGCTGCCGCCGCGGCAGTACGCCCGCAGCATCTGCTCTATGCCTCGTCGAGCTCGGTCTATGGCGGCAATGTCGAGCAGCCCTTCGCCGAGACGCACCGGACGGGCTTTCCAATGTCGGTCTATGCGGCGACCAAGAGCGGCGCCGAGGCGCTCACCCACGCCTATGCCCATCTCAACGGTATCGCGACGACCTGTTTTCGCTTCTTCACCGTCTATGGCCCGTGGGGACGTCCCGACATGGCGCTGTTTCGCTTCGTCGAAGCGATCGAGCGCGGCGAGCCGATCGAGATCTATGGCGGCGGCAAGATGGCGCGCGACTTCACCTATGTGGGCGATCTCGTCGAGGCCATCGTCAGGCTGACGGCCACGCCGCCGATCCTCGACAAACCGATAGGGCCAGCCGACTCTCTATCGCCCGTCGCGCCCTGGCGCGTGGTCAACATTGCCGCCGGCCGACCGGTCGGCCTTCTCCACTTTATCTCCGCCATTGAGGCGGCGCTCGATCGCACCGCCATCCGCAAGCTCCTCCCGATGCAACCGGGCGACGTCGTCGAAACCAGCGCCGACACAAGCTTGCTCAAAGCCCTGGTCGGTGAGCTGCCGGCGACGCCTCTGGCCGAGGGGGTCGCGGCCTTTGTCCAATGGTACCGCAGCGACTGGGCCAGCCTTCAGACGTGATTGCGCCAGCTGTGCTGCGGATTGTAGTCGAGCATGCGCTTGGCCTTCTCGATTGAAAGCAGCGTGCCGTTTGCCGAAAGACTCGGCTTCACCGGCACACCGGGAAAATAATCGGCCAGGAGCGAGGCGTTCATCCGGCTCATTACTGTGTCGGCATTGGCAATGATGAAAGCCTCGAAGCCCTTGAACTCCGCCTCGATGCCGCGCCGCACTGCCTGCGCGCCGTCGCGCGCATCGATATAGCCCCAGAGGTTCCATTTGCGCTTCTTGGGGTCGTCATCGAAGCTCGGGAAGGCCTTGTAGTCTTCGACGTCCATGACGTTGGAAAAGCGCAGCCCGACCATTTTGAGCTCGGGGTCCCACCGGCAGAACTGAGCCGCCATCGTCTCGTCGAGAAGCTTGCCGAGCGAATAGGCGCTTTCCGGTCGCGCGGCGTATTCCTCATCCACTGGCGCGTAAGGCGGCGGCGTCTCGAAGGGCAGGCCCAGCACCGTTTCGCTCGAGGCGAAGACAACCGACTTGATCCCGGCAAGCCGCGCCGCCTCGAACACATTATAGGTCGCCGGCACATTGTTGGCGAAGGTGCGCGCATTGGCAAAGAGCCCCGGCGCCGGGATCGCCGCCAGATGCACCACGGCATCGAACGGACCCTTGCGCTCATCGACGCCGCCCGAGAACGCCGCAGCCACCTGGCCGAAATCGCTGAGATCGATGCGTACCGTCGGGCAGATCGGATCGCGCTGCGGCGCCTGGTCGAGATTGAGCACCTCATAGCCATTGGTCACCAGATCGCGCAGCACCGCGCGCCCGAGTTTTCCGCTGCCACCCGTCACGACGATTTTCGGCATTCCGCTCTCCCTGGGTCTGGCCGATCTTCCCATCCGCTGCCCGGACTGACAAGCGGCCGGCCACCCCGGCGAAATTAGGCGGCCCCCAGCGGGAGGGCGGCTTTTCTGTGTTGCGTGACTGAACGCTTTCTGAACGCCCGTCTCAGGACCAGTTCAATCGCCGGCCCTCATAAGCGGGACAATCATTCATTCCCCAAGGGGAGACGACTATGAAGCCCAACCACGAAAAGCTGCTCGTCGCGACGCTTGCCGGCCTGATCATCGCTGGTGCCGCCCTCTTTGCGGTGCAGCCCGCTCTTGCCAGCGGCTATGCGGTCGAAAGCCCGGCGCTGGTGACCGGCGTCGCCGATTGGGACGTTCTCAACGTTCGGCTCTGGCCCGCTTCCTACTCGCAAAAGACCGGCGAGTTCGCGCCCGAGAGTTCGGTGTGGGTCGAGCGCTGCATCAGCTTTAGCGACAGCTCCGACTGGTGCCTTGTCGAGCAGGGCGAGCAGCAGGGCTGGGTCAACGCGAAATACCTCACCGTCCTCTACGACGCTGACATCTGAGTCTTACCGATTCCTCCCGGCCGATCCCATGCAAGCCTTGGCCGTTCCGACTGACTGACTGACTGACTGACCTCCTCCTACAACTCGCGAGAGTTGACTTTCACGGCCTCCTGATGTCCTCCAAAGCATCACGGAGGCCGCTTTTTTGATCGACGCCAACCCCGTCCTCGCCGAACTCACCCGCGGCAATTGGGTCGAGAACCGCCACCGCGGCGCCTTCGTCGTGATCGACGCGAAGGGCACGATCATTGCCTCGGCCGGCGATATCGAGCGGCCGATCTTTCCGCGCTCGGCCATCAAATCGATGCAGGCGCTGGCGATGGCGAGTTCTGGCGCCATCGACAAATTTGCGCTCAGCGATGAAGAGCTGGCGCTAAGCTGTGCGTCGCACCACGGCGAGAGCTTTCACGTCGCCGGCGTCACCGCCTTTCTCGATCATCTGGGTCTCGACGCCGCGAGCCTCGAATGCGGCGGCCACGCGCCCAGCTTCGGCCCGGCGCGCGAGGCACTGCGCCAACATGGCGAACCCTTTTCCGCTCTCCACAACAATTGCTCGGGCAAGCATTCCGGCATGCTCTCGGTCGCCGAAGCGCTCGGCGTTCCGACCAGGGGCTATGTCGAACGCCACCATCCAGTGCAGCAGGCGGTGCGCGCCGCGATCGAAGCGGTGGTGGGTGAGCCGCTGTCGGAGGGTCGCTGCGGCACCGATGGCTGTTCGATCCCGACTTGGGCGGCGCCACTGCGCGCCTTCGCCCAAGGTTTTGCCCGCATGGCGACGGGGGAGGGGCTGTCGCCAGACCTCGCCACCGCGTCCCGCCGCATCTTCGATGCCGCGACGGCCCACCCGCATCTGGTGGGCGGCACCGGCAGCCTCGATACCGATGTGATGCGTGCGTTCAACGGCCGCATCATGCAGAAGGGTGGCGCCGAAGGGGTCCAGTGCGGCGCGCTCCGCGACAAGGGCTGGGGTTACGCGCTGAAGGTCGATGACGGCAATATGGCAGCCTCGCACGCCATGGTCGCGACATTGCTGCTCGCGATTGCCGGTCCCGACGCTGCGCAGGCCGCGGTGCTCGAGCGCTTCGCCACCCAGACGATCCGCAACGTACGCCGGCTGGAGGTAGGCTCGCTGCAGGCCACATCGCTGATGCGTCCGTCGATTTAGTCCAGCTACAGCTTCTTGAGCCGGACGGCGGTGCCGACCGCCGTCACCATGATCATTGCACCGCGCGAGCCGATGACTTCGAAATCGAGCTGCAGTCCGACCACGGCTTCCGCCCCGAGCCGCTGCGCTCGATCGGTCAACTCCTGGATCACGACCTCGCGCGAATGGGTCAATTCCTCCTCATAGGCCGCCGAGCGTCCGCCGACGAAATCGGTGACGGTCGCCATCACATCCCTCAGGATATTGGCGCCCGAGACGATTTCGCCATGGACGAGCCCCAGATAGTCGGTGATCGCGAAGCCCTGCAATTCTTCCGTCGTGCTGATCAGCATCGGTCATGCCCCCATTGCTCGCGGCAGATTTGGGGTGCCGTCCCGGGAAGCGCAAGCTGGCGGGGCCTTGCCGCGGCGGCTATAAGGCCCAAGGGGAGTGAATCGAGGAGTGCCGCCTGTGCCAGCCATGCTCGCCGACGACCGTATTTATCTGGGCTCGAGCACGCGGCCGGAATATCTGGCGCTCAAATTCGGCAACCGTCACGGCCTCATCACCGGCGCCACCGGCACTGGAAAGACCGTGTCGCTGCAGGTGCTTGCCGAAGGTTTCTCGCGTGTCGGCGTACCGGTGTTCGCCGCCGACATCAAAGGCGACCTCTCCGGCATCGGCGCTATGGGCGAGATGCTCGACTGGCAGACCAAGCGCGCCGCCGAGATTGGCTTTGACGATTACACCGCCGGCAAATCGCCGGTGATTTTTTGGGATCTGTTCGGCCGGCAGGGCCACCCCATCCGCGCCACCATCTCCGAGATGGGCCCGCTGCTGCTGTCGCGCATTCTCGACCTCAACGACACCCAGGAAGGCGTGCTCAACGTCGCCTTCAAATTCGCCGACGACAACGGCCTGCTGCTGCTCGATCTCAAGGATCTGCGGGCGCTCCTGATCGAAGTCGAGTCGCGCGCTTCTGAAATCTCCGCCAGCTACGGCAATGTGGCGACGGCGACGGTGGGCGCCGTGCAACGCGCTTTGCTGGTGCTCGAACAGCAGGGCGGGGCCAATTTCTTCGGCGAGCGCGCCCTCGCCATCGCCGATCTGATGCGGACCTCGACCGACGGCAAGGGCGTCGTCTCAGTGCTCGCCGCCGACGAATTGATGCGCTCCCCAAGGCTTTACGCGACGTTCCTGCTCTGGATGCTGTCCGAGCTGTTCGAGGAGCTTCCAGAGGTCGGCGATCCCGACAAGCCGAAACTCGTGTTCTTTTTCGACGAGGCGCACCTCTTGTTCGAGGACGCGCCCAAAGCGCTGGTGGACAAGGTCGAGCAGGTGGTCAAGCTCGTCCGCTCCAAGGGCGTCGGCGTGTACTTCGTCACCCAGAACCCGGTCGACATTCCCGAGGCGGTACTGGCGCAATTGTCCAACCGCATCCAGCATGCGCTCCGCGCCTACACGCCGCGCGAACAGAAGGCGGTGAAGGTCGCGGCCGAGACCTTCCGGCCCAACCCCGCCTTTTCGACCGAGGAAGCCATCACCCAGCTCGCCATCGGCGAGGCGCTGGTTTCGGTGCTCGAGGAAAAGGGCATTCCCTCGATGGTCGGACGCACCATGATCCGCCCGCCCTCCGGCAAGGTCGGGCCGATCACACCGGAGGAGCGCCGCGCCGCTATCGCCAATTCGGCGGTCGCAGGGCTCTACGACACTGTGGTCGATCGCGACTCGGCGTTCGAAGTGCTGGGCAAAAAGGCCAAGGAGAAGGCCGAGGCCGAGGACAAGCGCCGCAAACAGGAGGAGGCGGAAAGCGCCCCCGAGCGGCCGACCTATGAGGACCGGCGCTATCGCCGCGAGCCGGCTCCCCGGCGGTCCAACCGCCAGTCGGTCGGCGAGGCGGCGGTGAAATCGGCCGTTCGCAGCGTTGCCACTTCCCTCGGCCGCGCCATTGTCCGCGGCATCCTCGGCAGTTTGAGCCGCGGCCGCTGATGTCGCCTGATGCGCATCCGGTCCTCGGCATCTTTGCCTCCGACCGCGGGCCGGGGGACGCCGAGCGCTCCTCGATCATGTCGCAGGCCGGCAGCTATTTCGCTCGCAAGGGCGCGCGCCTGGTCTGCCTTGGCGACGAAGAGACGCTCCCCGTGCCGCTGCTGACCAGTGCGCGCGCCGCCGGGGGCGAGGTGACCATCATCGCCGATTCGGCGTTTCGAGGGCCAGCGAGCCTCAGCGGTATTGCGGTCGAGCGACTGGACGGCGTCGAGCAGCGCCTCAGCCGCATGGCGCTGCTGTCGAACCTCTACGTGGCGCTGCCCGGCTCGCTCGCCTCCGCCTCGGGCCTGTTCATGACCTGGGTGAGGGGCGGTGGCGGGGGCGGTGGCAAGCCCGTCATTTTCTACGACCGCAATGGCGCGTTCCGGGTGCTGCGCGGCTACACTGCCGACATCATCGCCAATTCCGTCCAGCGCTACGACCAGATGGTGCAGTTCGCCGATTCGATCGAGGATGTCTGGAACAAGATCGTCTGGCTCATCGACAGCAACGCGACGGCGCCCGCGACGCGAGACTAGTGCAGCGGCTCGGGCGCCCGGGCAAACAGCGGCACGACATTGTCGCCGAACTGCGCCCAGCCCTCGCGCGGCCGGACGGCGCTGCGGCTCGCGGTCGGTAGCGCCTTGGCGGCGGGTGAGCGCTTGGCGAGCCGGGCCAGCACGCGCTCGACCAGATATTTGGGCGACATCGGCTTCATGATGATTTCGTCGATCCCGGCATGGATCGAGGCAGCCTTGGCGTCGGCA
Source organism: Devosia sp. (assembly GCA_039920085.1). Classification (GTDB taxonomy): domain Bacteria; phylum Pseudomonadota; class Alphaproteobacteria; order Rhizobiales; family Devosiaceae; genus Devosia_A. The sequence continues at coordinate 7 of JBDSEK010000019.1, read as the reverse complement.
GTGAGCG
>JBDSEK010000018.1:0-17143 GCA_039920085.1 Devosia sp. | reverse complement strand
CACTTTCAGCAGCGAGGTCTTGCCCGAGCCTGAAGGCCCGGTGAGGAAATGAAACGACCCCGGCTCGATCGAAAAGCTCAGATCGCGCAGGATTTCCGGCCCTTGGCCATAGCGCAACCCGACATTGGAAAACTCGATCACTCGGGCGTTTTCTCCGAATCAGCCGGGCCACATGATAGCAGCCGCACACCCGCACGGGTGGCCCTCACACATAACCGCTAACATGGGCGAGTTTGAGGAAACTTAACTACGCCGGGACTAGGTTCGGCCATGAGTTCGCCGGACCTCCAGACGGCTGTTATCGCCTGCCCGCATTGCGGCACGCGCTATCAGGTCCCGCACGCGACCCTGGGCGCGGCGGGCCGCGAGGTCCAATGCGCCCAATGCGGCAAATCCTGGCACGCCCGGGCTGAAGCGCCTGCCAGCGACGCGATGTTTACCCCCGAAGAGGAGCACGCGCTCGACACCGCTTTTGAAGCCGAGCAGCGGCAGTTGGCCCCACCTGCGCCCGTCCGCGACCCCGAACATGAGCGAACCCTCGCCCAAATCCGCGCTGCGATCGCTCCGCGGCCAAAGCTCGTGCCGCCCCCCAGCGACTCTGCGTCGAGCCTCGACCCGGCGCTGGAGAAGCAGTCGCGCCGCGCCCTCGAGGAGCGGCTCGCGACCGTACGGCAGGGTCTGCCACTGGCCCGGCTGCGCCGCGGGGCGCGGACTGCCGCTCTGGTCGTACTTGTCCTGCTGCTCGGCATCGGCCTTCTAGGCCGGGTCGAGATCGTCCGTGCCTTCCCGCAACTGGCCGGTATTTATGCGGCGGTTGGGCTGGGCGTTAACATTGTCGGCCTCGAATTCACCGGCACCAAAACACTGATGAGCCTGCGCGACGGCAAGAGCGTCATGCAAGTGGACACCACCATTCGGTCCGTGAGTTCCGACATCGTCGCCGTGCCACCAGTGCTGGTCACCTTGCTCGACGCTACCGGAGGGGTATTGTTCGAATGGACGGTGATCCCCAAAATCCGCGAGATGGAGCCGGGCGAAATGCTGGAATTTTCGACCGAACTCAATACCCCGCCCGAGGGCGCGGCGACAGTCCGGCTGAGCTTCACTAACGGCCGGGGCGATTCCGGTTTCAGTTCAAGGGTTGATTGAATGGCGCGAATCCTGGTCGCGGAAGACGACGAGAATGTGCGGGCCTTCGTCAGCCGCGCTTTGGTCCATACCGGCCATGAAGTCGTCGAGGCTGAAGATGGCGGCATCGCCGCCGAGATCGTGACCGCCGAAGCGGGGCGCTTCGATCTCTTGCTCAGCGACATCAAGATGCCCGTGATGGACGGCATCGCTCTGGCGCTGTCGGTGGCTGCGCAGTTTCCGGCACTGACGATCCTCCTGATGACCGGGTTTGCCGATCAGCGCGAGCGCGCCCACGGCCTCGAGGCGCTGATCTACGACGTGGTGCCAAAGCCCTTTTCGCTGCAGGTATTGCTGCAGAAGGTCTCCGACGCGCTGGAAAAAAAGCCGCTTGAGCCGGTGTCGCTGGCGAAAGCCGTTACGGGCTGAACGCCGCCACGCGAACGTCGAAGCTGTCCGCGCGCTCCTGCATGAATCTGAGGAAGGCTAGTCCCTCCGTTTCCACCTCACGGACCTGCGCCTTGCTCAGTCTGTGATAGGGCTCAATCTCTAGCAGCGCTGCGTTCTTCTTGACTGACACCACCCACCCTGCGGCAATCACGCCGTCGACCAGCACCGCTGGCTTGAAATCTGCGAACAGATTGATCCGCTTGAGATCGGCATCAACCAGCATTCGCCGGCGATTGTCGTAGCCTAGATAGACATTGTCGTAGAGCGGCAGGAAACGCACCGGCGCAGGAATATCCGGATCGGGCCGCGGCGCATCCGGGAAATCGTAGAGCACACGCCCGTCCGCATCCTCAAAGCGCACGAGCTCATCGCCCAGGGCATCGAATTCCGATCCGAGCTTGGTCAGGCGGCACCAAATTTGCATGTCGTTGATGCTGGCAGGGCCAAACGCCCTGAGATAGCGCCGCACCAGATCGATCCGGCTCAGCGGCCGCTTGTAGGGCGGCGGCAGCCAGTTCTCGATCCGCGTCAGGAGCGGCGCATTACCATTGCCCCAGATCCGTGTCGGCGGAATCTGGATCAACGTTTCACTCATCTGCAACATCACCGCAAGCGCAAGGGCCTCGGCGCTCGGGAACTTCTCCTTGAGCGCCTTGCCCAGCGCCCCTGCCGTCATCGGCCCCTTATCAAGCAGCTTCACCCCCGCCTTGCGAACCTTGGCCTTGTCCTCGTTCCCAAAGCGCTTCAGGAAATTGCTCTTCCAGCCCGCCTCAAGGAACGACTGCACCAGAGCGCGGAAGCCTATGAGATCATCCGCCGTATGGAGGTGCAGGGTACCGCGCATCGACGTCGCCCTCACCAGCACCCGGTCGACGATCAGTCTGGTCAGCGCCTCATGCGTGAAGCCATCGAGCCGGCTCCAGAGCGCAATGTAGGGATCGTTACTTTGTTGCGCCTGCAGCCCACCGAGGAACGCAGCCGCTTCGGCAGGCCGCATAGCCGAGCGCTCGAGCAACATTTGCCGCGCCAGTGTGGCACGGTTGAGTTGGCGGTTGCTGAGGCGCTGGAGCGGCATGGCTCTTTAGATACTGCCCTACCCTGACAGCCCTTGTCAGCAGCGGGCGCCCCCTAAAGCCAGTCCGGCACTGAATCGAGCCCAATCAGCTCCGCGACGGACTTGCGCGGCCGGATCACGTGCCAGCGCGCCCCATCGACCAGCACTTCCGGCACCAGCGGCCGGGAATTGTAGGTCGAAGCCATCACGGCGCCATAGGCGCCGGCGCTCATCACCGCCAGCAAATCGCCTTCCTTCACCCCAGGCAGCTTCCGTCCCAGCGCCAGATAGTCGCCACTCTCGCAGACTGGGCCCACCACATCGGCGGTGATCGGCGGCAAGTTTGAGTGTCGGATCGGCTGGATATCGTGATGCGCCTCGTAAAGCGTCGGGCGGATCAGATCGTTCATCGCCGCATCGACGATGACGAAGCTCTTCTCGCCCTCCTTCACATATTCGACCCGCGTCACCAGCATCCCGGCATTGCCGACGATCAGCCGCCCCGGCTCGAGCACCAGCTCCACCCCGAGCCCGGCCAGATGCCTTGTGACGATCGCCGCGTAGGCCAGCGGCTCCGGCGGGGTCGCCTCGTTCTGATCGTAGGGAATGCCGAGCCCGCCGCCGGCATCAACATGCCGGATCTTGTGCCCATCGGCGCGCAAATCGCGTACCAACTCCGCCATAAGCCTGTAGGCATCGTCGAAGGGCCGCATGTCGGTGATCTGGCTGCCGATGTGCATATCGACGCCGACGGCCTCGACCCCCGGAAGTGCTGCGATCCGCTGATAGACCTCGCGCGCCCGCGCGTATGGAATGCCGAACTTGTCGCCCTTCTTGCCCGTCGAAATCTTGGCGTGGGTACGCGCGTCGACGTCCGGGTTGATCCGCACCGAAACCGGCGCCACCCGGCCCATGGCGGTCGCGATTTCACTTAGCCGCTCAAGCTCCGGTTCGCTTTCGAGATTGAAGCACTTGATCCCGAGGTCCAATCCGCGCCGCATCTCGGCGACGCTCTTGCCGACGCCGGAGAACACGATTTTGTCCGGCGCGATCCCGGCGGCGATCGCCCGCTCCAGCTCGCCCCCCGACACCACGTCGGCCCCGGCGCCTTCCGCGGCGAGCAGTTTCAGCACAGCCTGGTTGGAATTGGCCTTCATCGCATAGGCGATCAGCGTCGGCACGCCGGCAAAGGCCTCGGTCATCACGCGCACATGCCGGCGCAGCGTTGCGGCGGAATACACATAGAACGGCGTTCCGACTTCGTCGGCCAGAAGGCCGACGTCGACATCTTCGGCGAACAGCGCGCCGTCACGATAGGCGAAATGATGGACCATCTCAGTCGGTCCCGCCGTCGCCATGCCCACCGCCCAGCGATACCCTCGCGGCGCGCGGCTTGACCTCGTGCCCGGTCAGCGCCGATTTCCACCGGGCCGCCTGCGCCAGCACATTGTCCGGTGCCGTGCCGCCAAAGGATTTGCGCGCCCGCACCGACGCTTCGACGCTCAGCACCTTGTGGATGCGGCTGTCGATCCGCTGGTCTACCTGCTTGAAGTCCTCGATCGTCAGCCCGTCGAGCGGCACATTCTTTTGTTCCGCCAGCGCCACGATCTGCCCGGTGACGTGATGCGCTTCGCGGAACGGAATATTGGCCTTCTGGACGAGCCAGTCGGCAATATCGGTGGCGGTCGAAAAGCCCGCTGAAGCCGCGGCGCGCATCCGCTCGCGATTGACGGAAAGGTCCCCGACCATGCCGGTCATGGCGGCGAGGCTCAGCGACAGCGCATCGAGCGCATCGAAGGCCACTTCCTTGTCTTCCTGCATGTCCTTGGAATAGGCGAGCGGCAGCCCCTTCATCACCACCAGCAGCGATGCGAGCGCTCCGATGATCCGGCCGACCTTGGCCCGCACCAGCTCCGCCGCGTCCGGGTTGCGCTTCTGCGGCATGATTGACGAGCCAGTGGTGAATTTGTCGCTGAGCCGGATGAAGGCAAACTGCGCCGAACTCCAGATCACCAGCTCTTCGGCAAAGCGGCTGAGATGCATCGCCGCAATGCTCGCCGCGCTGAGCGTTTCGAGAATGAAATCCCGGTCGCTCACGGCATCGAGCGAATTGGCCATCGGCCGCTCGAACCCCAGCGCCTTGGCCGTCATTTCGCGGTCGATCGGATAGGGTGTGCCGGCCAGCGCGGCGGCACCGAGCGGGCTCTCATTGAGCCGCTTCCGCGCATCGGCCAGCCGGCCGCTATCCCTCCCCAGCATCTCGACATAGGCCAAGAGATGATGGCCAAGCGTCACCGGCTGCGCCGATTGCAGATGGGTGAAGCCGGGCATGATCGTCTCGGCCTCCTGTTCGGCCCGATCGACCAGCGCCAACTGCAGCGTCTCGATCTGCCCGCTGAGCGTATCGATGGCGTCGCGTACATAGAGCCGGAAATCGGTCGCCACCTGGTCGTTGCGCGAGCGCGCCGTGTGAAGCCGCCCGGCCGCCTCGCCGATCAGCTCCTTCAAACGCGATTCCACATTCATGTGGATGTCTTCGAGCGCGCGCGAAAAATTGAACTTATGCGATTCGATTTCGCCCAGCACCGCTTGTAGACCGGAGACGATTTGGTCCCGGTCGGCGGCTGTCAGGATCCCGGCCTCGGCCAGCATCTGGGCGTGCGCGATTGACCCGGCAATGTCCTGCTTATAGAGCCGGTGATCAAAGCCGATCGAGGCGTTGATCTCTTCCATGACGGCATCGGGTCCGGAAGCGAACCGGCCGCCCCACATGCGGTTACTCATCGCAAAATCCTTGGAGTCCTGATGGCCGAAACTCCGCCCGCGCGCCCCAGATTGAGCCCGCGCCGCGCCGCTTACGCGGCCATCCTGAGCGCGGCGGTAGCTATAGCCATTACCCTTTGGGTGAGCAATGCCGGGGGACTCAGGGCCGCCGACTGCCTGCCGCAACCCCTTGCCGCTCAGGTCATCGACGCCGCCGCCACTGGCCAGTTGGCCGCGCTCAACGGCACCGGCACTGGTCGCAACCACCAGGCGATGTCGTTCAGCGATGCTTTGGGCAAGCCTCTGACCCTCAAGGATTTAGCGGGTAAGACCCTGCTCGTCAATTTCTGGGCCAGTTGGTGCATTCCCTGCAGGGCCGAGATGCCGGCGCTCGACGCCCTGGCGGCCGAGGAGAACGACGCCGATTTCGCCGTCCTGCCAATCAACCTCGATATCGGCACCGGGGGCCTGGAGAAGGCAAAGAAATTCCTCGCCGAGGGCAATTGGCCCAATCTGCCGCTCTACGCCGACCCAAGCTTCGAGGCGTTCAAGAAACTGCAAACCGACGCCGTGGCGCTGGGCCTGCCCACGTCATTGCTGCTCGACAAGAACGGCTGCGAGATCGGCGTGCTGCAAGGGCCGGCCGAATGGAATACGCCCGATGGCATCCGGGTCATCGACGCGCTGAAAAATCTCCGAAGCTAAGCGTCGTCGCCGCCGCCATGTTCCCGCACCGGATGCGGCGCCTCGACATTGACGTCGATAAGGAGCGCCGGCGCCCCGGTCACCTCTGCCATTCCCGACGGGCCGCTCACAGTCTTCCCCGCGCCATGCGGACGGCCGAAATCCGGCGCCGCCGTTTCCTGCCCAGCGGTGATGATCGAACGACGGATCTTACGGGTGCGGGTAAACAGCGCTTCCATGCCGTCCCCGTCGCCCACACGCACCATTCGTTGCAGCGCGCTGAGATCTTCGAGGAACCGGCCGAGCATTTCGAGGACGGCCTCGCGATTGGTGAGGAACACATCGCGCCACATCACCGGATCGCTGGCCGCGATGCGGGTGAAATCGCGAAAGCCGGAGGCAGAGAACTTGATCACTTCCGATTGGGTCGCCGCTTCCAGATCCGCCACCGTGCCCACGATGTTGTAGGCCACCAGATGCGGCACATGGCTGGTGATCGCCAGCACCATATCGTGATGGCTGGCATCCATCGTCTCGACATTGGACCCGAGTGCCACCCAGAAATCGGTGAGCCTTTTCACCGCCTGCGCGTCCGCGTCGCCCAGGGGCGTCAACACCACCCAGCGGTTCTGGAACAGCTCGGGAAAGCCCGAGGCCGGGCCCGAATGCTCGGTCCCCGCCAGGGGATGGCCGGGGATGAAATGCACGCCCTGGGGCAAATGCGGCAATACCGCTTTGATGACATGCTGCTTGACCGAGCCGACATCGGTGAGGATCGCGCCGGGGCTGAGCGCCCCGGCCATCGTCTTCATCACCCCCTCATAAGCGCCAATCGGCGTACAGAGGATCACGAGATCCGCATCACGCACGGCCTCTGCGGCATCGAGCGTGTAGATATCGCCCAGACCCAGGCCGCGCGCCTCCTCCAGCGTTTCCGCCTTGCGGGTAGTGATGGCGATGGTCTTGGCCAGTCCCTTGAGACGGGCGGCGCGCGCGATCGATGAGCCGATAAGGCCGATACCGATCAGTGTGAGTTTCTGAAACATCGCTCTAAGCCCCCGGAGCGCCGAAGCGCTTCAGTACATCGACCAGCCGGCGCAGCGCCGCTTCCGGTCCGATCGAAATCCGCAATCCATTGTCGATGCCATAGACATGCATCTCGCGCACGATCAAGCCCTCAGCCAATAGCGCTTCGAACGCTGCCGCCGCCGTGCTGCTGTCGGCAAACAGCGCCAGCACAAAATTGCCTTGGCTCGGCACGATCCGGATCGAGTTGGAGTTGAGGGCCTGCGTCAGCCACTGGCGCCACTCGGCGTTGTAGGCCCGCAGCCGCTCCGTGAACGTCTTGTCGCGCGCCGCTGCCGCCCCAGCGAATTGCGCCGGGCGGTTGACGTTGAACGGCCCGCGAATGCGACTGACCACATCCACGATATGGGCGGGGCCGTACATCCAGCCGATGCGCGAGGCGGCGAGCCCCATCTTTGAGAAGGTCCGGACCATGACGACGTTCTCGGCGCTATCGACCAGCTCGACGCCCGCTTTGTAGTCCTCCGCCGTCACATATTCGGCATAGGCGCTGTCGAGGACGAACAGAATGTCCGACCTGAGGCCGGCATGCAGCCGCCCGAGCTCGGACGCCCCCAGATAGGTGCCCGTCGGGTTGTTCGGATTGGCGAGAAAGACCATCTTGGTCCGCGCCGTCACTGCCGCCAGCATCGCGTCGACATCGGCGACATAGCCGCCGGTTTCGGCCGCCATCACCATCTCGGCGGAAGCGCCCATCGCGACGATCGGATAGATCGAAAATCCATGCCGGCTCATCACCGCCTGGTCGCCGACACCGAGATAGCATTGCGCCAGAAGATGCAGCAGATCGTCCGAACCGTTGCCGCAGACGATCCGCGCCGGATCGAGCCCATACACTTCACCCAGCGCCTCGCGCAGCACACGCGACGTGCCCTCAGGGTAAATCTCCGGGTGAGCGTCGGCTTCGCGCAGCGCCGCTATCGCCGCGGGGCTCGCGCCGAGCGGCGATTCATTGGCGGAAAGCTTCACCGCGCTCATGCCGGGCGCCGCGTGCGATTTGCCCGGGACATAGGGCGCAATATTGAGAATTCCGGGCTGCGGGACGGGACGGTCGGACATGGTTTTGGGCTGGGTTGAAAGCGCGCCGGACCATAGTGAACCGGTCTTCCAAAGGCAAAAGGAAAGCCTCGCGCCGCGGTTAGCGCTCTTCGGGCAACTCCATCGCCGCCTGTGGCGCCAGCGATGGGATGCGGACAAGCCGCTCAAGCCGCTTACGGCGGGGCACCGCCGGGAACAGCTCCTTTTTCGCCGAAACCACGATGACTCCAGCAAAAGCTGGGCCGAACAGCCTGAGGAACCGCTCGAAAAAGCGCGCTGCCTTGAGCAGTAACCGGCTGTTGGACGGCGGCAGATAGAGTGCCTCTCGCCACGCCACGGGCACGAAACTATGGGCCCGCAGCAACCGGTCGAGCTGAGTGCGACTGAACGGATTGCCGTCCCCGAACGGGGTGTGGTCCGTCGCCGCCCAGATGCCGCGTCGGCGCGGCACCACGACGATCAGCCGCGCATTGGGCGCAGCGACCCTCCAGAGCTCGCGCATCAATTCCTCGGCGTCGGTGATGTGCTCGAAGGCATGGACGGCGATGATCAGATCCACCGCGCTGTCGGTCAGCGGCATTTCCAGTGGATCGCACAAGACCGTATGCGACGGCCCCTCCCGCGGCCAGGCCGAGGAGCCTTGCCGGGCGGGCATGAAGGCGAGAACCCGCTCGGCCCTTTCGAGCGCAAAGCGCAGATACGGTGAGGCAAAACCGACCCCCAGGACCCTGAGACCGGCAATATTGCCCGCAAATCCCACGATCACGCCCCGCAGCAACGCCCGCGCGATGTTGCCGAGCGGCGATTTGTAGAAATCGATCAGCCGGCGGACGTCGGGAGTCATGGCTTCACGCCCCGCGCCGCGCTAGAAAGACCGCCAATTGCAGCGGCTTGGGGCCTGGACAGTTGAGCGTTCTCATCGACATCTTCCTGTGCCGAACCGACAATTACGGCTACCTCGTCCACGATATACAGAGCCGCCGCACTGCGGCAATCGACGCGCCCGATGCCAAGGCCATCGCCGCGGCCCTCAACCGCCGCGGCTGGGTCCTCACTGATATAATCATCACCCATCACCATCGCGACCACGTCGAAGGCCTGCCCATTCTCAAGGCCGACTACAATGTTACCGTGACCGGCCCGCGCGCCGAAGCCGAAAAAATCCTCGGGCTCGATGTTCTGGTCCAAGGCGGCGACCCCGTCTCTTTGGGCTCCACCGTTTTCAGCGTGATGGCCACGCCGGGCCATACCAATGGTCATGTCGCCTACTATAACCGCTCCGACCGCCAGGTCTTTGTCGGCGACGCACTCTTTTCGATGGGCTGCGGTCGCATGCTCGAAGGGAAGCCCGGCCCGATGTGGGAAGGGCTGAAGGCCCTCCGCGCGCTGCCGGACGAAACGCTGATGTATTGCGGCCACGAATATACTGAAGCCAATGGCCGCTTCGCGCTCAGCCTCGAGCCGCGCAACGCCGCGCTCAATTTGCGCTATGCCGGCGTGCAGCGGCTCTTGCAGGCCGACGCGTTCACGATCCCGGTCAGCATGGGCATGGAAAAGCGGACCAATCCATTCCTCCGCGCCGATGCGCCGGAAATGGCAGAGGCCATGGGTCTTAATCCCGACGTCGATCCAAGTGCGGTCTTCGCGGCCCTCCGCAGCGCCAAGGACAATTTCAACTGAAATGCCCAGCCGGCTGAGTTTCAAGCCGGTGACCCCTGCCCGCTGGGCCGATTTTGAGGCTCTGTTCAGCGCGCCCGGCGGCCCAAAGTATTGCTGGTGTATGACTTGGCGCGCCACCGGCGACGAGTTGAAAGCGCCCGGACCCAAACGGAAGCCGTTCATGCACCAACGGGTGAAGTCGGGCACGACGGTCGGCCTTGTCGGCTATCTCGAAGGCGAGCCTGTGGCCTGGGTGTCGATCGCGCCGCGCGACACCTATCGCGGGGAACTGGGTGGACCGGAAGCTCAACCGGCAGAGCGGATCCGGTCGCTTGCCTGCATGTATGTGAAGCGGCAGCTGCGAAAGGACGGGCTGAGCCAGGAACTGATCGAGGCGGCCGCCGCCTATGCCAAAAAGCGGGGTGCCACCGTCCTCGAGGCCTATCCGGTCAGCCCGGATTCCCCCAGCTATCGCTTCATGGGCTTTGTTCCGGCCTTCCAGCGGCTGGGCTTCAAAGCCGCCGGCACCGCCGGCTCCCGCCGCCATGTCATGCGGCTTGCACTCTGATCGCGGCCCTTAACGGTTAACCTTTCATTGCGATCGGGCGCTGCAATCGGCCCAAACCTTGCGAACCTATGCCTCGCTCACGAGTTAAGGTCCTGGAACGCAGAAAGCGCCATGCCCAAGGTCAACCGACAGAATGACGGATCACTGATGACGCTAAACGCTGGCGCGCGTGTCCGTTTGGCTCGTGCGGCGCCTCGTATCGGATTCCTCAGCCAGTTGATTGCCGAGCGTCACCACATGGCGCCGCAGCGCGCCCGCCGCCAGGCGACCCTCGCCCATGTCCTCGAAGTCTACGATGCCGGCGGCCGTATCGCCGAGCGGCGCCTACCGCCCGGATACCGGATGAACCTCGAGACCTGACGCAAGCGCGTTCAGGAAAAGTGGCCTTCCGGTCTTCCGGCTCGAACGCGCGGCGACGAAAGCGCCTAGCCCGCCATCGTTACGTCACGCCCGGCGCCCGTGATCGAAATGGTGAAACCTGCCACCACATCGACGATGGCCATCACCATCAAGAGGAAGAACACCGAGCTCGCCGCGGCGCCCGACAGCAGGAACTCGATCAGGAACACCACGAACAGCGCCGTCGACAGCATGTGCTCGATGACTGAATTGCGCCCGGTATTGGTAGATTTGAGCACCTCGAAAAACAGGCACACCAGACCCACCACCAAGAGCACATCGCCCGATGTCAGCGACCATTGCACGCCCGAGACCATCGGCACGGTGAACAATTGCGTGCCCCAGCCGCCCGGCTGCCCGCCATAGAGCGTGAAGGCGATGGCGTTATAGATCAGGAACGGGATGATCAGCAGCGGCGGAATGAACGCGCCGCCCCGCCGCACGACACGCGTGCCCTCCGGCGGAATGAACACGGTATTGTCGGTCATCGGGGCCTCCCGGGTTATGCTCGGCCGGACAATGGCAAAGCCAGCGGCCTGGCGCCAGCCCTAGACCTTGAGATTACCCACCATGTTCTCTGGCTTCACCTCAGCATCGAACTCCGCCCCGGTGAGCAGCCCGAGCTTGATCGCCTCGGCGCGCAGCGTCGTGCCGTTCTTGTGCGCAGTCTTGGCGATTTTGGCGGCGTTGTCGTAGCCGATCTTGCGGTTGAGCGCCGTCACCAGCATCAGCGACTGGTCAACCAGCTGCTTGATCCGCGCCCGATCGGGCTCGATCCCCACCGCGCAATGATCGTTGAAGCTTTTGGCCGCATCCGCCAGCAGCCGCACCGATTGCAGGAAATTATATGCGATCACCGGCTTGAACACATTGAGCTCGAAATTGCCCTGGCTCGCCGCAATGCCGATCGCGGTGTCGTTCCCCATCACCTGCACGGCGACCATCGTCATCGCTTCCGACTGCGTCGGGTTCACCTTGCCCGGCATGATCGAACTTCCCGGCTCGTTTTCGGGGATGGTGATCTCGCCCAGACCCGAACGCGGACCGGAGGCCAGCCAGCGCACGTCATTGGCGATTTTCATCAGCGCCACGGCGAGCTGCTTCAGCGCCCCGGAGGTCCCGACAAACGCGTCATGTCCCGCCATCACCGCATATTTGTTCGGCGCGGTGACGAAGGGCTGCTTGGTGAGCCTTGCGATCTCGGCCGCCACGGTCTCGGCATATTTGGGATGCGCATTGAGCCCCGTCCCGACGGCCGTACCGCCCAGCGCCAGCTCGTAAAGCTGCGCGCGCGTCGCCTTGATGGCACTGATGGCAAGGTCAATCTGCGCCACCCAGCCGCTCATCTCCTGGCCGAGCGTCAGCGGCGTTGCATCCTGCAGATGCGTGCGACCGATCTTGACCAGCGTCATGAAGGATTTCGACTTCTTGGCCAGCGTGTCGCGCAGCGGCTTCAACCGTGGCAGCAGATAATTGTCGATCGCTTCGACCGCAGCGATATGCATCGCCGTCGGGTAAGTGTCGTTGCTCGACTGGCTCATATTGACGTCGTCATTGGGATGGATCGGGTTCTTCGATCCCATCACCCCGCCCGCCATTTCGATGGCGCGGTTGGAGATGACCTCATTGACGTTCATGTTGGACTGCGTGCCCGAGCCGGTCTGCCACACCACCAGCGGGAAATGATCGGCGAGCGTACCAGCGATCACCTCCTCGGCGGCCGCGACGATGAGATCGCGCTTCTCCTTGCTGATCAGCTTGAGCTTGAAATTGGCGTTCGCCGCCGCCTTCTTGAGGATGCCAAACGCGCGGATGATTTCGGTCGGCATCTTCTGCTCGCCGATCTCGAAGTTCATCAGCGAGCGAGCCGTTTGCGCGCCGTAGTAGCGGTTGGCCGGTACCTCGATGGCCCCCATCGAGTCGGTTTCCGTGCGCGTCTTCGCCATTCCTCACCCCGCCATAGCAAAACGGCCAGCCCTTGTGAGGCTGACCGCGAAAACTTTCAAGTCGGCGAAAGGCTGGGACGTGTATCAGCTCGTCTTCGGCTTGAGGATCTGCCGGCCGCGATACATGCCGGATTTGAGGTCGACATGGTGCGGACGGCGCAGCTCGCCCGAATCCTTGTCCTCGACATAAGCCGGGGCGGCAAGCGCATCGGCGGAGCGGCGGAACCCGCGCTTCATCGGCGAGGTCTTGCGTTTCGGAACGGCCATCGGAACTCTCCGTATTCATGGTTTTTCGCCGAGGCGCTCGGCGGCAACAGACAGGGTCTGCCGGGATTTGCGGGGTCTATAGTGGAGAAAGCCGGATTTGGGAAGGGCTTTACGACGGCCCGCGACCTGGCGTAGGCGCGCCACAACCCCGGTGTCATCCCCGCGAAAGCGGGGACCCATTTCGAAGTTTGTGCCAGCGGTAGGCTGGGTCCCCGCTTTCGCGGGGATGACACCTGGTGTAAGGGCCCAATGTGGCCAGTTTCGACCAGCTTTTGCAACAGAACGCCCGCGATATCGAGGCCGCCCTCGATGTGCTGCTGCAGCCGCGCCCGCTGACCGGCCCGGGCAAGCCCCCGGATCGGCTCATCGCCGCCATGCGCCATGGCAGCCTCAATGGCGGCAAGCGTCTCCGGCCGTTCCTCTTGCGGGAAACCGCCAAAATGCTCGGCGCTGCGCCCGAACTCACCCTCCCCGCCGCCGCAACTGTCGAGCTGATCCACTGCTACTCGCTGATCCATGACGATCTCCCCGCCATGGACGATGACGATCTGCGCCGGGGTCGGCCGACCGTCCACAAGGCCTATGACGAGGCAAGCGCCATCCTCGCCGGCGATGCCCTGCTCACCCTCGCCTTCGGTCACCTCGCCGAGCACGGGCATCCCGATCCTGCAATCCGCCTGCGCCTCATCACCGAACTCGCCACTGCCGCGGGCGCCGGCGGCATGGTCGGCGGCCAGGCCCGTGACATCGCCGGAGAAACCACCCCGCTCGACGAGACCGCCATCGCCCGCATGCAGGCCATGAAGACTGGCGCGCTGATCCGCGCCGCGGTCCGCATGGGCGCCATACTCGCCGGCGCGGACAATGACGCCATCGGCCACCTCACCGCTTTTGCCGAGGCCACCGGCCGCGCCTTCCAGCTCGCCGACGATCTGCTCGATGTCAGCGCCTCGCCGCAGACACTGGGCAAAGCCACCGCCAAGGATCAGAGCCTCAACAAGCAGACGCTCGTCGCACGCCTCGGCGCCGACGCCGCCCGCCGCCATCTGGGCGACGTCGTCCACGATGCCATCACCGCGCTGACGCCGTTCGGACCGGAAGCCGATATCTTACGCGCCGCCGCGCGCTATGTTGCGACCCGGGAAAGCTGACCTTGAGCGTTGAAACCGTCCGCGCCGACCTCGCCCTCCGCGCTCCCGATTTGCAAGTCATGGTCACCGAGAGTTCGACCGCCACCGTCGATCTCGCCGCAGCGACCCATGGCGTCGCCCCTGGCCAGATCGCGAAGACCTTAGCCATCCGCGTCGACGACCGCGAATTCCTGCTTGTGACGCGCGGCAATGCCCGCCTCTCCAACCCAAAGGCAAAGGCCGCGTTCGGCGGCCGGCCGCGCATGCTCGGCCCCGAGGATGTTTTACGGCTGACCAGCCACGCCGTCGGCGGCGTCTGCCCTTTCGGCCTGCCCGCGGCGCTCACGATCTATTGCGATGTGTCGCTCAAGATCTACGACGAGGTTATCCCCGCGGGCGGGAGCACGCACGCAAGCGTACGGCTGCCCGTGTCGCGATTGCTTGAATTGTGCGGCGGCCGCTGGGCTGACGCTTGCGACGTGCCGGCCTAAGCTACTCCGCCGCGCTCTTCTGCCCGCCGCCAAAACGCTGCTCGATATAGTTCGCCACCATCATCTTGAACTGATCCGCGACATCGGCGCCGCGCAGTGTCGCGACTTTCTTGCCTTCAATGAACACCGGTGCCGCCGGCGTCTCGCCCGTGCCTGGCAGGGAAATGCCGATATCGGCGTGCTTGCTCTCGCCCGGCCCATTGACGATGCAGCCCATCACCGCGACCGACAGCGCTTCGACGCCCGGGTAGCGTTCCTTCCAGTCCGGCATCGAGTTCGAAAGGTGATCCTGGATTTCTTTGGCCAGCACCTGGAAGGTCTGGCTCGTCGTCCGCCCGCAGCCGGGACAGGCCGCGACAACCGGCAGGAACTGCCGGAAACCCATGGTCTGCAGCAGCTCCTGCGCCACGCGCACTTCCTGCGTCCTGTCGCCATCGGGCTCGGGCGTCAGCGACACGCGGATCGTGTCGCCGATGCCCTGCTGCAGCAGGATGCCCATCGCCGCCGAGGAGGCGACGATACCCTTTGAGCCCATGCCGGCTTCGGTCAGTCCCAGATGCAGCGCGTAGTCACAACGGGCGCTCAGTTCCTGATAGACGGCGATGAGATTCTGAACATCCGACACTTTGGTGGAAAGGATGATCCGGTCGGCACCGAGCCCGATCTCCTCGGCCCGCTGCGCCGAGAGCAGCGCCGACTGGATGATCGCCTCGCGCTGCACCGCTGCGGCGGACACCGGCGCAGCTGAAACGGCGTTCTCATCCATGAGCTTGGTGAGCAGTTCCTCGTCGAGCGAGCCCCAATTGACCCCGATCCGGACCGGCTTGCCATAGCGCAGCGCCAGCTCGATCAGCGTCGAAAACTGCAAATCCCGCTTCGCCCGGAAGCCTACATTGCCCGGATTGATCCGGTATTTGTCGAGCGCCTCGGCGCAGGCCGGATGCTCGGTCAAAAGCTTGTGGCCGATATAGTGGAAGTCCCCGATCAGCGGCACGGTGATACCGCGGGCCCGCAATCGGTCGCGGATATGCGGAACCGCGGCGGCGCTCTCGTCGCGGTCGACCGTGATCCGCACCAGTTCCGACCCGGCCCGCCACAGCTGGCCGACCTGCTTCACCGTCGCCTCGATATCGGCCGTGTCGGTGTTGGTCATCGATTGCACCACAATCGGCGCGCCGCCGCCCACGCGAACGCCGCCGACATCAACGCCAATCGTATGCTTGCGATCCAACGTGCTCATTTGCCGGAGAGATAAGCCCTTGCGCATGAAGGCGCAATGACGCCAACTGCCGCAAAAATGGAGGGACCGATGACCTTTCAGGCCTATCTCGACACTATCGAGAAACAGACCGGCGTTTCGGCGGAACAGTTCATCAAACTCGCCAAAGTCAAAGGCTTGACCAAACCCGGGACTAAGGCGACCCAGATCACCGATTGGCTGAAGACCGACTACAAGCTTGGCCACGGCCACGCCATGGCCATCGTCAAATTGCTCAAGGACAAGGGCGGGCTCACCTAGCGCCCCCTTGAACCGGGCGTCCGGTCACCCCAAATCCCAGCGAGCAAGGTTGAGGAGGTGTGCCAATGGGCCGTTTGCTGCAATTCCGCAAAGAGCTGATACTTCTTTGGGGCGCATTCCTCGCGCCCGGGACGCCTCTGTACCTGAAGGCGCTGATGCTGCTCGTGCCGCTCTATCTCATCAGCCCCATCGACTTTATCCCCGACGTGATCCCAATCCTCGGCTGGCTCGACGACATCGTCGTCATCCCGCTGCTGGTCAGTTGGCTGGTCGGCCTGATCCCGCAACGGGCGGAAGCGAGAGCCAGCGGCAATCGGCAAGGCCCGGTGATCGACGGCACGGCGCGGCGGCTCTAGCGCGGCGCTTCTTTGGCGTGGCGTGAAGCTAGTCCCGGCGCCGCACCCGGTCGACCCTACGGCTCGACGATGGCGGCTACTCGAACCGGACCAGCAAATCCTTGGCGTCGATCTGGTCGCCCGGCTTCACCGTCACCTCGGCAATCACCCCATCAGCCTCGGCGTGGATCGCAGTCTCCATTTTCATTGCCTCGATCGACAGCAGCACGTCTCCAGCGCTGACCTTGTCGCCGGCCTTCACCTGCAACCCGGAAATCACGCCGGGCATCGGCGCGCCAACCTGCCTCGCGTCGCCCAGCGCCGCCTTTGCACGGACCTGGACCTCGCCGACCTTCAACCGGTCGGGCACGGTGATGGTGCGTGGTTGGCCATTGAGATCGAAGAAGACGCGGACCTGGCCCTTTTCATTGGTCTCGGCGCGGCCGAGATAGTTGATCACCATCGTCTTGCCGCGCTCGATCTCGACGAAAATCTCCTGGCCCTGGCTGAGGCCATAAAAATACACCGGCGTTGGCAGCACCGCCGTCGGCCCGTAGCGATCCTGCGTCTTGAGGAAATCGGCAAACACCTTGGGATACATCAGATGCGAAGCAAGCCGCAGATCG
>JBDSEK010000017.1:0-3379 GCA_039920085.1 Devosia sp. | reverse complement strand
AGCCGGCCCTCGGCGTCGGTATTCACCACTTCGATCGTCGTGCCCGACATGGCGCGCAGGATATCGCCGGGCCGGTAGGCATTGCCGCTCGGCATGTTCTCGACGAGGCCGATCACGCCCACCGCATGGATTTTCGCTTTGCGCGTCGCCAGCGCCTGCATGAGGCCGGTCACCGCCGCGGCGCCGCCCATGTCGCCCTTCATGTCTTCCATACCGGCGCCGGGCTTGATCGAGATGCCGCCGGTGTCGAACACCACGCCCTTGCCGACAAAAGCGAGCGGCGGGCCGTCGCCGCCCTGCCACTGCATGATCACGAGGCGCGGCGGGCGGGCCGAACCCTGCGCCACCGCGAGGAGCGCACGCATGCCGCGCTCGCGCAATTGCGCCTCGCCGAGCACCTCGATGACGATGCCGAGCCTGGCGAGTTCGCTCGCCCGCGCGGCGAACTCCTCGGTGCCCAGCACATTGGGCGGCTCGTTGACGAGGTCGCGGGCGAGGATGGTGCCGTCGGCCACGGCCATGCGGCTGGCGATGGCGGCATTTGTCGCCTTCACATCCATGACGCAGAGCGTGACGCCGAGGGTCTTTTCCGGCCCGTCCTCGTCCTTGCGGCTCTTATAGCCGTCGAAGCGGTAGTGCCTGAGCTTCAGGCCGGCGGCCAGTTCGGCAATGGCGGCCGGCATGCACTCATGGCCATCGAGCACCACCGCCACCTGCTCGGCCTTGACGGCGATCAGTTTGGCGGCGAGCGAGCCGCCGCGATCCGACCAGGCGGTGGCCGAAGCGGGCTTGGCGGGGTCCATCCGGCCGGCGCCCAAGACCAGTAGCCGGTCGGCCTCAAGGCCTTCGGGCGCGACGATATCGAGCACTTGGCCCTGTTTGCCCTTGAACCCGGCAGCGCTCGCCAGCCGGGCAAAATCCAGCCCGGTTTTTTCCCAGATCTCCCCCGCAACGCCTCGCGGCGGGGTCTCTTCCTGCGCATAGATCACGAGAATGCCGGTTGGGCCGGGCGGCAGCGGCGTGGCGCTGATCGAAATAAGGGGGCTCATCTTGGGTCCGGAAGGGCAAGTGACGGCGATTGACGGCCACTGGCAACAGGCTTTGCCGGGCGCGTCAATCCCGCAACAGAGAGCCAGGAACGCCCGCCGCGGGTTGCGCTCGTGGGCGAAGCACAGCAGACTCGCCGGCGGGGAAGGCAAGCGGGGAATGGGTGATTTCTGAGCTCAGGCCAGGCGGCAGATGTCCCGCCTAACACGCTATTTGCTCAAGCTATTTTCGCTCGAGGCGATGGCCCTGTTCGCCGTCGTCACATCGCTTTTGTTCCTGATTCAGTTGCTGCGCCTGTTCGATTCCATCGCGGCGCGCGGACAGGGTCTGCTGACGCTGATGGGCCAGGCGCTGCTTGGCATTCCCAGCGTCGGCATCGTCTTTCTCTATATTTGCCTCGGCATCGGGCTCGGCCGGGCGCTGCGCAACATGCAGGGCTCGAGCGAATTGGCGATCATCCATTCGAGCCGGCTGCTGGCGGGGCTGCTCCGCGCTATCGTCGCCTATATCGGCTTCGGCGTGGTGGCGCTGCTCTTGATCGCCCATATCGTCGAGCCACTGAGCCAGCGCACCGCCAGCCGCTGGTCGGCCTCGATCGCCGCCGACATTGTCGGCCGCTCTCTGGTGCCGCACAAATTCATCAATCTGGTCGGCGGCGTCACCGTTTCGATCGGCAGCCGCGCCTATGACGGTTCGGTCAGCAATTTCTTCGCCGACGACAACCGCGACCCCGCCTCGCGCCGCAGCTACCTCGCCGATACCGCCTTTATCGGCCAGGACGAGCGCGGCTATGTGCTGCAGCTGCATGACGGGGTGGTGCAGTTCCAGACCAGTGCAAAGGACTATGGCGAGTTCTCCTTCGATCGCTACGATCTGGTGCTCGACCAGCTGACCAATGAGAAGGTCGATGTCGACACCATCGCGGAAACCACTTCCATCGACCTCATTGCCGGCAGGGGCTGGAGCAAAGAGGTCCAGACGGTGCTCATCCGCCGCTCGGTCGAAGCGCTGCGGGTTGCGGCCATGTGCCTGTTGGTCGCGGGGCTGGCGGGATTTCCAAGCGGCGCGCGGCGGCGGATCGAGATTCCGATCGAGCTGGTCGTCCTGGGCGTCGCCTTTGCCGAGCGAGGCCTCACCGCCTGGGCGCCGATGCCGGGGCCGGCCGCGCGGATCACAGGCGGGCTCTTGCTGCTCGTCATCGCGGTCTTGGCGCTGGCGTGGCGGCTGAGGGCCTTCCGTCCCGTGTCGATCCGGAGGATGGCATGAGCCGGATCGACTATCTTTTGCTGAAGCGGCTCAGCAGTCGGATTGGCCTGGTGCTGGCGGTCCTTCTGGGCCTGTTCGCCTTAGCGCAGTCCCTCGATGCGCGGCACATCAGCGACCTCATGGAAGCGGGCGGTCCGCTGCTCGTTATCAGCGGCATCGCGGCGGTGGCGGCGCGCATCATCGTCGGTACGCTGCCCGTGCCAGTGGTGATCGGCACCATCATCGCCGTGCTTGACCTCCAATCGCGGCGGGAACTGACGGTAATCAAGGCGACGGGCCTTTCGATCTGGCGGGTGCTGCGGATGCCGCTGCTCCTGGCGGTGGTGACCGGCCTGCTGGTCTCGCTGCTGATCGAGCCAGTGATCGTCAAATACACCCACAGCCTACCCCTCCCCACCACGCCTGCGGGCAGCGGCGGCGTGCTGTGGCTCGAACAGCAGGGGCCAGAGGGCACCTATCTGCTGACTGCCGAGCGGGCGCGCCAGAAGGGCAGACTGCTCGAGACGGTTTCGGTGTTTTTGACCGAGGCCAAAAGCCGCGACCGGATCGAGGCCAGTTCGGCCGAACTCAGCCCCGGAATGTGGGTCCTGAGCGATGCGGTGCGCTACCGGCCGAACCAGCCGACGGAAATACTGGGCCGGTACGAACTGGGGACGACCACCAGCGCGGGAGACATGCAGGTGCGCTTCACCCTGCCGCGCGACCTCAATCTCATCGAACTGTGGAGCGCCTGGTCGGCCCGAATCGCCGATCCGACAACGCGGGCGGCGGTGCTCACCAGCATGATCCGGCAGTTGGTTCTGCCAGCCCTTCTGGCTGGGGCGGTGCTGATCGGCTTTGCATTTACTTCAGGATATCGAAGGACAAATAAGTATGGCGTGGCCGTCCTTTATGGAGTCGTTCTTGGTTTTGTGGTGTATGTTGTGACGGAGCTGGCAAGCCAGGCTGGGCTTGCCGGGGTTCTCGATCCCACAATTGCCGCCGCGGGGCCGGCTTTTGTGGCAATTGTCATTGGGCTGACGGTGCTGCTGTTCAGGGAAGACGGGCGGACGTGATGGTCGCTCGC
>JBDSEK010000016.1:0-5182 GCA_039920085.1 Devosia sp. | reverse complement strand
GTGATCGACAAGTCGTCGCATATCGGCCAGCTGCGCTGGGTGCTCGAAGAGTTCCTCAAGGCCTTCTTCGAAATCCCCAATGTCACGCTCCGTTTCCGGCCGAGCTTTTTCCCCTTCACCGAGCCCTCGATGGAAGTCGATGTCGGCTGCGATCGCTCGGGCCCTGAAGTGAAAATCGGCGAAGGCAGCGATTGGCTCGAAATTTTGGGCTGCGGCATGGTGCATCCGAATGTGCTGCGCAATTGCGGGCTCGATCCGGACGTCTATCAGGGCTTCGCCTGGGGCATGGGGATCGACCGCCTGGCCATGCTCAAATACGGCATGAACGATCTGCGCGCCTTCTTCGACGGCGATAAGCGATGGCTCGATCACTACGGCTTCCGCGCCTTCGATATGCCGACGCTGTTCGGGGGCTTGTCGAGCTGATGGCCGACGACGCCTCCATCACCACCTTCGTTGTCACCGACATCGAGGCCGACGGGCCCAACCCGCTCGAAAGCTCGATGCTGAGCTTTGCTTCCGTTGCCTGCGACGTCACTGGCAAGGTGCTCGACGAATTCGAGGCGGTGCTGGAACCGCGTTCCGATCGCAAGCCTTCACCCGACACGATGGCCTGGTGGCAGACCCAGCCCGAAGCCTGGGAGCATGCGACGGCCAATCCGGAACCGGCGGACACGATCATGCCGCGCTACGCCGATTGGGTCGAGTCGCTGCCCGGTTTCCGCGTCTTTGCCGCCGCCCCGATCATCTTCGACGGGCTATGGATGGACCATTATTTGTCGATTTACGCCGGCACGCGCGTGCTCGGTGGGCCATTCAAGACGCGGCAGATTTTCCGCGGCGGCGGCGTCTGTCTCTACACCATGGCCGGCACGTTGCGCGGCGCCGAATATCTCAAATGGGGAATGCAGCGCGTACCGGCGGAATGGTTCGGCAACATCATCCACAGCCACAGGGCGATCGACGATGCACGCGGCTTTGCCAATGTGCTTGCCAAGCTCTTCGCTATCAACGGCACGCTGCCCAAGATTGAAGCGACCGAAAGCAGCTACAAATGAAATTTACGCTGGATTGGCTCAAGGATCATCTGGAGACCAACGCGACCGCCGATGCGATCAGCGACGCGCTGACTCTGATCGGCCTCGAAGTCGAGGGCATCGAGAATCAAGGCAAAGCGCTGAGACCATTCGTAGTCGCCAAGGTGATCGAGGCCAGACCACATCCCAACTCCGATCATTTGAAGATCTGCAAGGTCGATGCAGGCACCGGAACGATCATCGATGTCGTGTGCGGCGCGCCTAACGCCGTCACCGGAATGAAGTCGGTCTTTGCATTCCCCGGGACCTATATCCCGGGCAAGGATTTCGAGCTCAAGGCCGGTGTCGTCATTCGCGGCGAAAAGAGCGATGGCATGCTCTGCTCGGCGATGGAATTGGAGCTCGGCGAAGACCATGACGGCATCATCGTCGTGCCCGAAGATGCGCCGATCGGCATGCCCTATGTGGACTATGCCGGACTCGGTGGCGTTGTCTTCGACGTGTCGATCACCCCCAATCGCGGCGACGCCACCAGCGTGCGTGGCATTGCGCGCGATCTGGCGGCTTATGGCATCGGCACGCTGAAGGACGGAAGCATCGCGCCGCAACCCTCGCCAGGCGGGAAAAGCCCGATCGGCGTCAGCCTCAAATTTGGAGCGGATCAGCCTGAGGCCTGCCGGATGTTCGCTGGCCGCCTGATTAGCGGGGTCAAAAACGGACCATCGCCCGATTGGCTGCAGCGACGCCTGCGCGCGGTAGGCCTCCGGCCGATTTCGGCTCTGGTCGATATTACCAATTTCGTGACCCTCGATCGCGGTCGACCGCTGCATGTCTTCGATGCCGGCAAGCTCAAAGGCAATGTGCACGCCCGCATGGCCGAGCCCGGCGAAACAATTCTCGCGCTCGATGGCAAAACCTATACGCTCGATCCCACCATCCCCATAATCGCTGATGAATCCGGCCCGATCGGCATCGCCGGCATCATGGGCGGCGAGCCGACCGGATCGAGCGAGGCGACGACCGATGTGTTCGTCGAGAGCGCCTGGTTCGATCCGATGGTGGTCGCGCAAGCCGGCCGCAAGCTCGGCATCGTCTCCGATGCGCGCTACCGTTTCGAGCGAACTGTCGATCCGGAAGGTCAGGTGCCGGGGCTGGAACTGGCGACCAGGCTCATTCTCGAATTCTGCGGCGGTACTCCGCATGAAATCGTCACCGCCGGCGCAATCGCCGCGCCGGGCACGTTGATCGATTTCCCGATTTCGGAAGTCCGACGCCTCACGGGCCTCGAGCTGCCGGTCGCGCGCATGACGGCGATCCTTACGCACCTTGGTTTCAAGGTTGAAGGCAGCGGCCCGACCATCCAGGTCGACGTACCATCGTGGCGTCCGGATGTGACGCAGAAGGCCGATCTGGTCGAAGAAATCATGCGGATGGAGGGCGTCCACAACGTGCCGCTCGACCCCTTGCCGCGCCTTGCTGGCGTGGTGCCGCGCATGCTGACGCCGATCCAGAACCGGCGCCGCGCCGTCAAACGCGTGCTGGCCGCGCGCGGCCTCGACGAGGCGGTCACCTGGTCGTTCATTTCGGAAGCCGAGGCGAAGCGCTTTGGCGGCGGCAAGCCTGAGCTCAAGCTCGCCAATGCCATTGCCTCGGACCTGACCGATATGCGGCCATCGCTGCTGCCGGGTCTGGTAGCCGCAGCCCGCCGCAATGCCAATCGTGGCTACGCTGACCTTGGCCTTTTCGAAGTCGGGCAGATCTTCCTCTCCGATCAGCCGGAGGGCCAGCACACCTATGCCACGGCGCTGCGCACCGGCACCGGCGGACGGAGCTGGCAAACCGGTACCTCTGACGTCGGTGTGTTCGACGCCAAGGCCGACCTCTCCGCGGTGCTCGACACGCTGGGTCACGATATCGATAAGCTGCAACTCGTCGCCGACGCACCATCCTGGGCGCATCCGGGCCGGGGCGGCCGCATCCAGCTTGGTCCCAAGGTGACGCTCGGCTGGTTCGGCGAATTGCATCCGGCGCTCGCGGCGGAGATGGATCTGGCCGGCCCGGTCGCGGCCTTCGAACTCGATCTCGACGCTATTCCCGAGCCCCGTCAGAAGACCGCCAAATCGAAGGGCGCGCTGAAGCTCTCGGACCTCATGCCGGTTAGCCGCGACTTCGCGTTTCTGGTGGGGCGCGACATCGGCGCCGCGACTTTGCTGCGGGCCGCGCGCAACGCCGACAAGGCACTGATCACCGATGTGACGCTCTTCGATTTGTTCGAAGGCAAGGGCGTCCCCGAGGGACAGAAATCCGTCGCCATCGCGGTGACGCTGCAGCCGGTGGAGAAGACCCTGACCGATGAGGAGATCGACAAGGTCTCGGCGGCAATTGTCGCAGCCGTCGGCAAGGCCACGGGCGGGACGCTGCGCGGCTAGAATGCAATCCCAAGGCGTGTTGCTTCGCGGGCGAGGAAACTTCCCGGCTGCGGCGTGGAGGGCTGGTCGGTGCCGCGGTCGGTCAGCGCGCTGTGCCAGAGGTGAATACCCAGCGTTTGGGGCGTGATGACGCTCTCGATGTCGCCATCGGCCTCAAGCAGCCGGTGCGCGCCATTGTAGCCGAGCGGATAGAACACCTCCCGGGGCTGCGCCCGCTCGAACAGGTCGAGACGGTGCAAATGGTGATTGAGCGGCCAGGGTCCTGTCGCGCCGAACTGCAAATCTTCGACCCTTAGCGACATGCCGAGCAATCGTCGCAGCCACACTTCGAACCGTCTGTTGTAGGGCATCCCCAGGGGTATTGCGCCTGGCTCGAACGTCGCCAGCAACGAGCGCAGCAAGTCGCAGTCGGCCGGGCAGCCAAAGACGGCATTGTT
This sequence comes from Devosia sp., assembly GCA_039920085.1. Taxonomy (GTDB): domain Bacteria; phylum Pseudomonadota; class Alphaproteobacteria; order Rhizobiales; family Devosiaceae; genus Devosia_A. The sequence continues at coordinate 1,279 of JBDSEK010000016.1, read as the reverse complement.
GACCTTTACTTCACTACCCAGCGCCTTGATCGTCCGCCCCTCAATGCCGAACACATACGCGCCCAGCCCGTCAAACGGCTTCAGACACAGCATGTCGCAATCGGCCCAGATGCCCGCCTCGCGCTGCATTAGCCGCAGCCGGAACAAATCAGCGAACACCGCCGGCGTCCGGTTGCCCTTGTAGAAAAACATCTCGGCGCGCGGGATCACCGTTTCGGCGTCGATCACCCGGCATCCATCGGGCACCGCACCCCAATCCTCATAGGCATAGAGCGAGAAGCCATGGCCCTTTTCGAGGAAGGACGCGATGCAGAGGCGCTCGAGATAAGAAATCGGCCCATGCCAGAACGAACAGATCGCCGGCAGCGTGCTCATTTGCGGCCGAGCAGGCGCCCAAGGCGCTTCTGCCATTTGCGTTTCAGATTGTGACGCCAGAAGCGGTAGTAAAGCTCATTGGTCATCACGTGCCGGTAGATGTTGCGGAACGCCACCAGATTGAGGATGTGCCAAGGCCGGTTATTGCCGGTGTAGTGGATGATGTAGGGGTTGAGCGCCTGCTGGGCGAACCACGGATCGATGCAATTGAACCGCCATTCCAGTTCGGTCCACTTGCCTCGAAAGATCAGATTGAGCATGTCCTGATCGTAGTAGAGGCGTCGCAGCGTGCCCGCGGCCCGCAGTTCCTCTAAGCGGCCGGGCACATCGATCTCGGCAAAGCGCTTGAGGTCGATCAGCAGCACGCCAGAATTGAAATAGTCGTCGGCCGGATCGAAGATGCCGGCCTTGCTGCGGATATCGCGGCCCATCATGATGTGCAGCCGGAACGGGTCGGCCACGGCCGCGATCGGCTGGCCCTTCATATCCTGCTCGTAGAGCCGTTCGATCGGCGCCAGCACCAGCGTGTCGCAATCGAGATAGATGACGCGGTTGACCTCGGGCGGCAGCACATGGTTGAGCATCAGGCGGGTATAGACGATCGAGGGAAAGCGCTTGCCTTGCGGCAGCTTTGCGCAGATCGCCGCGAACTCGGCGTTCTCGTCCATGGCGTGGAAAACGAACTGGCTCTGCGCGAATTCCCCGGCAAGCGCATCGAGATCGGCGCGGTGCACCGCCGACAGTCCAACATGACAGAAATGGATGACGAGCTCGGCCCGCCGCTTGGTGGTGAGACAGATCGAGCGCGCCACGGTATAGGCCGGCGCCCAGAAATTGTCGTCGAAAGTGAGCGCGATATGGATGGCCATCGGACCGGCACTTAACGGCAGCGGGCCTTTTGCTG
>JBDSEK010000015.1:0-2592 GCA_039920085.1 Devosia sp. | reverse complement strand
GCTGCCGAATCGGCGCTGGATCGGCCGAAGCTGAGACGAGGCCCCGTTAAGGCCCGGTAAAGCCAGAGATAGGCGGGACTGTGGCAGCCAACAAGTGCGGGAACAGCGATGTGGCTAACGAGCGGGGTCGGACCTAATTGCCCTGAAACACCACCGTGACGCCCTTCTTGCGGAAGAAGGACTGCATGAGCTTGCGGCCGGAGCGGTTGTTCTGCGCCAGCTTGGCAGGATCGAACACGGCTTCCGACAGGCCCTCTCGGGCCATCACCGCCTTTAGCGCCGCGATGTGCTGCTCGAGATCCGTGTTGTCGGCGCGCAGCGAGGCGTAGATGTTTTCGGTGGCCTCGGCCAGGCTCAAATCGCTCAAGTCGAGTCTCCAAGCATGCCGCACGACGCCAGCGGCGCTCTCATAGCCCAGATCGCATCCTGACCCAACTGGGCCAAGGTCAACTGGTGAGGGCCCTGAGCGCGGCGGGTAACAGGTCCGGCAAATCGTCCGAGATCAGCCCACGGCCGAAGCGGCTAGCGGCGTCGGCGTGAAGCCAGACGCCAGCGGCGGCAGCTTCGAACCCAGCCATCCCCTGCGCCAATAGCCCTCCGATGATGCCGGCAAGCACGTCGCCCGACCCCGCCGTGCCGAGGTTGGGCGGTGCGTTGTCATTGATCGCGGCACGGCCGTCGGGGCCGGCGATGACGGTATCGGAGCCCTTGAGGACGATGATGGCGCCCGATTGGGCCGCGGCGGCGCGGGCCCGATCGAGCTTTGAGCCTTCAGGCGAGAACAAGCGCTCAAACTCGCCATCATGCGGCGTGAGAACAACCGAGCGATCCTTACTTTTGATCGCCGCGAATAGGGACTCCGGCTCGTCCTTGAAGCTTGTGAGCGCGTCGGCGTCGAGCACCGCCGCGGCCCCGCTCTCGAGGATGGCGAGGACATTCGCGCGGGTCGTCTGACCAACTCCGGCGGCGGGGCCGATAATGACCGATTTCACCTTCGCCGATTTGATCAGCGTGCTGGGCCCCGCGGCAGCGGCAACGGGCTTGAGCATGATCGAGGTGACATGCGACGCGTGAACACGCAGCGCGTCCTCGTCGCCGGCAAGCGACACCAGCCCTGCCCCGCTCCGGAGCGCCGCCCGCGCAGCGAGCCGCGTGGCACCAGTCTGCAGCGGCCCGCCCGAGACCACGAGGCAATGGCCACGCGTGTATTTGTGGGCGTCGCGGCCGAAATCCGGAAGGGACCACAAATGCAGGCCATTCTCAAATGTCTGCGGGGCGATCGCATCGAGTACGGCAGAGGGGATGCCGATATCGGCGACAACGATTTCGCCGCATTGGTCACGGCCGGGCACGAGTAGGTGGCCGGGCTTTCGGCGGAAGAAAGTCACAGTCAGATTGGCGTGGATGGCGGTCCCGCGGATGGCGCCGGTCGCGCCGTCGACGCCGGATGGCATGTCGATAGCCACAACTGGAACGCCGCTCTTATTGGTCGCCTTGATCAATTCCGCCGCATCACCGGTAATGTCGCGGTCTAGGCCTGCGCCGAACAGAGCATCGACGATCAACCTCGCACTGGCGAAATCCGCTCGCGCGCTCTCGCCCCAGCGGGCGGCATTGACCGCCGCGTCACCCTTGAGACTCGTCCGATCGCCATTCAACGCAACGCGAACGTCCCAGCCGGCATCGCGCAACTGCCGTGCTGCGACGAAACCATCGCCACCATTGTTGCCGGGGCCGCAGAGCACGAGCACCGGACGCTTGCCGAAGCGCCGGAGGATTTCGCTCGTGACTGCCCTGCCCGCGTTTTCCATCAGCCTCAGCGACGGAACGCCGGACGCCTCCGCCAGCCGGTCGGCGCGGGACATTTCGGTCGGGGTGAGGAGCTCATGCATAGGCCAATTGTACCACAGCTCGCTCCTAGGCGCGCATCGCTGCGGCTGGGGGGAAACGGTCATCGTCGTTAGGACCGAGCCACACCGGGTCCGGCACTCGCTCGTAGTGGTCGAAGGTCATGGTGTATTGGGCGCGGCCCTGCGACATCGAACGCAGCGAGTTCACGTAGCCAAACATGTTGGCCAGCGGCACCATCGCGTCGATGACTTGAGCTACGCCCCGGGCCTCGGTGCCGCGGATCTGGCCGCGGCGGGAATTGAGGTCGCCGATGACATCGCCCACATAGTCTTCCGGCGTCAGCACTTCAACCCGCATGATCGGCTCGAGGATCTTGGGCGAGGCCTTTTCGACCGCTTCCTTGAACCCTGCCCGGCCGGCGATTTCGAAGGCCAGAACCGAAGAGTCGACGTCGTGATACGCGCCGTCGGTCAGAATGAATTTCACATCGACGATCGGAAAGCCGATCAGCGGCCCGGCACCCATGACGGACGCCACGCCCTTATGTACGCCCGGCACGTATTCCTTGGGGACGTTGCCGCCCACCACTTCGGACGCAAACTCGAAGCCCTTACCGGCCTCGTTCGGCTCGATGCGGAACTTGATGCGGGCAAACTGGCCCGAACCACCCGACTGCTTCTTGTGGGTGTAATCATGCTCGACGGAGCGCGTGATCGCTTCGCGATAGGCGACCTGTGGCGC
>JBDSEK010000014.1:0-12020 GCA_039920085.1 Devosia sp. | reverse complement strand
CAATGTCGGGTTGCGCTATGGCCAAGGGCCGGAAATCCTGCGCGATCTGAGCTTTTCGATCGAGCCGGGGTCGTTTCATTTCCTCACCGGGCCTTCAGGCTCGGGCAAGACCTCGCTGCTGAAAGTGTTGCTGCTGTCGCTGAAGCCGACCCGTGGCATGGTGCGGATGTTCAGCCGCGATGTCACGGGGCTCGACCAGGACGCGCTGCTCGACATGCGCCGGCACATCGGCATCGTGTTCCAGGAGTTCCGGCTGCTCGACCATCTGACGACGTTCGAGAATGTGGCGCTGCCGCTGCGGGTCCTTGGCCAGCCGGAATCGGCCTATCGCAGCAATGTCACCGAATTGCTCGAATGGGTAGGGCTGGGAGAGCGCATGGACGCGCTGCCGCCGCTGCTGTCGGGGGGTGAAAAGCAGCGCGCCGCGATCGCGCGAGCCGTGATCGGCCGCCCGGATATTCTTTTGGCGGACGAACCCACCGGCAATGTCGACCCCGATTTGTCGCTGAGGCTGGTGCGGCTCTTCGCGGAGCTCAATAAGCTCGGCACGACGATCATTCTGGCGACGCACGAATTGCCGCTGCTCGAGCGCTTCGACTTCCCGCGTATGATCCTCCGTGACGGGCAGGTGAAGATCAATGGCTGACACGGCGATGGAGGAGGAGGCGGCCGTCATGCCCAAAGCCAAGCCGCAGCTCTATGCGCGGCGGACGGCGGCGATCGTGCCGGAACGCTCGGTGGCGGGGCGCACGCTGGTGCTGCTGATCGCCATCATGACGTTTCTGTCGGGCGTGACACTGGGCGGCGTGGTGCTGGTGCAGAAATCGGCGATCGCCTGGTCGTCGGATGTGGGACGCGAGGTGACCATTCAGCTCAGGCCCGTCGAGGGCGAGGTGATGGAGAGCAATATCCGCACGGCCGTGGCGCTGGCGGAGGCGACGCCCGGGGTGAGCGGCGCGCATGCGTTGAGCCTCGAGGAGAGCCAGAAGCTGCTCGAGCCCTGGCTCGGCGCCGGGCTCGACCTTTCGGCGATCGAGATTCCCCGTCTGGTGGTGGTGGAACTGGGCGATCCCACCGACGCGGATCTGAGCCTGCTGGAGCGCGATCTTGCCGCGATCAACGGCGCCTCGCTCGACACCCACGCGGCATGGCGGCAGCAGCTCAACGGCATGGCGGGAACGCTGGTGCTTTCGGGGGTGCTGGTACTGGCCCTGATTGTCCTCGCGACTGTTCTGGCGGTGGTGTTTGCGACGCGGGGCACGATGTCGTCCAACCGTGAGATCGTCGATGTGCTGCATTTCATCGGCGCGTCGAACAGCTTTATTGCCGGTGAATTTCAGGGGCGGTTCCTGTCACTTGGCTTCCGGGGCGGGCTGGTGGGGGGCGTCGCGGCGGTGTTGTTCTTTCTCGCCGTGGCCGGCGCGGCGGGCAACATCATGCCCAGTGAAGCGAGCGCGCAATTGGGCTTTCTGTTTGGACGCTTTTCGCTCGGCTTTGACGGCATATTGGGGATCGCAGCGGTGGTGCCGGTGATCGCCGCGCTGACCGCCATCACCTCGCGCTTCACGGTGCGGCGGTTCCTGACGCAGACCTCGTGATGATGGCGCTGCAGGTTGTTCGCACGGCGATCTTTTATCTGCTGTTTCTCGGCCAAACCGTCATCCTCGCGATTGTGGTGGGGACGGTTGCGATCATCCGTGGTGGCCGGACCAGGTTCGGTTGGGTGGTGGCGCAATATTGGGCGCGCGCCAATCTCTGGTTGCTCAAATGGGTGGTCGGTATCGGCAGCGAAGTCAGCGGCGCCGAAAATATTCCGCCGGGGCCATGCATCATCGCCGGCAAGCATATGAGCGACTGGGACATCTTTGCGATGCTGCCGCATACCGATGGCAAGCCGGCGTTCATGGCCAAAAAAGAGCTGATGGATATCCCATTCTTTGGTCATGCGGCACGCTCATTCGACACCATCATGGTCGACCGCAAAGCGGGAGCCGAGGGGCTGCCGCGGATGATGGAAGATGCAAAGCGGGCCCTGGCCAAAGGCTGCCGCATCATTATTTTCCCCGAGGGCACGCGGAAGGCGCCGCTGGCCGAGCCGGACTACCGGCAGGGCATCGTGCGCATGTATGCGCAGCTGGGCGCGCCGGTGGTGCCCGTGGCGCTCGATTCGGGCCTCTATTGGGGGCGCAACAGCCTGTTGATGTGGCCCGGAACGGCACGGGCGAAATTCCTGCCTGCCATCCAACCCGGGCTGGGGGAGGCCGAATTCCGGGCGCGATTCGTTGCCGCCGTGGAAGACGAGACGCGGCGCATGGTCCTCGAAGCCGTCGATCGGGGCATCGCGCGCCCGATCAGCGGGGCGCTGAAGCAGCGGATCGACGCCGCTCGACAAGCGGCAGCGCCATGATCCGGGCAAACCTACTATATGTTGACGTCCTAGGCGAAGCAGACCATAGATGTAGCGCGTTGAACAGATTTGAATTGACCTTGCCTCGAATTTGTTCTAGTTTTGTTCCCTTTCGCGGAGTCGGGGAATGCAGGTCATGGCGTCGATAGCCGAGCGCAGGAATGCGATTGCCGGGCCGCCGCGGCAGATGAACTGGCGCGGCCGATCAGGGCGATTCTATGCGCTGTCCCCGGAGCGTCTCGACGCGTTCGGCCTTGCGACGGATGGCCTTTACCTTCTTGCGCTGGGGGCCAATGTGCTGTGGGTCGGTTCGGCCCGCGACGTTATCGACGACGCCCAAAGCCGCTCGCGTTTCCGGCTAGCGCTAGACTGCGCCGACCGCGCTTTCGCCGTCGACAGCGGCGCCGACGATCTCACCCGGATGACAATGGTGTGGGATCTCGAAGGCGCCGAGCCCGTGACTGGATTGAGCGCGGCTTAACTTCCGACTTCTCTAGGAGTCTGCTCGGTTTCTTCCCAACGTTTGGGAATCATACACTTTCCACCAGGAGCGGCCCGTCCCTGTCGAGGGCGGCGACGATTTCGGCCAGCGATGGGTCGACGATGCCTAGTGCCAGCAGATGGCTCGCGGTGTTGCGCACATACTCAGAATTGTGGCCCGACTCGCCGATGCCGGCGCGCACCAGCCTCACCTGCTCGTCCAGTTCGAGCCGGCCGGCAAATTGCGGATGCTTCTCGTTGACGAGGTAGGCGAGCGCGTTCACGGTCGCGCCGTCCGCAAGCATTACGTTGCGCCGGGTGGTGCGATAGACGCCGCGGTCTTGCTCGCGGGCCTCGAGGTAATTGAAAACATCTTCCCAGTTGGCTTCCGACACTTCGAAGGCGACGCCACGGCAGGAGCCGCCGCGGCTGAGGCCGAAGACCAGTCCCGGTTTTTCGGGGGTGCCGCGATGGCGGTGCGAATAGATCGAAAGCGAGCGGTGGGCGCCGCGCAATAGCGCCCGCTCCGAGCGCAGGAAATCGAAGCCCGGGTTCCAGATCAGTGAGCCATAGGCGAAGACCCAGCGATTCATCCCTCACTGCTAAAGCGGCTCGTGCCGCCCGTCCAGTTGCCCGGGCGGGTGACGGCTATGTGCAGGGCGGATAAAAGGTCGCCATGAACAGATTCGTGGCACTGGGCGTTGTTGTCGCCATCATTGTCGTGCTGTGGAGCGGCGCCTGGTTTTGGGCTGCGGGCACGGCGACCGCCTATGTGAAGGCGCTCGAAACGGCGGATGGGGTGAGCACGCCGCAGGTGAAATGCTTAGAGTTTTCAATCACCGGCTTTCCGTTCGGATTCGATGCAACGTGTCGCGGCGCGAGCATCTTGCTCGAGGACACGAGTGTCACGCTGGCAGGGCTCAAGGCGTCGGTACTGGTCTACAATCCATTCCACGTTCTCGCTTTCGCGCAATCGCCGGCAACCTACAATGATGCGTTGTGGGGGATCCGCAGGCGGCTCGATTTCGCCGATGCCGAGGCCAGTGCGCGGCTGACGGACTGGCGTATCGGACGAGTGTCGGTAGTGGTCAACCAACCGGTCCTGACTGACATTGTGGTCGAGGACCGACCGATCGGTAAGGCGGCCAAGGCCGAGTTCCATCTGATCGATGTGCCCGCCAAGCACGATACGGCCGCAGGGCTTGCAAGCCTGGCGGAGTATGTCGCCATCAGCGGCCTAAGCGCCCCGGGCTTCGAGATCGCTAATGGCGAGGCAACATTCGAGGCTGAGATCAGCAATCTGCCCGATGATGTGCGTGTCTATGGCGATGCCGATCTCGCTAAGCGCTGGCAGGCCGCTGGGGGAAGGTTCAATATCGTTGCGCTCAAAGCCGGCGATGGCGACACCAAACTCGAAAGTAGCGGAACCCTGGGGCTCGACGCACAAGGGCGGGTCGAGGGGCAGGTGAAACTGACCTCGAGCGGGGTGGTGGAACGGCTTGGCGATGAGGTGCCCGCTGAGCTCAAAGGACTGCTGCTGGGGGCCCAGGCAAAAGATGGCAGCTACAGCCAAACGATCAACATTGCGGCGGGGATCGTGTTCGCGGGCCTGTTTCCGGCGACGATCGTTCCGCCGCTCTGGTAGCGCGGGCAACTTCCACTGGACCAGTCCGCCGGTTCAGGCGCGGCGGTCGACGAGCAGGCCCTGGCCCTTGGGCGCCGGGGCGGAGCGCACGGCCTGATCGACCATATCGATCAATGCCATCTCCATTTCGTGGTTTTTCTTGATGATAGCGATCTGAGCCAGCATCTGGGTTTTGCCCAGCTGCATCGACAGAACCTGCATGGTGAGATCGGTGTCCACGGCGCGCATGGTAGGAGCGCGCGGTAAACTAATCCTTCATCGAAGCCGGCAATTCGTGACCGAATTGTCCCGGTGTCCACAGCACGTCGTTGCGGCCATTGCTATTGGCGACGCGGGCGAGGACGAACAGAAGGTCCGAGAGCCGGTTGAGATAGATCATGGTTTGCGGATTGACGTGTGGCTCGGCCGCGATCAGCCCGACCACCAGCCGCTCGGCCCGGCGGACCACCGTGCGGGAGACGTGGAGGGCGGCCGACAGCACGGTACCACCGGGCAACACGAAACTCCTCAGTGGCTCCAGCCCGTCATTATAGCGGTCGATCTGCTGCTCGAGCCATTCGGTCTGCACCGGGCTGATGCGGAGCGATGCGGCGGCGTTTTCGGCGTCGGCGCCAGGCGTCGCGAGATCGGAACCGAGGTCGAACAAATCGTTCTGGATGCGAGCGAGTAGGGTATCGATCTTGGGCATCGAAATCGTCTGCAGGCGCGCTACGCCGATCGTCGCATTGGCCTCGTCGACGGTGCCGAAACTTTCGACGCGCAGATCGTGTTTGAGCCGGCGCGGACCGCGGACCAAGCCGGTTGTGCCGTCATCGCCGGTCTTGGTGTAGATCTTGTTGAGCTTGACCATGGTGCTGCGCCGCCAAAAAGAGGAGGAGGGTGTGTGGCGCAGGGCGCGCCATCCGGCAAGTCAGACTGCGTCGGCAAACTTAACAATGGCTTGCGTCACGCGCCGCTGCCGCGGCCAAAGAAGTAAAGGGCGCCGAGCAAGACGACCAGCGCTACGGCCTGGGCGATGACGCGGGCCCGCATCAGCATCTGCGAGCGGTTGGCGCTGCCGCCCCGGAACATGTTCCACAGCCCCATGAACAGGATCACCGCCACGGCGCCGAGGGCGAGGAAGATGAGGATATTGGCGATACTCTGACTCATGGCCCTTCTTGCCACGAATCCGAGGGCAGCGGAAAGCACCCATTCAGCGGCAGTTTAGCCCGAAACGAGGCGTCTTGACCCCGCTCGCGGCCTCGTGAAGTGCCGTTCATGTGGGCTTCATGTAGCGATCACCATAGTCCTGCCCAAGAACGATGGCTCCTTCGTCGTTCGGCACTATCGAAGGGACAAAATCATGAAAAAACTTCTCGCCATTGCGGCGATCCTCGTTGCCGGCAGCTTCGGTTCTGCCGTTCAAGCTCAGGACGACATCTCGCTGGGCGACCCGAGCACCGCCGGAACCGGCTGTCCAGCCGGCACGGTCGCGGCCTCGCTGACCGAGGACGGCAAATCGCTCTCCATCGCGTTCGATTCGTTCGTTGCCGAAGCCGGTGGCGCGACCAACAAGACGTTCGACCGCAAGGTCTGCAACGTTTCGATCCCGGTGCACGTGCCGCAGGGTCTGTCGATCTCGGTTCTGGGCATCGACTATCGCGGCTACAACAACATTCCGGCCGGCGCCAATACGCAGTTCAACGTGGAATACTTCTTCGCCGGCGTACGTGGCCCGACCTTCCAGAAGACCTTTACCGGTGTGCTTGACGACGTCTACACCATCCACAACGAGCTGACCGCTCAGTCGATCGTCTGGTCCAAGTGCGGCGCCGACGTGATCCTGAGGACCAATCCGTCGATCCGCGTGACCACCAAGCAGAACAAGCAGGCGATCGCGACGGTTGACTCCGAAGATGTGAGCGCGGCGATCATTTACTCCTTGCAGTGGAAAAGCTGCTAAGTAGACTCAACGCTGGCTTTAAGGGGCGGCCCGCGGGCCGCCCCTTTTGTTTTCGGGAGTATGTCGATGAGGCGATTGGCCCTGATCCTGGGAATGCTGCTGGCGGGCACCGCGGCTGCCGCAGCCGATGAATGCATCGTGGGCACGATCGACAATTCGAATTATGCGCCAGACGATACGTCGATCGTAATCGGTTTCGACGACTTCCGGGCCTTCGTTAACAATCCGGGCCATTGTAATCTGGTCTTCAACGCGCATGACAATCTCGTCAATAACCCCGACCTCTTCGAGGTCTATTCGGCGGATTATCGCGGCGCTGTCTCGCCCGGCCCGGATGAATTGGCCGAGGCCACGGTGGATCACAACGGGCGGACCGATGTCCTGACGCAACCCGATACCGCGGCGGTTTTCGGTACACACTACATCGGCAAAGAATCGGACGGCACTATCCGTGAGGAGATCGGCTATGAGTTGATCGTCGCAACCGATCCAGGATCGGAGGCGTCGCTCGATTCGATCGACTACGCGCTGGCGGGAACGATGACACGCGCCGACGCGGAGGATTCGCTCACGAGTGTCGCACTCGACCAGGTGGGCCTAGTGACGCATCTTGATGCGACGACGGGCTTGCTGACCGGGTTGTCGCTCGAAGGCGAAAACGAGGCCGGTGTGTTCGGCGGACTAGGGTCTTACGCGCTGGGCGTGCGCGGCCGCTACAATCTGGGCGAAGGGCTGTCGCTGCTCGGTGGCGTTTCGCTGGTCGACCAGTCTCCGGGTGCCCACTATGCTGGGCTGATCGGGGCGGGCGCGTTGCGCTACGTGCAGCCGGATGCGGGGCAATTCCGCCTGATGGGCGAGGCGGGTGTCGAGGCAGGAGGCTTAGGCCTGCAGTTCACCCGCAACTACATCTATTCGGACACAACGCCGACGATCATTCCGGTGACGGCGACCGGCAGCGGCACGGCCACGCTCGGCGCCATCTACGGCAAGGCTGGGCTGGTGTTTGCCCCCGACGCCGACAATCAGGTGCTGATCTCCGCGTCGATCAAGCAGACATTCCTCGGCTTTACGAACTATCAGGAAGAGGTGTCGGCGGACAATTTGTTTGCCACCGATCTCAGTGGCGTCGTGCAGCGCTTTACGACGGTCAAGATCGGCGCCGACTGGACTACGGCGCTGGCGCCGGATTTGAGTCTCACCTCTTCGGTGGCGCTGGGGACGACGCTGGGCAGCGCGCCCCAGGCCTACATCTTTGGGGGCGGGGACGTCACCGGAGCAGCGGCTTCGACCTTGTTCGCGCAATATGGAGTCGATCTTGGCTGGCAGATGGCGCCCGAGGCGCGCATCGACGGCTTCATCCAAGGCTCGACTGGCACGGGGATTGGCAGTCACGCGATGATCGGCGCCGCGTATACGACGTCGTTCTAGAAGCCCAGCTGGCCCCGAATATCCTGCGACAGCCAGCCGGCTTCGCGTAGGCTTCTGAGGCTGACCGAGCGTTTCGACTTGCTGAGTTTCAAATCGGCGTCGTCGCAGACGAGGCCGTGATGCGCGTAGATCGGCGCAGGCAGGCGCAGCAGCTTTTGCAGCAGGGCGTGAAGATCAGTCGCCGCGTGGAGATCCATGCCGCGCGTCACATGGGTGATGCCCTGCGCCGCATCGTCGACGACCACGCTCAGATGGTAGGAGGTGGGCGTGTCTTTGCGAACAATGACCGCGTCGCCCCAAAGGGCCGGGTTGGCGAGACGGGTCTCCAAGGTCTCGCCAATGTTGATGCCGTCCACCGCAAGTTCGGCTATGCCGAGCGGGCCGGCGCGGGCGATGGCTTCGTCCATCTTGATCCGCCATTGCAGTTGGGAACCGGCCGGCGGCGGGTGATGGCGGCAATGGCCGTCATAGAGCGGCGCGCCATCGGGGTCGGTGCGGGTGGCGCGCGCGGCGATTTCGGCGCGGCTGCAATTACAGGCGTAGAGCAGGTCGCCGAGCCGGGCGGCGGCCGCTCGGTAAAGGGCGAAGCGCTCGGACTGGCGCAGGACCGGTTGAGGCCAATCGAGGCCGAGCCAGGCCAGATCCTCGCGTATCGCTGCGTCATATTCGGGTTTACATCGGACCGTGTCGATGTCCTCGATGCGGAGCAGCGCGGTGCCGCCAAGGTGGGTCGCGGCACGCCAGGTGAACAGTGCCGAGAAGCCGTGGCCCAGATGCAGATAGCCATTGGGGCTCGGAGCAAAGCGGAGGAAGGGGCCGGACATGAGGCTTGCTAGCACGGCGCTCCAGACGGTCACAGACCGGCTCGATTCCGACAATGTGCTGGCACGGCACCTGCGCGCGCTGGGCCGGCGCGATCCCCTTCTGAAGGGTGTGGCGAAGGTCGCTGGGCCGGTTGCGATCCGCAAGAGCGAGGCGGGCTTTTCCGGGCTCGCCAGGGTGATCTGCGGGCAGCAACTTTCGGTGCAGAGCGCACAGGCGATCTGGTCGCGCTTCGCGGCGATCGAGGCCGCGCTCGATCCGGCGGGCTATTTGCGGCTCGAGGAGGCGCGGGTGAGGGCCAGCGGGTTCTCGATGGGCAAGTTTCGAACGGTGCGGGCCGTTGCCGAGGCGATCGTCGACGGTGCACTCGACCTCGAAGCCATCGGGCAGATGCCGTCGGACGAGGCCGTCGCAGCGCTGGTGCGGCACCGGGGGATCGGCCCGTGGACAGCGGAGATCTATCTGATGTTCTGCGTCGGGCATCCGGACATTTTCCCTGCCGGCGATCTTGCGCTGCAGAAGGCGGTGGGCCATGGCTTGGGGATGGAGCGCCCGCCCAATACCAAGGAACTGGTTGCCCTCGCGGAGGCGTGGGCGCCGCACCGGCACGCCGCAGCACTGCTGTTCTGGCGCTATTATGCAGCGGTACTGCGAAAGCAAGGCGGCATCGCGCTGTGACAGTGAAGCTCTCGGGTCCGATGTTGCCGCCGAAATCGGGCGGCATGCCGAAGCAATTGATGGTGTTGCTCCATGGCTATGGTGCCGATGGCAGCGATCTGATCGGGCTCGGTCATCAATGGCGGGACTTGTTTGCCGATATGATGTTCGCGTCGCCCAATGCTCCGCATCGCTGTGGGCGCAATCCGGCCGGATATGAATGGTTTCCGCTCGATGACGACGACCGGGCCGCCGGACGGATCGCCGGCGCGCAGGCGGCGCGATGGGTGATCGTTGACTTTCTCACCGAGCTTTGGGCACAGACGGGGCTGGCAGCCAAGGACACAGTGCTTTGTGGCTTTAGCCAGGGGACGATGATGGCGCTCCATGTTGGAACGTCGCTCGATGCGGAATTACTGGGAATTATTGGTTTTTCGGGCGCCCTGATTGCGCCCGAGGGGTTTGGAACGGAACGCTTCGCCAAGCCGCCGGTGGCGCTCATCCACGGCGCGCTCGATCAGGTGGTCGAAACCGATCTCAGCCGGAAAGCGGCGAGCGAACTGAGTACCGCGGGGTTTGAGGTTACACTCCACATTTCGCCCGGAATCGCGCACGGCATTGCGCCGGATGGGCTCGATTTCGCCACCGAATTCCTGTTGGCTCGAATGGGGTGAAGCTCTGAAATCGCTTACGTTTTGCGGCTTCACAGGGCCGTCGCATGCCAATAGTATGCTGTTCGATATGAGTGCTCGCGATTCCGTTTGCGGGGGCGTCGGGTGACCGTCCATGTGTCACCGGACTCGTGTCCCGCGCTGGTGCTGAACGCCGACTACCGTCCGCTCAGCTATTACCCCCTTTCGCTCTGGTCGTGGCAGGACGCCATCAAGGCGGTCTTCCTCGAGCGGGTGCAGATCGTGTCGAGCTATGACCGCATCATCAAGTCGCCCAGCTTGGAGATGTTCTTGCCCAGCGTGGTGTCGCTCAAGGAATATGTGAAGCCGGCGCGCCATCCCGCGTTTACGCGCTTCAACGTGTTCCTACGCGATCGCTTCCAGTGCCAATATTGCGGTTCGCGTGACGATCTGACGTTCGACCACGTCATTCCGCGCTCAAAGGGTGGGCGAACGACGTGGGAGAATGTCGTTGCCGCCTGTGCGCCGTGCAATCTCAAAAAGTCCAATCGCCTGCCCAGGGAAATCCGGATGTTCCCGACCCAGGCGCCGTTCCAGCCCACGGTGCATGATCTGCACAATAATGGCCGGGCGTTCCCGCCCAACCATCTGCACCAGAGCTGGCTCGACTATCTTTACTGGGATATCGAGCTCGAGCCTTAAGCGGGGCCTTGCGCCGTGGCACGGCAAGGCCGACTGTCCCTCCAGTGCGGGGCGATTCAATGTCGGTTGGTATCGTTGTCAACCCAACTGCCGACGGCGGCCGCTTGAACGAGGCGTGGCCCGAGCTCAAGCGGCTGCTTGAGGCGCGGCTCGGACCCCTCGATGTCCTTCACACGACAGTACCGGGCGATGGCCGCAGGCTTGCGGCCCAGCATGTCCGCAACGGCCGCTCGCTGATCATCGCCGCCGGCGGGGACGGCACCGCCAATGAGGTCGCCGACGGGCTGCTCAAGGCTGGCGGTGGACCGGCGCTCGGGCTGATCTCGATGGGCACCGGTCGCGACTTCATTCGCACGTTAGGCTATCGCGCCGATATGCTCGATGCCGTCGACGCCATCAGCCTTGGCCGCACGCGGCTGATCGATGCGGGCCGCGTCAGCTATGTCGATGATGACGGGCACGAGCAGATGCGGCACTTCCTCAATGTCGGCAGCCTCGGCGTGTCGGGACCGACCGTGCGGGCGGTCAATGCCAGCCGACATGCACGGCGGACCAACGGACGAATCGCGTTCTACTATCACACGATTGTCGAGATGCTGAAATATCGCCCGCAGCGGGTCCGATTGCGCTTCGACGATGGCGAGAGTCTAGAGGTAGAGACAGCTCTAGTCGCCGTTGCCAACGGCCGTTTTTTCGGCGGCGGCATGATGGTCGCACCGGATGCGGCGCTCGATGACGGGCTGTTCGACGTGCTGATCTACCGCGCGGACGGCAAGTTGCGCATGGTGCTCGACTTCAACACGATCTATCGCGGCGCCCATGTGAAACTGCCGCGGGTCCGCGTGAAACGCTGCCGCTGGGTCGAGGTTGAGCCGGTGGGTGGTGAAAGCGACGCCGCCATTATGGAGATCGATGGCGAATCGCCGGGCAGGATTCCGGCGCGGTTCGAGCTGCTGCCGCGAGCGCTGACGCTCCGCGCCTAGGCGCGGCGACGGGACTGAAACAACATTGCGGCGCCCAGCAGCGCCACGATCGCCAGCGAAATCAGCGTGTTATAGCCGGCCAGCGAAATGCCGGCGAAGCGGAACTGCACCACGTCGCAGGGCACGACACGGTCGAGCTTGCCAGCCGAAAGATCGTCAAAACTGAGCGCACCGCCCGTGCCGGTGCAAGCCGTCGGACCGGGCCAGAAGCCCCATTCGACGCCGGCATGGTAGCTGCCCATATAGGCGGACCAGAGGAAGATCGCGGACGCGATGGCGATACCGACATACCAAACGGCCAAAGGCAGGCGGTTCCAAA
>JBDSEK010000013.1:0-7385 GCA_039920085.1 Devosia sp. | reverse complement strand
ACTGACGGTCGCCATCGCCATCAGACCTTCGCTCCGGCCAGTGAACCCCAAACCTTCGCTGGTGGTTGCCTTGATAGCGATCCGTGAGATGGCAATTTCCGCCGTGGCCGCGATCGCTATCTTCATCACCTCGGCATGAGGCGCGATGCGCGGCGCCTCGCAAACGATCGTCAAATCGACGCTGACGATCCGCCCGCCGCGTTGCCGCACCAAATCGGCCGCGTGCTTGAGGAAGATCGAAGACCGAGCGCCTTTCCATTGCGGATCGGAAGGGGGGAAATGGGTGCCGATGTCGCCCTCCCCAAGTGCGCCATAAAGGGCATCGCAGAGGGCGTGCAGGGCGGCGTCGGCATCCGAATGCCCCGCAAGGCTGGCGGTGTGTGGGATGCGGACGCCGCCCAGCCACACGGCATCGCCAGGCGCAAAGGGATGGACGTCAAAGCCGTTACCAACGCGCGTTTCCATCATCACCCCGCCCAGTTGCATCTCGGCCCTCGTGAAGTCTTCGGCCCGCGTCAGCTTGAAGTTCCGTATTGATCCCGCCGTCAGCGCCACTGTCATGCCGGCCCACTCGGCAATGGCAGCGTCGTCGGTAAACTCGGCAATTTCCTTTGCGGCGCGACGATGGGCCGACAGGATCGAGAGATACCGGAATCCCTGTGGCGTTTGGGCTGCGTACAGCGCCCGCCGGTCTTCGGTCGCAGTGACTATGACGCCATCCAAAGATCGCTTGATCGTATCGGTGACCGGCAATGCCGGAAGGGCTGCCTCGTGCTCGGACAGGGCCTCGACTACCGCCGATATCGTCTCGGGGTCGGTCAGGGGCCGCGCAGCGTCCTGAATCAGAACGAAGTCCGGCGCGTAAGCCTCCAACGCCTCAAGTCCCGCGAGCACGGACCCCTGTCTCGTACCGGCGCCAGTGGCCGCCGGGAGCAGCTTCCCTCCGGCCTGGCCAAGTCTGGCGAACATCGAACCATGGTCGGGATGAATGACCGGCAACACCCAGTCGACCGCTGGATGCGCGGCAAAGGTCGCAAGAACGCGCGACAAAACGGGCGTGCCAGCCAAGAAGCGATACTG
The DNA here is from genome assembly GCA_039920085.1 of Devosia sp. Taxonomy (GTDB): domain Bacteria; phylum Pseudomonadota; class Alphaproteobacteria; order Rhizobiales; family Devosiaceae; genus Devosia_A. Next base: position 6,305 of record JBDSEK010000013.1, on the reverse strand, counting down.
CTTGGGAAGGCCGCTCACGCGTTCGCCAGTCCCGGCTGCGACCACGATGGCCGCTATGGTCTTTCGGGCTGCCAATACGGACGGTCCGTCTGGTTGAAGAAGCTGACGCGTCTCTATCCGCGCCAGCCATGGCGTTCAAGGCAGCCAAGCCCGAAGAGAGTTGCGCTGAGAGCGAATTTGACTATTGTTCGGGCAGTTTTTCCAAAATGAACAAATCTGGTGCATTCGGGTGCGTGAGACTGCTTGCAGCATAAGCATCGGCCGGCATGCCCTGAAGAGTCGCGCTTTCCTCGCGCCGATGGCCGGCATCACGGATCGCCCGCAGCGAGACCTTGCCGCACGCTTTGGCGCTGGTGCTGTGGTTTCGGAAATGATCGCCAGTGCGGCGTTGAGCGCGGGCAATGGCGACATGGTCCGCAAGCTCAATCGGTCGCCCGGGCTGCCCCACATCGTCCAGCTTGCCGGCTGCGAACCGCAATGGATGGCCGCCGGTGCCCGGATTGCCGAGGCGGCGGGCGCCGATATCATCGACGTTAATTTCGGCTGCCCGGCCAAGCGCGTTACCAATGGCTATGCCGGTTCGGCTCTGATGCGGGTCCCCGAGTTGGCGCAGCGCTTGGTCGAATCGGTCGTCGGCGCGACGGCGCTGCCGGTCACGGTGAAGATGCGTCTCGGCTGGGACGATGAGAGCCTCAATGCGCCGGAAATCGCCGGTCGCGCGGTCGAGGCCGGCGCTCAGATGATCACCGTCCACGGCAGGACGCGGCAGCAATTTTACAAGGGGCAGGCACGGTGGGAGATGGTCCGTGCGGTGGTGGAAGCCGTTGATGTGCCCGTGGTCGTCAATGGCGACATTGTCGATATCGACACGGCCAGAGCGGCGCTCGTCCAGTCGGGGGCTGCGGCGGTGATGATGGGACGCGGCGCACAGGGGCAGCCCTGGATCGTCGGTCAGATCGGAGCGGCGCTCGACGGGCTGGATGGTCCCAGCACACCCGTCGGCGACGACCTGGCGAACATTGTTGCCGAGCACTATGAGGGCGTCCTTTCCGAATACGGTGTCGAGGTCGGCGTCCGCGCTGCGCGCAAGTATCTCGACTGGTATTTGGCCGCGGCCGCTATTTCAGTCTCGTCCGACGCCCGTCATCGTCTGCTCAATTCGTTTGTCCCGGCAGAGGTTCTGGGGCTGATCGCCGATTTGTTCGGCTCAAACCTTCGCATTGCCGCATGAGCGATAACGTTTCGAACGATTTCTCGACCTCGGTGCTGCAGGCGCTGCCGCAGCCGGTGATCGTCGTCGACGAGCAGCGCACTGTGCTTTTCGTCAACTACGCCGCCGAGGCCTTCTTTGGGGCCTCGTCGTCGGTGCTGAGCCGGCAGCGGCTGGATGAGGTTATTGCCTTCGGCTCCCCGATCACTGGCCTGGTGCAGGCAGTTGGGGAACGCCGCGCGCCGATGACCGAATACCGCGTTCGCATCGACTCGTCGCGTTTCGGCGATGAAGCGGACGACCGCATTGTCGACGTCTTTGCGAGCCCCATTTCCGATTTCGACGGACGGGTCGCGCTCCTGTTCCAGGAGCGGACGATGGCCGACAAGATCGACCGGCAGCTGGTCAGCCGCGGCGCTGCCCGCTCCGTGACCGGCCTCGCCTCGATGCTTGCCCATGAAATCAAAAATCCGCTGTCGGGGATACGCGGTGCCGCCCAGCTGCTCGAGCAATCGGTGACACCGGAGGAACTTCCGCTGGCACGTCTGGTACGCGAGGAGGTCGATCGTATTGTGACGCTGATCGATCGCGTGGAGGTGTTCGGTGACGAACGGCCGGTCGAGCGCGAGGCCATCAACATCCACGTCATTCTCGACCGGGTGAAATTGCTGGCCAAAAGCGGCGTCGCCCGTAACATCACCTTTACCGAGGACTATGATCCTTCCCTGCCGCCAGTCTATGGCAACCGCGACCAGCTAATTCAGGTCTGTCTCAACCTCGTCAAGAATGCCGCGGAAGCGCTGGAGCGGACGTCAAAGGGCGAGATCAGGCTGTCGACCGCGTTTCGTCCCGGCATTCGGATTGCCGTGCAGGGGGTGTCGCAGCGCATCTCGTTGCCGCTCGAGATCATCATCGAAGACAACGGCCCGGGTGTGCCGCCCGATCTCGTTCCCATCCTGTTCGATCCGTTCGTCACCACCAAGCAGAATGGCTCGGGCCTGGGTCTGGCGCTGGTGGCCAAGATCATCGGCGACCATGGCGGGGTGGTCGACAGCGACAGCCGCCCGGGACGAACACGTTTTAGAATTCTTCTCCCCGTCGCAAAGGGGCTGAAGGTTCGCGAAGAAAATGAAAGCGCCGCCTCATGAGCCACGTCATTCTTCTCGCTGACGATGATGCGGCGATCCGCATGGTGCTGAACCAGGCTCTGACCCGCGCCGGCTATGAAGTCAGACCGACAGGCAATCTCTCGACCATGTGGAATTGGGCCAGTCGGGGCGAGGGCGATCTGCTCATCACCGACGTCGCGATGCCCGACGGCAATGCCTTCGAGATCATGCCCAAAATCAAGAAACTCCGCCCGGACCTGCCGATGGTGGTGATGAGCGCGCAGAACACGTTTATGACTGCCATCCGTGCCAACGAGGTAGGCGCTTACGAATACCTGCCGAAGCCTTTTGATATCGCAGAAGTCCTCTCGGTGGTGGCGCGGGCGCTGGCCGATGCCAAGAAGCCGACCAATGCTGGCGGAAAGACGGATGAGCCGGGCGAGTCCATGCCGCTTGTCGGTCGATCTGCTGCGATGCAGGATATCTATCGCGCGCTGGCGCGGCTGATGCAGACCGATCTAACGGTCTTGATCACCGGTGAGAGTGGCACTGGCAAAGAGCTTGTCGCCCGGGCCCTCCACGATTTCGGCAAGCGCCGCAACGGGCCGTTTATCGCCATCAACATGGCAGCCATTCCGCGCGATTTGATCGAGGCCGAATTGTTCGGACACGAAAAGGGAGCGTTTACCGGCGCAACCACACGCTCGTCCGGCCGCTTCGAGCAGGCCGAGGGTGGAACGCTGTTTCTTGATGAAATCGGCGATATGCCAATGGACGCGCAGACGAGGTTACTGCGGGTGCTGCAGGAGGGCGAATACACGATGGTCGGCGGACGCACGCCGATCAAGTCCAACGTCCGCATTGTCGCGGCGACGCATCGCGACCTCAGCCAGATGATCCGGCAGGGGCTGTTCCGCGAAGATCTGTATTATCGTCTGAACGTAGTGCCGATCCGCTTGCCGCCTTTGCGCGAGCGTGTCGACGACGTGGCAGACCTTGTGAGCCATTTCCTGAGGGTCGCGCAGCGCGAAGGGGAACCGGTCAAGACGGTCTCACCTGACGCGATCCGGGTCATGCAGAACCATTCCTGGCCAGGCAATGTTCGGGAGCTTGAAAACCTAGTCCGCCGGCTGTCTGCACTCTACGCCGACGAAACCATCTCGCGCGAGATCGTACAGAGCGAGCTCAACATCTCCGATCGCCAATCGATCGCGGCGGCGCCTGGAGCGGTTGATGTATCGATGGCAGTCGAGACGCATGTGGCGCAGCTGTTGCGCGAGCATGAGCCCAATCTGCCGCCAGCGGGACTGTATGAGCGGGTCCTCGACAAGGTCGAAGCTCCCCTCATCGCCATGGTGCTTAATGCCTGCGGCGGCAACCAGATCAAGGCGTCAGAGCTGTTGGGGATGAACCGCAATACGCTGCGCAAGAAAATCCGGCTGCATCACATCGAGATCGTCAAGCACAGTCGTCGCAACGGCTGAAATCACTCCTCGACCCATGAGTCAAACGCGCCGTCCTGCCTGAGGCGGGAGATCATGAAGCCGCCGCGCCCAGACCGGACCTCAAAGCGGAAATCGGGTTCGATCTCGCGATAGACTTCGGCGGTATTCTCCGCGCTTTCCCGAGAAGTGCGTACGGCCGGTGTTCCTCCGCTCTCGCGGACAAAAGCTTGCGACATCAAAACGAGAATGCTCCGAGGTGCCTAAGAGTTCAGTTGACTAACGCGCTCGTCGCGGGTGGTGTCACATTTCAGCAACAATTGTCTTGAAGGCTTGCGGTGATTGGGTCAACTTGCCCGCTTCAAGCGGGAATCCGGAAGCGCCTGTGACATGAGCGACACAGCACTGGCCAGCCAAGAGCTGCCGGACGCAGCCGCCGTTGCAGCGCGGCCACAGGGTCGATCGGTCTTTTCCCAGCGCGGTCGGCAAGCTCTGAGAGCCGTAGGCCTGTTCATCGTGCTTCTTTCGGTGATTGTCTCTTCGGCGTCCTTCCTGGTCATGACCGGCGCCACCAGCATCGAGCCGACGCCTCAGGTTTGGACGATCATCTGGATCGTCAACGGCGTTCTGGTGCTTTTAGTCATCGCCTTGGTAGTCACCGAGGCGATGCTCCTCCTGCAGTCCCGCCTGTTAAACCAGGCAGGCTCGGGGCTGCAGGTCCGTATGGTCACTATGTTCGCCGTGGCGGCGGCCGTCCCGGCGACGATCGTTGCGATCGTCGCGACGATTTCGCTGAACCAGGGGCTCGACCAATGGTTCTCCGAGCGAACGCGGACGATGGTCGAAAGTTCGCGCTTGGTCGCCCGCTCCTACATGCTGGAGCATGCTCAAGTTCTGCGCGACGATATCGTCTGGGTGGCGGGCGAGCTGGAGCGCACACGCGCAACCTTCGATACCGATCGGACGCAGTTCCAGCGTATCTTCACGGCACTGGCAATCACCCGCTCGCTGCCATTTGCGTCCCTCGTTACCGCAGAGGGCACGTCGCTGATGACGGCCCAGATCAACGCGCAAGGCTCGGCGCCGCAGCTCCCTGAAGGGCTCAGCGCGCAGGTTGGGGAGGGTGCTCCGGCGCTGATTTCGCCGGGCGATACCAATCTGGTCGGCGCTGCGGTGAAACTTCGCGGTTATGACAAGGTTCTGCTCTTTGTCGCTCGCCCTGTGAACGCCGAAGTGCTCGAATTCATGCGGCTGACCGACGACAATGTCACCGCCTACCGGCAGTATGAATCTAACCGGCTGGTCTTTCAGATCACCTTCACCATCATGTATCTGGGCCTCGCGCTGGTGCTGCTGCTGGCTGCGCTATGGATCGGCATCGCGCTCGCCAACGGCTTCGTCGATCCGATCCGCAATTTGATGATCGCCTCGAGCCGCGTGTCGAACGGCGATCTCGATGTGCAGGTGCCGGTACAGCCGGGCCGGGGCGATTTGCGCGATCTCTCCAATCGCTTCAATACCATGACACGACAATTGCGGACGCAGCACGTCGCGCTCGTTGCCGCGAGCGAGACCAACGAGAAACGCCGGCAGTTTACCGAGGCGGTGGTGGAGGGGGTCTCCGCTGGCATTGTCGGCCTCGACCCGTTCGGCGCCATCACCCTGGTCAATGCGCGCGCGGCCGAGATGCTGGGGCTCGATGAGCTCTCTGCCCTCGGCCGTCAGATCGGCGAGGTCGTTCCGCCGCTGTCGCAGGTGCTCGAGCGGACCAAATCGTCGCGCCGCGGCCAGATACGCGACCAGGTCGAAATCGGGTCGGGCCCCGACTATCGCACCTATCAAGTGCAGCTGACGCGGGAAGGCTCGATGACGGAGTCCAAGGGCTTCGTCGTGACGCTCGACGACATCACCGATCTTTTGTCGGCACAGCGCACCGGCGCCTGGGCCGATGTCGCGCGCCGGATTGCCCATGAGATCAAGAATCCGCTGACGCCGATCCAGCTCAGCGCTGAGCGCCTGCGCCGCCGCTACGCCTCAAAGCTCGGGGACGATTTCGAAGTCTTTGATAAGTCGATCAGCACCATCCTTCGGCAGGTTGGCGATATCGGCCGAATGGTCGACGAATTCTCTTCCTTTGCCCGGATGCCCGAGGCCAAGCCGGTCAAGGCCGATCTGAGCGACACGGTTCGCAACGCCGTGTTCCTCGAAAGCGTCCGCCTTCCGGAAATCTCCATCAAGGTGGATGCGCCCGACGAGCGGGTGTATGCCTTCTTCGACCAGCGGCTGATTTCGCAGGTCCTCACCAATCTGATCAAAAACGCGGTCGAGGCGATCGAAGGAGCGGGGCTCGAAGCGATCAAGGATCCCGTGATCCGGGTCGAGCTCAAGCTCGACGGTCCAAAGGCGCGCATATCGATTTCGGACAATGGCAAAGGCTGGCCCAAAGAGAACCGCCAGCGGCTGCTCGAGCCCTATATCACGACGCGCGAGAAGGGCACCGGCCTTGGCCTCGCCATTGTCGCGCGCATCATCGAACAGCATGGC
>JBDSEK010000012.1:0-12235 GCA_039920085.1 Devosia sp. | reverse complement strand
GAATCCAGTGGTAGGAGTGTAGTTTTGCGTCGATCTGGACCCCGGCTGGAGGCAATCCCTGCAACGTGCGCCCGCGCGAGCAGAGGCTGGGGTGACGCCGGATCTCGGGCGGCTTAGGCTGCCCGAAGCCACCTACAAATTACGCATAGCGTCTAGATAGTCGGCAACGGTCCCGGCGTCTATATCGCGCGCAATGAATGCCTTGCCGATGCCGCGGGTCAGGATGAAGGTGAGGCTTCCTCGCACCACTTTCTTGTCCTGGCGGATGGCCTCGATCAGCTCGGCGGTCGGCGGCAGCTTGCCCGGAATATCGCTCAGTTTGGTGGGTAGGCCCACGTCGCTCAGATGTTGTGCGATGCGGCCGGTATCCTGGCTCGGCGCAAGGCCAAGCCTGGCTGAAAACCCATGCGCCAGGACCATACCGATGGCCACGCCCTCGCCATGCAGCAGGCGATCGGAATAGCCGGTTGCAGATTCCAGCGCATGGCCGAAAGTATGGCCGAGATTGAGCAATGCCCTGGCGCCGGTCTCTCTTTCATCGGCCAACACGAAACGAGTCTTGGAGGCGCAGGCGCGGGCGATCGCCTCGGCACGGGCCGGGCCGCCATCGAAGATTTCCTGGCGGTTGGATTCCAGCCAGAAGAAGAAGCCCTCATCGTCGATCAGGCCGTATTTCACAATCTCGGCGTATCCGGCGGCGAACTGACGCGGTGGCAGGGTTTCGAGGGTCTCGAGGTCTGCCAGCACGAGGCGAGGCTGGTGGAAGGCCCCGATGAGATTTTTGCCGTGCGGCGAGTTGATGCCGGTCTTGCCGCCGACAGAACTGTCGACCTGAGCCAAAAGCGAAGTCGGTATCTGCACGAAGTCCATGCCGCGCCGCGCGACCGAAGCGGCGAAGCCCGCCAAGTCACCGATGACGCCCCCGCCCAACGCCAGAACAATGTCACCCCGCTCGAGCCGGGCAGCGAGCAGCCCCTCCACGACTTCACCGAGACGCGCCATGGATTTGCTGGCCTCGCCATTGGGTACAGTCACGGTGGCATGGCTCAGTCCAGCAGCATCGAGACTCCGCACCAGCCGAGGGAGTTGCGCGCGCGCCACTTCGCTGTCGGTCACGATGCCGAAGCGGCGGTCGGGGAACATGGCCTTGAGCTGCACCCCCGCATCGTCGAGCAGCCCGGGCCCAATCAGGATGTCGTAGGCCCTCTCGCCGAGCGGCACGTGCACCTTGACTGGTTCACTCCGCATGGGAGTTTCCGAAACGAGCGAGCAGCGCGTCGATGATGTCGCTCGCGACCTGGTCCTGTGGTACGTCGCGGCTCTGCACCGTGACGTCGGCCTCGGCGTAGATCGGGTAGCGCTTCTCGATCAGCGCTTGCAGCGTTTCACGCGGATTGGCGGTTTTCAGCAATGGCCGGTTGGAGCGGCGTTGCACGCGCTGGAACAGCAGGTCGGAATCGGCCTTGATCCAAACCGAAATGCCATTGGCTTTGACCAGCGCCCGCGTCTCGGCGTTGATGAAGGCCCCGCCCCCAGTGCCCAGCACCAGATCGTGATCCTTCAGCAGCCGGGCAATGACCCGCTGCTCACCGGCACGGAAATCGTCCTCGCCATGGGCGGCGAAGATATCCTCGATCGACATCCCGGCGGCGCGCTCCACTTCCTCGTCGCTGTCGGTGAAATGACGGCCGAGTCGCGCCGCGAGGCGACGCCCCACGGTGGTCTTGCCGGCGCCCATCATCCCCACCAGCACCAGTGGCCGGCCCGCCAGTGCAGTCGCCAGCTCATCCTTCATCGTCTCTTTCGGTGTGGGCGCGGCGGCGGTCAAGGCATTCCCCAAGGGAGGCCGAGTGATGAAGCGTCCGGCCCGGCTAAAGTCAATCCCGCCACGATGGCGCCGGCCGCTGCCCTTGATCGCGCCACAGAAAGAGGGGAGAAGGAGCGGCTGGCCGGGCCCCGGGGTTTCATGCCGACTCTCATCCGTCTTTTCGTCTTCCTTTTGGTGCTTGCCGGGCTCGCCTTTGGCGGAATGGTGTCCCTCGTCATGTTCGTCAATCCGGGCCAGCGGGAGGTGACAATCCACATCCCGACCCGCGATCTGGTCGCGCCAGTCGACAGCGATGATCCGCTTGGCATCAACGCGCTGCCCGACCCGGTGGGAATTGTCTCAAAGGAATCGAGCGAGGAACCGGTCGCCGCTTCTTCCTCGGAGCTCCCCGCGGTTGATGATGACAGCACCATCACGACGGTCGAGCCGCCACTGGAATGAGTTCGAGTGCTCATCTGATCGAAGCCTTCCTCGAAATGATGAGCGCCGAGCGGGGCGCGGCCCCCAACACGATCGAAGCCTACCGGCGCGATTTGAGCGATTATGCGGGATACCTCGCAACTCGCGGAAAATCGGCGGAGAGCGCGCAGCGCGACGATGTCGTTGCCTATCTCGGCAGGCTGGCGACGGAGCTCGCAGCGTCCTCGAGCGCGCGCCGGCTGTCGGCCTTGCGGCAGTTTCACAAGTTTCTTTGCGCCGACCAGATTCGTCCGGACGATCCGACCCGCATCGTTGCCTCGCCGCGAGCCCGCCGGCCGCTCCCGCATGTGCTGTCTGTCGCAGAGGTGGACCGGTTGCTGGAGATAGCGGAAGCGGAGGCCTCGGCGGATATTGCCCAACAGAAAAAGCAGGCGGCGCTTCGACTCTATGTGCTGCTCGAGCTGCTCTATGCCACCGGGATGCGGGTCAGCGAGCTAGTGAGTCTTCGGCGCTCGGCCGTGATGCGAGATGCAAGCTTCCTCACCATCGTCGGCAAGGGCAACAAGGAGCGCATCGTGCCGGTCAATGACCGGGCGCGCGACGCGGTCAAGGCCTGGGTGACGACCCTCCAGCCCGGCCCCTGGCTGTTCCCAGCCGGTGGTGAAGAGGGCTATCTCAGCCGGCAGGTGTTCGCGCGCGACCTTAAGGCGCTGGCCGGACGTGCAGGTATTTCAGCCGCGCGCGTCGCCCCGCATGTCCTGCGCCATGCCTTTGCCAGCCATTTACTGCAAGGCGGTGCGGATCTGCGTGTGGTCCAGACTCTGCTCGGCCACGCCGACATCTCGACGACGCAGATCTATACCCATGTCCTTGACGAAAAGCTCCGCACGCTGGTCGAAACGCACCACCCACTGAGTGAGAAGGACTAGAGCTTTGTCCAGCGTGTCAGCGTGAGACCAGCTTGGGCGTCCAGCACTTCAAATTGTGCAACAACCAGGCCCTGTCCGGCGAGGACGCTGCGCGGGTGACCCGCTGAGAAGCAGGGGGTTCCACCGGCGAGGACGACGCTGTTCATCTCGGCCAGGTCGAAGGCGGTGAAGTGATCGAGGAAAAGATCGAAGAGACCGGTGATCGCGATCGTGCCTGCTGCGATGCCAAGACGGGCGAGGATCTCGTCCAGCGCCGTACCCTCAGGATTCCAAAGCGTGGCCAATGAGTCGGTGGGGTCGGCTGCAACCGTGTTGACGCGGCGGGTAACGACAAGGCGGCGTCGCCCGATATTGGGGTAGCGCTCATGCGCGATGCGGCCGATCACGACCAATTTGGCGCGGTCGAGGGCTGCCAGAAACCGCTCCCTATCGGCGGCGTGTCGAAGTACTGAAGGAATGATTCCTGCCGGGTCGGCCATCTTGCCGTCCGCGGAAACGATGGCGTGACCATGAAAATGAAGTGCCAAGCGATACCTTGCCCCTGGGGGGCATTTTCGTGCAATTGAACCTTCAATTGCCACAAAGACTTCGCCTGTTCAGGCCAAGTTCGACGTTCCGACAGTTCTATTATTTCAAGCCCAGAGGAAGCAAGATTGCTCAAACTCTCACAAGCGGCCCTGCTCGCCGCCATTCTGAGCACCGGCATTGGCGCAGTGTCCGCCCAGGACTTGTCGCTCGCGGACAATGAGAGTTGGACCGATATTATTGGGGATGACGGCGTCGACGCCGGCTTCAGCTACTCGCTCTCCATCCCGACGGTGCGCGCGATCAATTCGAGCATGGACGAGGCGGCATTACGCGAGGCGCTGAGTGGCAAGATCCTCGAGCATGCCGATGAACTCGCGACGCTGAACGCGACTTCGATCACTATCCCCCAACTTACCCTCACCTACACGACGCCCGGCTATGGCGGTCCAAATACCGAGACCTTGTCGTACTCCGACATCGTATTCGACCAGGTCAGCAATGGCGTTGCTACCATCGTGACTATGGGCGGGGGAAAAATGTCGAGCCTCGCGATGAGCCAGGAGATCGGCAGCTTTACGATGAAGGATTTCGATATCGGGTCGCTGCTCGCCGTGTTCACGCCGGTTGCGAGTCGTCCGGGTGCCGAAATGCGGACGCTTTATTCCTCGTCGGAAACGACAGGTCAGAAGCTAAGCAGCGACCTGTTCAGCTGCGACATCGGGGGCACAAAGGGCGGTGCCGTAAGGGCACGACCGCCTAAAGTATCGTTTCAGGATTTCGCGGCGGCGGCCGAGCGGATGAACAAGATCGGAACGGGCGAACCCGAAGCAGAGGATTTCCGTCTCGTCATCGCCTTCGGGGCTGATGTCCTGCAGGCGTTCGAGTATGACGCCTCCAGCTTCAGCGGGTTAAACTGCTCGGGCAAGGGGCTGGATGAAAAGCCCTTTGCGATAAAGCTCGGGCCTCTCCAATCAGGCGGCCTCAAGGGCGGCAAGCTATCCGAAATCACCTTCGGCGGCCTCAGCATCGGGAGCGGTGACGGTGAAATGTCACTGGGGTCCGGTACGTTCAAGGCTCTCGATTTCAGCGGCCCGATCAAGACGATAGAGGCCGCGATCGCCGAGATCACGCCGCAATGGTTCGAGACCAATTGGCGGCGGCTTATCCCCAGCTGGGACGGCTTCGCGCTGGCCGATCTCAGCGTCGATGTGCCCGATGAAAATCTGCCGGGCGGTCGCGTAAAGCTTGATCTGGCAAGCCTTGATCTTACCCTTGCCGACTACATCAACGGCATCCCAAGCAAGCTCTCATCATCGGCCAAAGGGCTGGTGGTTCCGTTTGCGGAAACGAGCACGAATCCGCAGATCGTGACGCTGCTCGGCTATGGCATCAATGGCGTCGATCTCGGCTACGACCTCAGCGCCAGCTGGGATGGCACGAGCAAGACTATCCGCATCGACAAGATCGGCGTGCAGGGCGCCGGCATGGGTACCCTGGCGATCGCGGCGACGATCGGCAACGCGGCCGAGCAGATCTTTGCCATCGACAACAATGTCGCACTCGCGGCGCTGATGGGCGTCACCGTCAAGGATCTGAAGATCGACGTCGCCGATACCGGTCTCGGCAATGTCGCCTGGCCCATCCTTGCGGGTCAGCAAGGGGTCGATGCAACGAGCTTCCGGCAAAAAATGGCGGCTACCGCGGAAGGCTTTGCCATCGCGCTCCTCGGCTCGACCGACACGGCGCGCCAGCTGGGCGTCGCGCTCAGCAATTTCGTCCTCGGCACCGCAGGGTCCGTCTCAATATCGATCGTCGCCAACGATCCGCTCGGTCTGCCGATCCCCCTGCTGATGCAAGCGAGCGAGAACCCTGCAGTTCTGGGTAGCCAGGTCACCATTACCGGGACGGGGCAATAGCGCCCCGTTCCTTGACTCCCGTGAAACACGCCGCCACTTTCGGGCCATTGCCAGGCCCGAAGGGGACGCGCGCGGCAGAGCAAGGTGGGAATGCAATCTTATCTCGATTTTGAAAAACCGGTTGCCGATCTTGAGGGCAAAATCGCTGAGTTGCGCTCGCTTTCGGGTGCCGAGCGGGCAGTCAGCATTGACGACGAGATCAACGGTCTCACCGCACGGGCCGATGCAGCCCTAACCGATATCTACCGGCGGCTCACGCCCTGGCAGAAAACCCAGGTGGCGCGGCATCCGCAGCGGCCGCATTTTTCGGACTATATGACGGCCCTTATTTCCGAGTGGACGCCCTTAGCGGGCGACCGCAAATATGCCGAGGATTCCGCGGTGCAAGCGGGGTTCGGCCGGTTCAACGGACAGTCGGTCGCCGTTCTCGGCCAGGAGAAGGGCTCGACGACCGAAACGCGGCTCAAGCACAATTTCGGCATGGCCAAGCCAGAGGGTTACCGCAAGGCGGTGCGGATCATGGATATGGCGGACCGCTTCAATATCCCGGTGCTCGCCTTCATCGATACGGCTGGCGCCTATCCCGGGATCGGCGCCGAGGAGCGCGGCCAAGCGGAAGCCATTGCCCGCTGCACTGAAAAATGTCTCGAGCTAGGCGTGCCCAACCTTGCCATCATTATCGGCGAAGGGGGGTCGGGGGGCGCTATCGCGATCGCCACCGCCAACCGGGTGCTGATGCTCGAAAATGCCGTCTACAGTGTGATTTCGCCCGAAGGAGGCGCGTCGATCCTGTGGAAGGATGCGGCGCGCGCCCAGGACGCCGCCAACAATATGAAGATCACCGCTCAGGACCTCATCGGGTTCGGCGTCATCGACGGAGTGATTCCAGAGCCGGCGGGCGGGGCGCATCGCCATACGGAGATAGTGATGGCCAATACGCGTGCCGCGATCGCCGATTTTCTCGGTCATTATCCGGGCAATATGGGGCGGCTCGAAATCCGCGAGCAGCGGCGCGAAAAGTTCCTCGCCATGGGCTCGACGCTCAACTGAACGTGGCAGAGGCGCGCAGTAACGGCTTGTTCACCGCTCAAGACTACCCCGAGAGCAGGGCGCAGGGTAAACCGCGCGTATTGGGTTAAGGGCAGATTCGGGATTGATGTCGTTTTCCTGGCGCCGGGCCGTTGGGCTCGCCTTTGTCCTCATTGCCACGCTGTCCCTTATCGGCTGCGGCGGGCTGTTGCCGCGCGACAGCAAATTGCGCGGCACGCAATCGCTGAAGCAGTCGGTAGTCGACAAGCTCGATGGGATGGGCTCGTCGGCTGGTGCCGGCATGGTGATCCGCATCTTCAAAAAGACCAGCGAGCTCGAAGTCTGGAAGCAGAGTAAGGCTGGACCCTACAAGCTGTTCAAGACCTACAATGTTTGCGAATGGTCGGGTGAGCTCGGCCCCAAGGTCAGGGAAGGCGACCGGCAGGCGCCCGAAGGCTTCTATACGGTCAATGCCGGGCTCATGAACCCGAACTCGATCGCTTATCTTAGCTTTAACACCGGCTATCCCAACAAGTTCGACCGCGCATGGTCCCGCACAGGTTCGGATCTGATGGTGCATGGGGACTGCTCGTCGCGCGGCTGCTACGCTTTGACCAATGAGGACATCTCCGAGGTTTACGCACTGGCGCGCGAATCGCTCAATGGCGGCAATCCCTCCATCCAACTGCAGATTTATCCGTTCCGCATGACGCCGCAGAATCTGGCGGCCTACAGCACTAACGCCAATCTGCCGTTCTGGCAGAATCTCAAAGAGGGCTATGACCGCTTCGAGATCGCCAAGGCGCCCCCGAGCTGGGATGTGTGCGAAAAGAAATATGTCTTTGACCTGAAATCCAGCGACGGCGCCGCGCTCGATGCGATGGGCGCGTGCCCGGCGCGCGGCAGCGATCCGCTGCTAGCGCAGCTGACAGCCAAGCAGCAGGCGGACAAGGCGATCTATTCTGCCGAGGTGGCAGCGATCGCTGCGCGCGAAGCGGCCGAAGCCGAAAAAATCCGACTGGCCGCAGCGGCCGAAGCCGCCGCCAAGGAGCGCGGCACGACGATCGGCGGCTTTTTCGGCGGGATATTCGGCGGCGGCAATGAGCAGGCCGAAGGCGCCATCGATCCGACCAAAAAGGCCCCCTGGCCGGCGACGCCGCCCGCCAATCGCAGCTAAGCGGTTGCGCGCTGGCGCGGCTTTACCGCAAAATGCCCTAGCTCCGGACACGATCCTGCGGCATCAAACGGGGCTAGGCATAGGGACTTCCGCAATTGAACGGGCGGGTGGCATTACTTGTCGGCCTTGCAGTGATGGCTGCGGTCTGCTTCATCGGCATTGCGTCGCCGGCGTTCTATCCCGGCGTGCTCCGCTGGCTTGGGGATCGCGGCATTTCCCACTCCGAAACCAGATTCGATCGTACGCAGCTCCGGGCCGATCTGGCCTCGGACGGTTTCGTTCTGGGTGCGCCGGCGCATATACGGATCTACAAGCGTGAACGTCGGCTGGAGCTCTGGCTGCAGAAGGCGGGAGGGCGTTATGAACTGTTCCGCGATTATGCGATCTGCAATTTTTCAGGCGGGCTCGGGCCCAAATTGCTGGAGGGCGACAGACAGGCGCCCGAGGGCTTCTATCGCATCGCCAAAGCGCAGCTGAACCCCGCCTCGCGCCACCATCTGGCGTTCAATCTGGGCTTTCCCAATGCATTGGACCGGCAGCTGGCCCGCACCGGCTCCAATTTAATGGTGCATGGTGGCTGCACGTCTATCGGTTGCTATGCGATCACGGATGCAGGGGTCGATGAGGTTTATGCAGTCGTTGAAGCGGCGCTGGATGCCGGCCAGCCCGAGGTCGATGTAGCGGCTTTCCCGTTCGAGATGAACGAGGGCGCGCTGCTGGTTCATGCCGGCGCGGAGTGGGAAGCGTTCTGGCGCAACCTCAAACAGGGCGCCGATCTTTTCGTGGCGACCGGGATGCCGCCTAAAGTTGCCGCCTGTAATGGCGAATATCGCTTCGGTGCTGACGCCGAGAGCGACAATTGCGTTCCGATCATGGGTTGGGCGTGATGGATCGCGTCATCTCGCTGCTCGCGGCCTTGGTAGGATTGATCGCACTGGCTGGAGCCATTCTGGTGGAAGTGCATGGCCAATCCGAGCGTGGCCAGCTGACGGCCAGCATCACTGAACTCAACCGCAAGGTTTCCGAATTCGGGGTCAAACTGGAAACGCCTGATCAAGAGGACGGAACGGTCGACGCGCTGTTGGCACTGCAGGACCGGATCGCCGCGCTCGAGAAAGCGGCAAAGGCGCAGGTGGTTCCCGCAGCGCCGACGAATACCGCTACAGGTGACGCCGCTTCGGTCTCGGCAATCACCGCCGATGGGCCGACCACCAACTGCATTCCTATCGGCACGCGCTTCATGGCCAAAGCCGACGAGGCCACCGCCATCTGCCGC
This sequence comes from Devosia sp., assembly GCA_039920085.1. GTDB lineage: Bacteria > Pseudomonadota > Alphaproteobacteria > Rhizobiales > Devosiaceae > Devosia_A. Next base: position 3,132 of record JBDSEK010000012.1, on the reverse strand, counting down.
ACTGACGTGGTCGTTCGCATCTCCGAGGTAACCGATGGCATCGCGATGATCGACGGCGCTGGGGCGGTCAATGCCGGAGCCTTCGGCCGCCTCGGCTTTGGCGGCTGCACGGTCATGGTGTTCTCGGCCGATCTGATCAGTGGCTACGCGGAACTGCGCGTCACCTGCCAATAGATGACACCGAGTCACGGGCGGGACCGGGTCCCCAGTGGCCCCTTTTGGTGAGTCTGTTCAGCCCTTGAGGAACTCCCGCAAGACCGGCGCCATTACGTCGGGTTTCGGGCCATGGTCCTGTCCCGCCAGCGTCTTGCGAGTCGCATTGCGGAGCTCGGCGGCCACGGCATCGGCGGCGGCGGGCATGAAGGGAAATGAGCTGTCGCCATTGAGCACCAGAACGGGGAGCGTCGCTTTCTGCCAACGCGAGGGGAACCTGCCTGCCATGTAGTAGGCGTCGAACATAGATTGCCCGTCATAGGCGATGGTCGGGCCGATGCTGCGCATCAGTGGCCAGATAGGGCTCTGCTTGGCGCCCTCGATCATCTCATCGGTCATAGCGAGGCTCCTCATAAAATAAGCCGGCGCGGCGTCCTCGTCGGACGAGGCCGCGAGGCGATTGAGCGTCTCGACATAGTCGGGCGGTGGCCGGGGGAAATCGCTGCCCGCCAAGATGAAGGGCGGCTCATACATCACCAGCTTGTCGATGGCAGCCCCGTCGCCGCAGTTTCAAGTGCAACGACCGACCCCGACGAAAAGCCGAGCAGCGACGCGTCCCCTCCGGCAAGCCCCTCGACGAGCGCGGCGATATCCTCGATCTCACGTTGCGGGGCGAAGGGTAGGGTATTGCCGCTTTCGTCCCGGCCGCGACGATCGTAGTTGATCACCGTGAACTGGTCTTTGATCAGGTCCGCCAGGATCGCGAGATTGGGATCGAAGGCGCGGAACGCCGTTGCGCCGGTAACCACGATGATGGCTGGTCCGGCCCCCACTTTGTCATAGGCGATTGTCGTGCCGTCTTTCGATTTGACCGTGCTCATGGCAGGTTCCTCCTTGTTGGTTTGCCACTGCGAGGCGGCGGAGATTGGTCAGTGGCGCGATGCGAGCGCGTCCATGACGTCACTGACGCTCAGCCCCAGATCGTCGAGCCGGCTCGCATCCATGTCCATCAGTGAGAGCAGCGCGATACGCCGCGAGCGCCGTGCATTCGCGGCGCGAAACTGACTGGCGATGGTGCCGAAAGCGGCTGAAAAAAACGATGCAGGGCGCGTTGCGATGGTGGTCGTCATATCTTCCTCCTCGGTGCCGGTGATGGCAAAAGCGAGACAATTGCGCCTCTGCCATCACGACGAGCAGAAATGAGAAGGATCGACAGGCCGGACCGAAATTTTTGCGGTGCGACAAACCCTAGAGTTTGATGGGTTTTTGCCCGTTTCGGGAGCTTGCTCCAGTAGCGGCCGCTGGTGTGGTTGCGCTCGAACTCGGTGGGCTCGGAGACGCCCCGAATCTCCGCTTCTTCGCCATTCTCGAACGGAATGCGGTCAACCTATGCTGGCGATCATTTCTAGGAACGGGGCCCCTGTTGCGGGGTCTCGCCTTTCTTGACCATGATCATGAAGCGCATGCGCCTGTTCCTTCAGCCCGGCTAGAACGAGCCGTGGCAGTGCTTGAACTTGCGACCCGAGCCGCAGGGGCAGGGCGCATTGCGCGATACGCCGATGAGGAGCTTGGGGTCGATCGGCCGCAGGCGCGGATCGGCGTCAGCCTGGTCGTTGTTGCCGTCGGCAAGAGCGCCAGCCGCGGCGGTAAGCGTTCCGAGAGTGCCGCTGATATCGGTCTCGGCGTCGTTCTCGCCGGTGGTGGGGTCGATGTGGATTTCGCTCAGCCGGCTGAGATCGAGCGACCTTGGCGGTTCAGGCTGGCGGGTCTGAATTTCGACATGGCTCAGCTGGCCGATCACCAACTCGCGCAAATCATTGAGGAGCTTCTGGAACAGCTCATAGGCTTCCTGCTTGTATTCGTTGAGCGGGTCGCGCTGGGCGAGCCCGCGCCAGCCGATCACCTTGCTCAAATGGTCGAGCGTCACCAAATGATCGCGCCATAGCCCGTCGATCGATTGCAACAGGATCTGCCGCTCGACCTGCCGCATGATTTGCGGGGTGTATTTGGCGACCTTAGCGGCGGCCGCCTCGTCGGTCAGCTTGGTCAGGCGCTCGCGCACCTCTTCGATATCGATGCCCTCTTCCTCGGCCCAGGCCCGCGTCTCGATGGTGAGGTTGAAGCGCTCCTTGAGCTCGACGTCGAGTTCTTCCATCCGCCATTGCTCGGGATAGGAGCGATCGGGGATGGCGCGGGCGATGACGGCGTCCACCACATCGTGGCGCATGTCCTGGATAGTCTCGGCGACGTCTTCCTTGTCCATGAGTTCGAGACGCTGTTCGAAGATGACCTTGCGCTGGTCATTCATTACGTCGTCGTATTTGAGGATGTTCTTGCGGATGTCGAAATTGCGCGCCTCGACACGGCCCTGCGCCCGCTCGATGGCTTTAGTGACCCACGGATGGGTGATCGACTCGCCCTGCTCGAGACCAAGCTTACCCAGCATCGAATCCATGCTCTCGACCGGGAAGATGCGCATCAGATCGTCCTGCAGGGACAGGAAGAATTTGGAGTGGCCCGGATCGCCCTGACGGCCGGAACGGCCGCGCAACTGATTGTCGATACGGCGGCTTTCATGGCGCTCGGTGCCCACCACCATCAGCCCGCCGGCGTCGAGCACTTTCTGCCGGTCGCGGGCGATCTGCTCCTTGATGCGGGCGATCTTGCTGTCGCGCTCGACCCCCTCCAGCCCTTCGGCATCCTTGGCGATGTGCATTTCGAGGTTGCCCCCGAGCTGGATATCGGTACCGCGTCCAGCCATGTTGGTGGCGATGGTCACCGCGCCGGGCATGCCGGCATCGGCGATAATCTGGGCTTCCTGCTCGTGATAGCGGGCGTTCAGCACCTGCATGTTGCCGATGTTCTTTTTGCGCAGGAGTTCTGCCAGCATCTCGGATTTTTCGATCGAGGTCGTGCCTACCAGAACCGGCTGGCCGCGGACCTGACAATCGAGGATGAGATCGGCGATGACTTCGAACT
>JBDSEK010000011.1:0-15787 GCA_039920085.1 Devosia sp. | reverse complement strand
CCCATCTGCCAATTGTGCCCGCCATCAACCCCGAGATCGAGGCAATGGCCGGCGGTGCCGCGAGCCATCTGAGCCGCGGCGGCATGACCACCAAGATCGAGGCCGGCAAGATCGCGACCCTCGCCGGAACGGCGATGATCATTGCCCGCGGCACGGAGGACCATCCCCTCCGGAACCTGCAGAACGGCGGGCGGCACACGCTGTTCGCCGCGATTGGCGGCCGCGCTCAGGCGCGCAAGCGCTGGATCATGGGAACGCTCGATGTCACGGGCTTCATCACCGTCGATGCCGGTGCCGCCAAGGCCCTGTTGTCGGGAAAGAGCCTGCTGCCGATCGGCGTCGTCAAAGTGAAGGGCGAATTCGACCGGGGCGACACCATCGCCATACTCGATCCCGAGGGCCGCGAAATCGCCCGCGGCATTGTCGGGCTGGGGCACGCCGAGGCGGATCTGGTGAAGGGCAAGAATTCGGCGCGGGTCGCCGAGATATTAGGACTCGAGGGGCGTTCCGAACTCGTCCATCGTGATAATATGGTGGTTCTGATGGGCTCGGAGGCCAAGCTGGCATGAACGCCATCGACCGCCAATTGCAGGACGAAATGGCCGCTATCGGCCAGCGCGCCCGCAGCGCCGCCAATGTGCTGGCCTATGCCTCCACTGACGCCAAAAACCAGGCGCTCACCGTCGCCGCGGACGCGATCATCGCCGAAACGGCGGCCATTCTCGCCGCCAATGCTGAAGATGTGGCGAGCGCCACAGCGCGCGGCATCTCCAACGCGTTTCTGGATCGCTTGAGCGTGACTGCTTTGCGCCTCGAAGGCGTGGCGCGTGGCCTTCGCGAGATCGCCGCTCTGCCCGACCCGGTCGGCGTTGTCACCGCCGAATGGGACCGGCCCAACGGCCTTCACATCAGCCGCATTAGAACGCCGCTCGGCGTTGTCGGTGTCATCTTTGAATCTCGTCCCAATGTCACCGCCGATGCTGGAGCGCTGACCCTCAAATCGGGCAACGCCGTGATTCTCCGCGGCGGCTCCGATGCCGCGCTGACCTCCCGCGCTATCCATGCCTGCCTGCTGCAAGGACTGGAAGCCGCCGGCTTGCCGCTCGATGCAATCCAGCTGGTCGGCACCACCGACCGCGCTGCGGTAGGCGAGATGCTGGGCGGGCTCGGCGGCAATATCGACGTTATCGTGCCGCGCGGCGGCAAGACCCTTGTGGCTCGTGTCCAGGACGAGGCCCGAGTGCCAGTTTTCGCGCATCTCGAAGGGCTCTGTCATACCTATATCGAGCCGAGCGCCGATGTCGCGATGGCAGTCGACGTGACGGTGAACGCCAAGATGCGACGCACCGGCATCTGCGGCGCGACTGAAACGCTATTGCTTCACAAGGACACCATTCTAACGCATCTACGACCGGTGCTCGAAGCGCTGATCGCGCGTGGCTGCGAGATCCGTGGCGACGACGTCGTACGGCAGCAGTTCCCTTCCGCCAAAGCCGTGACCGATGCGGATTTTCACACCGAATACGAGGACGCCATCATTTCGGTGAAGGTGGTTGCCGATGTCGGCGAGGCCATTGCCCATATCGGCCATTATGGTACGCACCATACCGAAGCGATCCTCAGCGAAGACCCCGTATCGGTAGAACGCTTTTTCAACGAGACTGATTCGGCCATCCTGCTCCATAACGCATCGACCCAGTTCGCCGATGGCGGCGAGTTTGGCTTCGGCGGTGAGATCGGCATTGCGACCGGCAAGTTCCATGCCCGCGGGCCGGTGGGGCTCGAGCAGTTATGCAGCTTCAAATATCTCGTACGCGGCAACGGCCAGACCCGGCCCTGATGGCCCCGAGCGGCACTCCCGGCGTGACCGATATGCCCAGCTTTGCGCCCAGGATGCGCATCGGGCTCTTCGGCGGCAGTTTCAATCCGGCGCATGAAGGCCACCGGCTGGTGGCGCTGCAGTGCCTGAAGCGTCTGCAACTGGATGCCGTGTGGCTGCTGGTCTCGCCCGGCAATCCGCTCAAGGACCACGCGCAGCTGCAACCACTGGCGACGCGGGTCGACCAGACGCGTGAGGTTATGAACCACCACCCCGCTATCGCGGTCACCGGTTTTGAAGCCGAACGCGGCTTCCAATACAGCTACCAGACGCTGGAATTCCTGACCGCGGCGGCCCCCGAGACTAGATTCGTCTGGATCATGGGCTCTGACAATTTGATCGATTTCGACCGCTGGGAGCGCTGGGAGGAGATCGCCCGGCTGCTGCCGATGGCGATCTATGCCCGGCCTGGAGCGGCGCTGAAGGCGCCGCTGTCCAAGGCCGCGACGGCCCTTGCGGGCTTTCGCCTGCCCGAAGAGGCGGCGGAAACCCTGGCGGAACGCTCTCCGCCGGTCTGGGTTTATCTCCACGGAGTGATGTCGGAGCAGTCCTCGACGGCGATCCGGCAGACTTCGCAGTCATCCAAATGAGACCTTCGCCTTGCATAATCCCCCTCGAATCCGCAATATGCGGCTGTGGCCCTGGGCCGCATGGAACGGGACACACGACGATCGCAAACGCGCTGCGACCCCTTCGACTCCATCCTCAAGGATTGCTGAACCACCGATGACTCATGCCTGTGCATGGGCAATAGGCCGTTGCTGATGGCCGCATCGCCCCGAAAGTCCGCCGCCAAGCCGGCTGCCGCTCCTGAACCTTCCATGATCGATATCGTGCTGCAGAGCCTCGAAGACGCCAAGGCTGAGCAGACCGTCGCCATCGACATTGCCGGTAAATCCTCGCTGGCCGATTACATGGTCGTCACCTCTGGCCGCTCCAACCGACATGTCAGCGCCGTCGCCGACCAAGTGGTGAAAGCGCTGCGCGAAGCCGGTTTCACCAAGCCCCGGATCGAAGGTCTGCCACATGCCGATTGGGTGCTGGTCGATGGTGGCGACGTGATCGTCCATATCTTCCGGCCGGAAGTGCGCGAATTCTACAATATCGAGAAGATGTGGCAGGCGGACTTCGCCGCCGACGCTCAATAGCCTGACCGCGATGCGGATCGGCATCGTCGCTGTCGGTCGCATGAAGCTCGGACCCGAACGCGAATTGGTATCCCGCTATCTCGATCGCGCCATCGGCACGGGCAAGAAGCTTGGGCTGACCGGCTTTGAAATCGCCGAACTGAGCGAGTCCCGCGCCGCCAGCGCCACGTCGCGCAAGGCCGAGGAAGCCAAGGCCATCGCCGTCGCAATGCCCGCGGGCGCCGCGATCGTCGCGCTCGATGAGCGCGGCAAATCCTTGAGTTCTGAGGCCTTCGCCGACCAGATCGCGCACTGGCGCGACGCCGGTAAGTCGGCTTTGAGCCTTGTCATCGGCGGCGCCGATGGCCTCGACCCGGACCTCATCAGCTCCGCCAGCTTGACCCTGTCCTTTTCGCCGCTGACCTGGCCGCACCAATTGGTGCGCATTATGTTGGCCGAGCAGCTTTACCGCGTCACCACCATTTTGTCCGGGCACCCCTATCACCGCGCGTAAATGCCCCGACCCGGCCATCCAAATGCCATTTCGGTAGGGCAGTTAAGGTCTGCGCTGCTAGGGTTCGGCGCGTGATTCGGACGCTCGGGGCGGCATGGCGAGACTGACCCGCGGGGGAGAGCTGACCGGGGCTTTGGGCCTCGTGCTGATGTTTGGGATATCGGCCTCCGGCCAGTCCGAGCCGATCCCCGAAACCATGCCGCTCGCCGCCGCCGAGGCTGCCTCCAGCCAGGATGCGCTGGCGCAGGTCGAAGCATCGATTTCGCTCAGCAAGGAACGCGTCGAGCGGCTGAAGGCCGAGATCGAAGCCATGCGCGGCGACCGCGACAAGCAGAACGCCGCGCTGATCGCCGCCGGTGAGCGGGTGAAGCTCGCCGAAGCAGACGTCGCAGCGGTCGAACAAAAAATTGGCGATTTGATCGTCTCCGAGCTCGATACCCGAGGGCGCCTCGACGGCGCCGATGGCTCGATCTCCAACGTCCTCGCGGCGCTCCAGCGCATTTCGCGCAATCCCCCGCCCGCGCTGATCGTCGATCCCTCGGATGCGCTGGGCTCGGCCCGCAGTGCCATCCTCATTTCGGCCATCCTTCCGCAACTGCGGGCGCGAGCCGACCAGGTCCTGGCCGATCTGCACAAGCTCGACACGATCAAGCGCGCCGCCGAGGATGAGGAAGGCCGGCTCAAGGCCAACTTCGACATCCTCGAAGAGGAGCAACTTCGGATCGCCACGCTGATTGCAGCGCAAAAGCAGAATGAAGCCGTGGCTAATGCTAGCATCGCCGCCGAGGGTCAGCTGGGGGCCGATCTGGCCGCCAAGGCAGCCTCGCTCAAACAGCTTGTCGACAGCCTCTCCCGCCGAGCCCAGGCCGTGCAAAGCGCCGCCGAGGCGACCGAGCGGGCCAATCAGGGCGCGACGCCGCGCCTCGACAGCGAGACGGTGCGCTTGGCGTTGGCCAACACCGAACGGACCGAACCCGCTGTGCCGTTCGTCTCCGCCAAGGGTTTCCTCGCCTTCCCCTCGAGCGGCGTGCCGGTCATCAACTATGGCGACGGCGACGGCTTCGGCGGCATCTCACAGGGCCTGTCAGTCGTCACCCGCGCGGGTGCCGCTGTCTCGGCGCCAGCCGATGGTTGGGTGCTCTATACCGGCGACTACCTCAATTACGGCCAAATCGTCATTCTTGATGGCGGCCAAGACTACACCATCCTTCTAGCGGGGCTGGCCGAGATATCGGTCACTCCCGGACAGTTCGTGTTGATGGGCCAGCAATTGGGTACCATGGGATCACGGACAATTGGCCGGACGGTGGCGACCAGCGCTGGCGCCCAGAACCCGACCCTCTATATTGAAATGCGAAAAAGCAGCGTGCCCATCGATCCGACCGGCTGGTGGGCCTCAAATGACACAATGACTCAAAGTGGATAGACCCTGATGCGTCTTGCCCCCCTCCGCGCCGCGCTCATCGCGTTGGCCGTCGCCGCCCCCCTCGCCTTCGTGGCCTTTGCGCAGGAGGAGCCACCAGTTGCCGACCCCACTGCGGAGACGCCCGACCCCAATGCTCCGCATCCCCGCGATCCCGACGAGATCTATGCCGACCTCAATTTCTTCGGCGAAGTCCTCGACCGCATCCGCGCCGAATACGTCGATGCCCCGGACGAGCGCGTCCTGATCCGCGCCGCCATCCAGGGCATGCTCACCTCGCTCGATCCGCATTCGGGCTATCTGTCGCCCGACGATTTCACCGCGGTGCAGGAAGACACCTCCGGCCAGTTCGGCGGTCTCGGCATCGAGGTCACGATGGATCAGGGGGTGATCAAGGTCATCGCCCCGATCGACGACACCCCGGCCTCGCGGGCAGGCGTGCTCGCCAATGACTATATCGTCGAGATCAACGGCAAGTCCGTTCAGGGCATGGTCCTCGACGACGCCGTTGGGATGATGCGCGGGCCACTCGGCAGCAAGGTCAAGCTCACCGTGATCCGCGAGGGCGCCATGGTGCCGCTCTATTTCGAGCTCGCCCGCGACGTGGTGGCGACCCGTGTGACGCGCTGGAACATGGAAGGCGACGTGCTCTATCTGCGCCTTACCCGCTTCTCCGAGCAGGCCTATTCCGGCATACAGAAGTCCATCAAGGACGCCTATGACGCCAATAATGGCGTCGCGCCCAAGGGCATCATTTTCGATTTGCGCAATAATCCAGGCGGCTTGGTCGACCAGGCGGTGCTGGTTTCGGACGCCTTCCTCAAGCAGGGCGCGGTGGTGCTGACCCGCGGCCGGGCCGAGGCCGAAAGTGCCCGCTACGACGCCAAACCCGACGACCTCGACGCCCGGATCGCCCAGGTTCCCTTGATTGTGCTGACCAATGGCGGCACCGCCTCGGCGGCGGAAATCGTCGCCGGCGCGCTCCAGGATCATAAGCGGGCCACGGTGCTTGGCACCCGCTCGTTCGGCAAGGGAACGGTGCAGTCGATCATCAATCTGGGTCCAGATGGGGGCATCCGTCTGACCACCGCCCGCTACTACACGCCCAACAACCGCTCGATCCAGGCGGCGGGCATCCAGCCTGACATCCTTGTCACCCAGGACGTGCCGCTGGAATTCCAGGGCCGCGACGAACTGATGGGCGAAGCGGGGCTTTCTGGCCAGATCGGCGGCGGAACCGAGGAAATCGCCACCGTTGGCTCCTCGGTCTTCGTGCCGGCCGACAAGACCAAGGACAACCAGCTGCAGATGGCGATCAAGCTGATCGACGGCCTCGAGACCAATGGCGCCTTTCCGCCCAAGGCGGAAGGCTGAGGCTGCGCGTCGATGTGCTATCGCTGCTGCGGCAGGGCGGTATTGCTGATTCGGCGCCCCGCCCAGGCATCGGCTTGCGGACCGCAGCATGACCAATGAACTCAGCGCGCCACTGACCGGCAAGGGCAGGAAACCTGGCCGGAGCCGTCTTTTTCTCGCCGCGCGCTCACGACTGCCATTGGCGCGCATCGGTTTTGGCGTGATTGCCCTGGTGCTGCTGGGCATTGGTGGCCGCATCCTGTTCATCAACGATCCGTTCGGCGGCCGACCCACCGCCGAGACGACCATTAACACCACAAGAAACGCCAACACCGTGGCGGGCAATGTGGCAACGAACGAGCCTGCGGCGATGGCGACCATCACCGCCGAGCCGGAAATGCCCGTCAACGGGCCTTCGATCACCGAGATCGGCGAGGACGTGCCCGACGGCAATGCCGTGGCCGCGGCGGGCGACCGGCACTTCAATGCCGACGGTCTCGATCCCGATCTGCTCGAGGTATCCGATCACGGCGCCATACCGCGTGTCTCGGCTAGCGGCGAAACACCCTTCAGCGTCTATTCCCGGCCTTCACTGACCCCCGCCACCGCAGGGGGTAAGTTACTGATCGCCATCGTCGTCACCGGTCTCGGCCTCAGCGAGCAGGGCACGGCCGCGGCAATCGACAGCCTGCCAGAAAATATCACCCTCGCTTTCGCGCCCTATGGCAAAGGGCTGCTGCAATCGGTGGCAGCGGCACGCAATGCCGGCCATGAGATCTTGCTCCAGGTCCCGCTCGAGCCCTTTGACTACCCCGATAACGATCCAGGACCGGAAACTTTGCTGACTGGCCAGGCGCCCCGCGACAATCTCGACAAGCTCTTTACCGTCATGGGCAAGTTCGGCGGCTATGTCGGGCTGATGAACCACATGGGTGCCCGCTTTACCGCATCGGCCGCCGATTTCGGGCCCATGATGGAAGAACTGGGAACGCGCGGCCTCGGCTATCTCGATGACGGCTCGTCCAACCGCTCGCTGGCGCCACAACTCGCCGCGGCCAATGCAGTGGAGTTTGGACGCGCCGACCTGGCGCTCGACACCAACGCGGCGCGCGCGCCAATCCTTGAGGCGCTCAAGGCGCTCGAGGCCCGAGCGGCAGAACGCGGTGGCGCCATCGGTGTCATCTCGGCGCTCCCCATATCGGTGCAGACAATCGCTGAATGGGCCAAGGACAGTGAAGGCCGCAATATCGTAATCGTCCCCGTCAGCGCGCTGATGGCCAAGCCGCAATGAGCAAGCCCGACCGGCAATCGATGCCCTATCGCGATTGCGTCGGCACGGCCGTGTTCAACGCGTCAGGCTTCGTGCTGATCGGCCGGCGCAAGCCCGAAGAAGATCCCGAGGACTCGAGCGAGTTCGGCTCTCCCTGGCAGATGCCGCAGGGCGGCATCGATAAAGGAGAAGCCCCGCTCGCCACGGCCCGTCGCGAACTCTTCGAGGAGACCTCGATCCGTTCGGTGGAATTGCTCGCGGAGGCTCCGGACTGGATCCACTACGATTTGCCCGACGAAGCGCTGGGAATTGCGCTCAAAGGCAAATACCGCGGCCAGCGCCAGCGCTGGTTCGCCTTCCGCTTCACTGGCAGCGACTCCGAGATCAACGTCACAGCGCCAGGCGATGGCAGCATGCCGGCCGAGTTCGACCTCTGGCGCTGGGAGCCGCTGGAGAATCTGCCCGATTTGGTCGTGCCCTTCAAACGTGAGGCTTACCTCAGAGTCGTCGCAGCCTTCGCCTCGATCCCGGCGCACCTGACAGCGCGGTGAAAACCATCGGCCTGATCGGCGGCATGAGCTGGGAGTCGACGGCCCATTACTACGCCATCCTCAATCGTGAGACCGCCCGAATTCTGGGAGGGTTCCATTCCGCGCCGGTGATCGTCCACTCGCTCGATTTTGCATCTATCGAAGCGCTTCAGCGCCAAGGCGATTGGAACAGCACGGGCACAATGCTCGCTGCCATTGCCGCTTCGCTCGAGGCACAGGGCGCCGACATCGTCGGGCTCGCCACCAACACGATGCACATCAACGCATCACAGATTCGTGCCGCGATCACCGTGCCGTTCTTGCACATTGCCGCGCCCACCGCCGATGCATTGCTTGCCGACGGGATCGGCACGGTAGGATTGCTCGGCACTCGCTTCACCATGGAGCAGCGCTTCTATATCGACGAGCTCGAAGCGCGCGGATTGCACGTGCCGGTCCCTGACATTGGCATCACCAACCTCAATGGCATTATCTATGATGAGCTGGTGCACGGCGTCGTGCGTGAACAATCGCGCCGCGTCTACGTCGAAGCCATCGAGCGGTTGCAGCAGCGCGGCGCCGAGGCGGTGATCCTGGGCTGCACCGAGATCGGCATGCTGATCGACGACAGCATCAGCCCGATTCCAACCTACGATACAACGGAGCTTCACGCTAAAGCGCTAGTGGCCGCGGCCCTCGCCTGAGCCCGAGCGGTTGCTCCGGCGGCTGAAGCGCGTTGGCGCTACTCGCCGGAGTAGAACGAGGAAAGACCGCTCATGCGGCGCGATGTTGCCGCACGAGCTCGTCGCCATCCTCGGCGACATTGAACACATCGACGATACGGTCGAGTTCGCCCGCCTGTGCTTCGGTTTGCTCAATCGCGGCATTGGTCTCTTCGACCAGCGCGGCATTGTGCTGCGTCATTTCGTCGAGAGTGCGGACCGCTTCGCCGACTTCTTCGATCGCCGTGGCCTGCTCCTTGCTCGCCTGGGCAATGCCGTCGATGAGGGCGCTCGACTCGCGCGCCGCCCCGAGCATCGCGACAAGCTTCTGCGCCGCTTCGGCAACCAGCCGGCTGCCACCAGTGACCTCGGTTCCACTTTGCTGGATCAGCGCTTTGACCTCGGCCGATGCCTGCGCCGCCGACTGTGCCAGGCGCCGCACTTCCACCGCCACCACGGCAAAACCTTTGCCCGCCTCGCCGGCCCGCGCTGCCTCGACCGAGGCGTTGAGCGCCAGCAGATTGGTCTGGAACGCGATGTCGTCGATTAGCCCTATGATGTTGGAAATCTTGCCCGAGGAACTGGTGATACGCTCCATTGCCTCGGTCGCTTTCTCCATTACGCTACCGCCCTCGGTCGCCGTGTGGCTCACCGCGCGCGCCTTGAGGCTCGCAGCTTCGGCGCGCTTGGCGTTGTCGCGTACGGTCGAGGCCAACTGCTCCATGGCGGCCGATGTTTCCTCGATGGTCGCCGATTGCTTGGTGGTGCGCTGGTTGAGATCGTTTGAGCCCGACAGCATCTCGCCGGTCGCTGTCTTCAACGCGCGCGATGTACCGCGCAGCGCCCGCACAATTTCCGTCAGGGTTTCGCCAACGCCATTGGTGTCATCGCGCAGTTGTGCAAAAGCGCCTTCATAGTCGCCCTGCATCCGCTGGGTGAGATCCGTATGGGCCAGTGCACCAAGCACCCTTCCCGTGTCGCTGAGACCGCGATCGACCGTCTCGACCAGATTGTTGACACTGCGCGCCAGGCTGTTGAGTTCCGCCTCGGCAAAATTGTCGTCGACCCGCCGGGTAAAATCGCCTGCCACGGCCGCGTCAACCACCATGCCGAAGGCACTCTGCAGATCCTGCATCATCGCCGTCCGCTCGACGCGGCGCTGCTCGGAACCGGCACGCTCGGCTTCGGTCATCTGATTGACGCGGATACCGTTCTCGCGGAAAATCTCGACCGCTCGCGCCATGGCGCCGACCTCGTCGCCGCGCTCGGCGCCGCGAACGTCCACGGCGAGATCGCCCTCGGCTAGCGCCTCCATAGTGCCCGTGAGCCGAGTGAGAGGCTTGGCGATGCTGCGGGCAAACAGCCAGCCGGCGATCGCCATGACAATCAACAGCCCCAGCCCAATCCACAATATGGTGTTCCCGAGCCGCGCAACCGGACCGAAGATTTCGCTGGTATTCATCACGGCCACCACGCCCCAGCTCTGGTCGGCCGTGACGTCCGCGGGAGCGGCTGCGGCAAGCACGGGGGCACCGCGGAACACGCCCTGGCTCTCTGCCGGTACGCCGGTGATCGCCTCTTTCATGGCGTCGTCGAAGAATGTGGGCTGAAGGACATCGTCCTCACTCGTCATCGGTGAGTTCGATCGTGCGAGGCCATCGAGACCCACCACCATCACGTCGCCGCTCTGTCCCAGCCCGGTGCGATAGCCGATAATAGACGACAGCTGTTCGGCTGTGATCGCGATTGCCATCACGCCCGTCACCTGGCCGCCCGAGGAGGTCATCGGAGTCGCAAAGAACGCCACTGGCATTTCAGGATGCGGCGGATAGACCGAAAAGTCTCCGAACTTCACTTCGCCGGGTTTCGCATTGGTCAGGGTTTGGCGGACCACTTCGCCAAGCACTGTGTTGGAATAGGGCCCAGGCATTTCGGCGGAAAGGCTGGTCGCGAAATCGGCGCCCTTGGCGGTCGAATAGATCAATTGTCCCTTGGCATCGGCGAGATAGAGGTCGCGGTATCCCCGTGCCCTGACAGCCTCGCTGAAGAGTGCCTGAAACTTCTTGTGGGCCAGCAGATAGCTCTGCTCCTCTGGTGGCTTTTCGATAGTTGACTTCAGATCGTCGACATTGGCCGCGAAGTCCTGCTGCAACGACGCTGTCGAGCCCTGAACCATCGTGATCCGGGTTACGGCGCCGCCCAGATCGCGCAAGGCGTTCACCGATGGCTGTAGTCTTGACAGCTGAACGACATCGTTCTGGACGTTGGCGATGTAGACCGCCGCCTGGTTGGCGCGTTCGAAAGCGAGGGTTGCAAGGCTCTGACGCGCCTGCTCCTCGAGGGCGTGGGAGGCCACCAAATAGCTCGAAAGGCCGATGGCGCTGCCCACCACCAGCGCCGCGCCCAACACGACAAGCGGCAGCTTCTGGGCAATCTTGAGTTGCGGTATGAGTTTCAAGGCCGGTCCCCCAAGGGCGACGCCATTGGCGCATCGAAGCCCTGCGGCTATGGAGCCGCAATCCAAGGAACCTACGGAGACGTGACTAAGGTTTGGTTACCGGCAACAAGCCCGGTCTAGTGCACGGTATCTCGGGTCACCGCCGCGTCGATCAGCAGATTGCGCCATTGATCGAGCTCGTTCTGCAACCGATCTTGCGTCGCTGCGTCCTTTGCTGCCTGCAACTCGGTCATGCCGGCCGCAATCAGCGCCTCGATCTCGTTGCGATCGAAATCGCCAACCGGCCGGGCCTGTTCGGCAAGGATGGTCAGCCCGTCGGGCGCAACATCGGCAAAGCCGCCCCGGACGTAATACACGTGGGCGACATTGCTGAGGTCGGTGACAGTGATGAAGCCGGGCTTCAGCGTGGTCATCAACGGCGCGTGGTCGCCCAGCACGGTAAAATAGCCGTCCGCGCCCGGCACGGTGACCGAGCGGGCCTGCTCGGACACTACCAGCCGCTCCGGAGAGACGATCTCGATCTTTACGCCGTCGGCCATGACAAGCCTTTCTTACGCTGCCTGAGCCGCGAGCTTTTGCGCCTTTTTGACCGCATCCTCGATGGTGCCGACCATATAGAAGGCCGCCTCGGGGAGATGGTCATACTGGCCGGCAACTAGCCCAGAGAAGCCCTTGATGGTGTCTTCGAGCTGGACGAAAATGCCGGGCGTGCCGGTAAAGGCTTCCGCCACCGAGAAGGGCTGGCTCATGAAGCGTTCGATCTTGCGAGCTCGCGCCACGGTGAGCTTGTCCTCTTCCGACAGCTCGTCCATGCCAAGGATCGCGATGATGTCCTGCAGCGATTTGTAACGCTGCAGGATTTCCTGCACGCGTCGGGCGACGTTGTAATGCTCTTCGCCGACGATATTGGCCGAGAGCATGCGCGAATTGGAATCGAGCGGATCAACGGCCGGATAGATGCCCTTTTCCGAAATAGCGCGGTTGAGCACAGTTTGCGCATCGAGGTGGGCGAACGAGGTAGCCGGCGCCGGATCGGTCAGATCGTCGGCGGGCACGTAGATCGCCTGCACCGACGTGATCGAGCCCTTATTGGTCGTGGTGATCCGCTCTTGCAGCGCGCCCATGTCGGTGGCGAGCGTCGGCTGATAACCCACCGCCGAGGGGATGCGGCCCAGGAGCGCCGACATTTCCGAGCCCGCCTGGGTGAAGCGGAAGATGTTGTCGATGAAGAACAGCACGTCCTGGCCCTGGTCGCGGAAATGCTCGGCGACGGTGAGGCCCGAAAGCGCCACACGGGCGCGGGCGCCCGGCGGCTCGTTCATCTGGCCGAACACCAGGGCGCATTTGGATCCTGCGGTCGAGCCATTGTTCTCGTGCGGGTCCTTGTTGACGCCCGATTCGATCATTTCGTGATAGAGGTCATTGCCCTCGCGGGTGCGCTCGCCGACGCCGGCGAACACCGAATAGCCGCCATGCGCCTTGGCGACATTGTTGATCAACTCCTGGATCAGCACCGTCTTGCCGACGCCGGCACCGCCGAACAGGCCGATCTTGCCACCGCGCGCATAGGGCGCGAGAAGATCGACGACCTTGATGCCGGTAACCAGGATCTGAGCTTCCGACGCCTGCTCGACGAAACTCGGCGCTTCCTGATGGATGGCGCGGCGCTGCGCGGTGACCACCGGGCCCGCTTCGTCCACCGGCTCGCCGATGACGTTCATGATGCGGCCCAGCGTCTCGTCGCCCACCGGCACCGAAATCGGGTTGCCCGTATCGGTGACGATGGCGCCGCGCACGAGGCCCTCGGTCGTATCCATGGCGATGGTGCGCACCGCGTTCTCACCGAGGTGCTGGGCCACTTCCAGCACCAGGCGGTTGCCGTTGTTGGTCGTCTCGAGCGCATTGAGAATAGCAGGCAAATGGCCGTCGAAGACGACGTCCACCACGGCGCCGATCACCTGGCTAACCTTGCCGGCGGCGCCCGCCATCGGAGCGGCGTCGCCCTCGATCTTCTTTGCTGCTGCCTTTGCCATATCAGTGTCCTCGTCCTGCTAGAGCGCTTCCGCGCCCGAAATGATTTCGATGAGTTCTTTGGTAATCTGGGCCTGGCGCTGCCGGTTGTAGACCAGCGTCAGATTCTTGATCATGTCGCCGGCATTGCGCGTGGCGTTGTCCATGGCGCTCATCTGGGCGCCGTAGAAGGACGCCGAGTTTTCGAGCAGCGCCCGGAACACCTGCACCGAGATGTTGCGCGGCAGAAGGTCGTTGAGGATGGCTTCCTCGTCGGGCTCGTAGTCATAAGTCACCGAGGGGGCGTTCTCGACGGCTTCGAATTTGGCCGGGATCAGTTGCAAGGCCGTCGGCACTTGCGAGATCACCGATTTGAAGGTGGCGAAAAACAACGTCGCAACGTCGAACTCGCCGGCCGCATACATTGCGAGGATCTTTTCCCCGACGCTGGCGGCGTTGACATAGCCGAGTAAGCGAACCTCGCGGAAGGTAATCGACTCGACGATATTGGCTGCGAACTGACGCTTGAGGATATCGTTGCCCTTGCGCCCAACCGTCAGGATCTTGACCGTCTTGCCTTCCTTCAGCAGCCGGTTGGCTTCGTCACGTGCCAGACGCGCGATCGATGAGTTAAAGCCGCCTGCAAGCCCGCGCTCGCCGGTGGCAACCACCAGCAAATGCACCTGATCCTTGCCCGTGCCCCCAAGCAGCGCCGGCGCACCGGCCCGCCCCGCATAGGCGGCGCCAAGCGACGACAGCACGCTGGTCATGCGCTCGGCATAAGGCCGGGCCGCGACCGCCGCGTCCTGCGCCCGGCGCAGCTTCGCCGCCGCCACCATCTGCATGGCCTTGGTGATCTTCTGGGTCGATTTGACCGAGGCGATCCGGTTCTTAAGGTCCTTGAGCGAAGCCATGAGCCGAGGGTTTCCGGTCTAAGCCGTAAAGGTCTTCTTGAAAGTCTCGATCGCCGATTTGAGCTGTGCCCGCAGATCGTCGCTCAGCGCCTTCTCGGTGGCGATCTTGGTCAATAGCTCCGCATGATTGCCGCGCAGCGCCCCGAGCAGGCCCTTTTCGAACGGCCCCACCTGATTGACCGCGAGATCATCGAGATAGCCCTGACCGCCGGCGAAGATCACCGCGACCTCTTCCTCGGGCTTCAGCGGCGCGAATTGCGGCTGCTTCAGCAATTCGGTGAGGCGCGCGCCGCGGTTGAGCAGGCGCTGCGTTGCCGCATCGAGGTCCGAGCCGAACTGGGCGAAGGCCGCCATCTCGCGATACTGGCTGAGCTCGCCTTTGAGTGAGCCGGCCACCTGCTTCATCGCCTTGATCTGGGCGTTGCCGCCGACGCGCGACACGGAGATACCGACATTCACGGCCGGGCGGATGCCCTGGAAGAAGAGGTTGGTTTCGAGAAAGATCTGCCCATCGGTGATCGAAATCACATTGGTCGGAATATACGCCGACACGTCATTGGCCTGCGTTTCGATCACCGGCAATGCGGTGAGCGAGCCCGAGCCGTGCTCTTCATTGAGCTTGGCGGCGCGCTCCAGGAGACGCGAGTGGAGATAGAAGACGTCGCCCGGATAGGCTTCGCGGCCGGGCGGCCGGCGCAGCAGCAGCGACATTTGGCGGTAGGCCACGGCCTGCTTGGTGAGATCGTCATAGGCGATCACCGCATGCATGCCATTGTCGCGGAAATATTCGCCGATGGCAGCGCCGGTCATGGGTGCTAGGAACTGCATCGGTGCCGGGTCGGACGCCGTGGCGGCGACAACGATGGAATATTCGAGCGCGCCATTGTCTTCGAGCACCTTGACGAACTGCGCCACGGTCGAGCGTTTCTGCCCCACCGCAACGTAGATGCAGTAGAGCTTCTCGCTCTCTGGCGCGTTGGAGGCGTGCGCCGGCTTCTGGTTGAGGAACGTATCGAGGATGACCGCCGTCTTGCCGGTCTGGCGGTCGCCGATGATCAGCTCGCGCTGGCCGCGACCGATCGGGATCAGCGCGTCGATGGCCTTGAGGCCTGTCGACATCGGCTCATGCACCGATTTGCGCGGCAGGATGCCCGGCGCCTTGACGTCGACCCGACGCCGCTCCTTGGCCTTGAGCGGCCCCTTGCCGTCGATCGGATTGCCCAGCGCATCGACGACGCGGCCGAGCAGTTCCTTCCCGACCGGGGTATCGACGATGGCCCCCGTCCGCTTGACGGTGTCGCCTTCCTTGATGGCGCGGTCATTGCCGAACAGCACGACGCCGACATTGTCGGTCTCGAGGTTCAGCGCCATGCCCTTGATGCCGCCGGGGAACTCGACCAGTTCGCCCGCCTGCACATTGTCGAGGCCGTAGACGCGGGCGATACCGTCGCCGACGCTGAGCACCTGGCCGACTTCGGAGACTTCGGCTTCCTGGCCGAAATTCTTGATCTGGTCCTTGAGGATCGCAGAAATTTCCGCGGCTTTGATGTCCATTATCCGACCTCTTTCATCGCGATCTTCATCGCC
>JBDSEK010000010.1:0-4813 GCA_039920085.1 Devosia sp. | reverse complement strand
CCGGGAGCAAGACCAAATAGGGATGACATGGGGAAACCCAGCCGGTTTCGAGGCCCGTCATCCGGGTTGGTTGCTCAAGGTCCGCGGCAACGCAGGATCGCAGAGGAATGGCCATCACGCGGGGAGCAATCCCCGCCCTACAGAACCCGGCTTACAGGTCAACTGGCATCGGCCTCCCCGGCGCGCGACTGCTCAATGAATTCTTAATCGGGTTCCGACAATGTGGACTTCGAGTGCGTACCGGCCTCGTAGCCGGCGGTGGAGTATGTGAATGCCGAGGCCGGAACCGAGCGAGCACATTGCGCCGCATGTTCCGGTGCTCCTCGACGAGGTGCTGGCGGCTCTCTCGCCGCTCCAAGGCGCACGCATCCTCGATGGGACGTTTGGCGCTGGCGGTTATTCGCGGGCTTTGCTGGAAGCGGGGGCAAGCGTTATCGCACTCGATCGCGATCCCGCGGTGCGTGCGTTTGCCGATGCGGTTGGCAGCCAATATCCGAGTCGGTTCAGCTTCGTAGAAGGGACATTTGCCGAACTCGATGAGCTGGCGGGCGGGCCTGTTGACGGCGTCGTGCTCGATATAGGCGTCTCTTCCATGCAGCTCGACCAAGCCGAGCGCGGCTTCTCCTTCATGCGCGAGGGCCCGCTCGATATGCGCATGGCGAGCGAGGGCGACAGCGCGGCCGACCTCGTCAATTCGCTCGAGGAAGCCGAACTCGCCAATCTGCTGTTCGCCTATGGCGAAGAGCGAAAATCGCGCCGTATCGCGCATCAGATCGTTGCGGCGCGCGCCACCCAGCCGATTGCGACGACGACAGAGCTTGCGCGCTTGATCGAGAAGGCCATTGGCCGGAAGCCGGGAGATGCACATCCCGCGACGCGCTCGTTCCAGGCGCTCAGGATCGCGGTCAATGACGAATTCGGCCAACTGGTCGAGAGCTTGTTCGCCAGCGAGCGACTTCTGACGGAAGGTGGGCGGCTCGCGGTCGTCACCTTCCATTCGCTCGAAGACCGGATCGTCAAGCGCTTCTTCGAGCCGGAGAAGGGTGGCCCGGCGCAGTCGCGCCACCTGCCGCAAAGCGCCATCGAGGCCAGCCGCTGGGTCGATATCGCCAAAGCGGTGAAGCCCTCGGCAGGTGAGACCAGCCGCAACCCACGGGCAAGGTCGGCAATGCTGCGCAGTGCGCGCCGCTCGTCGGTGCCGGCGCGGCCGGTATCCCGGCAGGGCCTGGGCGTCCCCGGTTTCAGGGGCGCCGCATGATCCGCAATTTGAATATCGTGCTGTTCGTCACCAGCCTTTTCGCCCTTTCGGGCGTTTATGGGCTCAAATATGCCGTCGAGCAGACCGCGTCGGAAAAGGCGGAACTGCAAAGCCGCATCGCCCGGCAGCAAAGCAATCTGTCGCTGCTGAAGGCCGACTGGGCTTATCTCAACCAGCCGGCCCATGTCGGGCCGATCGTCGTCCGGCACGAAGCGGAACTCAATCTGCAGACGCTACAGCAGGACCAGTTCGGCCGCTTCGATGGCCTGCCCATGCGGCTCAAAGCGCCGGACGATGACGCGCTCGACTCGCTGTTCGAGTCGCTCGAGGCCGGTATCGATCCGATCCAGCAGATTATCTCGGAGGCCCAGTAATGGCCGTCATCGATATCGAAAGCGATGCCCTTATCGCGCTGGATGGAACGCGCAAGGAGCGGGGCAATTTGACGCGTGGCCGCATCCGCTGGGTGACGGCTGTCCTCGTCCTGGTGTTCGGTGTCGTTGCCGGCCGGCTGATCCAGCTCGGCATCACCGTCCACGATACCGCGATCGAGGGCCGTGAGCGCGACGCGATCACCGCCAGCCGGCCCGCGATCCTCGACCGCAACGGGCTCGAACTCGCGGTCGACATCCGCGTGCCCTCGCTGTTCGCTGAACCGCGCCGCATCATCGATGTGGACGAGGCCGTCGAGAAGCTCTCGAGCGTGTTGCCCGACATCAACAAGGATTGGCTGCGTGGCCGCCTGACGGGCGAAGAGGGCTTTGTATGGATCAAGCGCGAGCTGACACCGGCCCTCCAGGAAAAAATCCTGCAGCTAGGCATTCCTGGCATCGACTTCGTGATGGAGAGCAAGCGTTTCTATCCCGGCGGCACGGAATCCTCCCACATCCTGGGCGCTGTCAATATCGACAACCAGGGCATCGCCGGCATCGAGAAGGACATGGACGACGAGAACGTCGCCCTGCTGCAATCTCTCGGTCTGGCGCGCGGCAACGAACTCGCGCCGGTCAATCTCTCGATTGACCTCAGAGTCCAGCATGTGATGCACGATGTGCTCACCGATGCGCTGACGCGCTACCAGGCGATCGCGGCGGCCGGCGTGATGATGGACATCCAGACTGGCGAAATCGTTGCGCTTGTGTCGCTGCCGGATTTCGACCCCAACAACCCGGTAACAGCGCTCGAAAAGGATCGCTTCAACCGCATCACTTCGGGCATTTACGAGCTCGGATCGACCTTCAAGACGATCACCATGGCGGGGGCGCTCGACAGCGGCCTCGTCAAGATCACCGACAGCTTCGACGCACGATTCGGGGTGCGCTTCGGGCGCTTCACCATCGACGATTTCCACGGCAAGCATCGCATCCTCACGGTGCCGGAGATTTACAAATACTCCTCGAACGTCGGCACCATCCATGTGATGCAGACTTTCGGGAAAGACAATTTCCGAGCGTTCCTGTCCAAGATTCACATGGACACGACTGCGCCGCTCGAATTGCCGGAAAAGCGCAATCCGACAGTGCCGGCGAAGTTCTCCGAGATCGTCGCCGCGACGGCAAGCTTCGGCCATGGCTTATCGGTGTCGCCGCTCCACATGCTGCGGGCTGTCGCGGCCTTCGTGAACGACGGCAAGATGGTCGTGCCCACGCTCTATAAGCGAACAGCGGAAGAGGCGAGGGCCACCTACGAGCAAGTGATCTCGCCCGCGACCAGCCGCAAAATCCGTTATCTTATGCGGCTCAATGCGCTCGAAGGTTCTGGTACGCGAATGAACAAATTCGCCGGCGGTTATCGCGCCGGTGGCAAGACCGGCACGGCGGAAAAAGTCGTCGCGGGTCGATACGATTCCTCCAAGACCCTGGCGTTGTTTGCGTCGGCTTTTCCACTCGACAATCCGCGTTACGCCATGGTGGTGCTGGTCGACGAGCCGCATAATGAGAATGCACAATCGGGCCACACGGCGGGCTGGAACGCGGGGGAGGCGACGGGCCGCATCGTGCAACGGGTCGCGCCGATGCTAGGCATCAGCCCCGATTTCAACCAAGTCTTGGACGACCAGCTGGTGCCGGTCGAACTCCGCTAGGCATATCGAGGATTGATTGCCGTTTGCACTCAAGCAATTGCTCGGAAATCTCGGTGCGGTGCCCGATCTCGCTGTCACCGGCATCAATGCCGATAGTCGGCTGATCCGGCCGGGCGAGGCGTTCTTTGCTATCCCCGGTACCCGAGTTCACGGCGAAGCTTTTGCGGCACAGGCGCGTTCGCTCGGCGCCGCGCTGATGGTGACGGACCGGCAGCCGCCCGCCGATCCCGGCATGCCGGTCGTCATCGTGCCCGATGTGCGCGCGGCCTACGCCTATGCGGCCGCATTGACCTACGCGCCGCAGCCCGAAACGATCGTCGGCGTGACCGGGACGAACGGCAAATCGTCGATCGTTTCCTTCGTTCGGCAGATATGGCAGGCCTCGGGCATCGCGGCGGCGAGCCTTGGCACCGTCGGCATCGAGACCGCGGCGGGCTTGCGTCCGGGCGAACTCACGACACCCGACGCCTTGTCCCTGCACCGCGATCTTGCCGCGCTCAAAGCCGAGGGCATCGATCACGTTGCCATTGAAGCCTCGAGCCAGGGCCTCGATCAGCGGCGCACCGATGGCATTGCGTTTGCCGCGGTGGCGTTCACCAATCTCAGCCGCGACCATCTCGACTACCACCACGATATGGCCACCTACCGCGAGGCGAAGCTCCGCCTCTTCACCGACCTCATCGCGCCGCGAGGCGCAGCAATCGTCAATACCGACGATCCCGAGCATGTGCCGTTCATCCGCGCCGCGCTCAATCATGGCGCAACGCTTATGACGATCGGACGCGAAGGGGAGTGGTTCGAGATCAGCGAGGTCATCAATGACGGCTACAACCAGCGGGTGAGCGGCAGGCTGGCCGGCGAAGCCGTGAGCTTTCACTTGCCGCTCACCGGTGCCTTTCAAGCCAGCAATGCCATTGTCGCGCTGGGTCTCGCCATGGCGACCGGCGCGCCGCGGCAGCTGGCGCTCGCGGCGCTTTCGCAATTGAAGGGGGCGCGCGGCCGGCTGGAGCTGGTCGGCGAGCACAATGGAGCGGCGATCTTTGTCGATTATTCGCACAAGCCGGTTGCGCTCGAGACGGCGCTCGCAGCGCTCCGCCCCTATGCCCGGCAGCGGCTGCATGTGATGTTCGGAGCCGGCGGCGACCGTGATAAGGGCAAGCGCCCGATCATGGGCGAGGTGGCCGGCCGCATGGCCGACCGGGTCATCGTCACCGACGACAATCCGCGTTCCGAGGATGCCGCGACGATCCGCTCAGAAATTCTCGCCGCGGTGCCGACGGCCGACGAGATCGGCGACCGGCGGGCAGCAATCGTGACCGCCATTACCGGCCTAGAGGCCGGCGACGTGCTGCTGATTGCAGGCAAGGGCCATGAGGACTATCAGATCATCGGTGCAACCAAGCACCACTTCTCCGACCACGAGGTGGTCCTCGAGACGCTGAAGGGCCGTTGATGCGTGATCTGTGGACTGT
>JBDSEK010000009.1:0-3593 GCA_039920085.1 Devosia sp. | reverse complement strand
GGCCGCTCATCGCTGCCAGCGACGGCCCGTCAATGGCGTAAGTGGTCCCATTGGCGCTGAAGCCCCGGAACGATCCGTCGGCCAGTTTCAAGGCCGAGAAGGGCGCGTCCAGTTCGTCGGGGAAGGGCCCTCGGACCACGATTGGTGTCCCGACCCGGACGCTGAGGCATTCGATACAGGGCTCGCTGCCTTGGGGTGATGCCTGGGCTGCGGCTTCCGTCGCGAAAACGCTGAGAGCCACAAGACTTGCAGCGCCAAGGAGCGGGATACGCATCCCGCGCTCAGTACGCGTTTTCCGACTTGAGCAGCCGGACCGGCGTCATCAGCACGATGTAAAGGTCGAGCAGGAGTGACCACTTCTCGATGTAGTAGAGGTCGTGCTGCACGCGCTGCAGGATCTTGTCGACGGTGTCGGTCTCGCCGCGCCAGCCATTGATCTGCGCCCAGCCGGTGACACCGGGCTTCACCTTGTGGCGGGCGAAATAGCCTTCGACCGCCTCGTAATAGAGCTTGTTGTCGGCTTTGGCTTCGAGCGCATGCGGCCTGGGCCCCACCACCGAGAGCTCGCCGCGCAGCACATTGAAGAACTGCGGCAGCTCGTCGATCGAGGTCTTGCGGATGAAGCGGCCGACGCGGGTGACGCGCGGATCGCCCTTGGTCACGAGTTTGCTCGCATTGGCATCGACCATATCGGTGCGCATCGAGCGGAATTTGTAGACTTCGATCAGCTCATTGTTGAAGCCGTGCCGCTTCTGCTTGAAGAAAACCGGGCCGGGGCTGTCGAGCTTGATGGCGATGGCGGTGGCGATCATGATCGGCGAGAACAAGATCAGCGCCAGCGCCGCGACGATCTTGTCGAACAGCCACTTGAAAACAAGATTCCACTCCGAGATGGGCCGGTCGGCCATGTCGAAGACCGGCACATCGCCGACATAGGAATAGGCCTTGGAGGTGAAGCGCAGCTTGCTCATATGGGCCGACAGCCGGATATCGACCGGCAGCACCCAGAGCTGAGTCAGCATTTCGAGCACGCGCTTTTCCGCGCTGAGCGGCATCGACACCACCACCAGATCGACGCGGGTCTGGCGCGCGAACTCGATGAGGTCGGCAACCTTGCCGAGCTTGGGCAGACCAGCGAGGGATTCGGGCGAGCGGTCGTCGATGCGATCGTCGAAAAAGCCGAAAAGGTTGATATCGCTGCCGGCGCTTTGCTTGATGAGGCCGACCAGCGCTTCGGCATCGGCCCCGCCGCCCACGATCACTGTGCGGCGCTTCAGCCGGCCTTCGCGCGTCCATTGCTGTACCAGCGCGCGCAGCGACAGCCGGAAGGCGACCAGCATCAAAGCGCCGGTTGCGTACCAGCTGACCAGCCAGACGCGAGAGACTAAATCCGACGCCTTGAACAGGAACACGCCGACCGCGAGCAGCGTGATCACCACCGACCACATCGCCAGCACCCGGCCGATCTGCTGCACCGATGTGCGATAGGCGGTGAGCCGATGGGTGCGCGCCGCATTGAACAGGACGTTGGCGGCCAGCGTCGCCGCAACGATCACCGGCAAATAGAGCGCCGCTTCGCTGGCTTCGATGTAGGACGCAAAGATCGCAAAGCCGAGTGTGGCCAGCAGCAGTGCTTCGATCAGCTGCGCGACGCCCGAAATCACTGCCGCCGAATAGTTCGGCTCGGCAGGGGCCGCGATGATCGCCTGGGCTTCCGCCGACATGGTCGCGACGGCGCCGCTGCCGCTACGGGCGACATGGTTAAGAACCGCTTGGGCAGGGTCTAGACGGAACATTTGCCTGTGAGGTCTCGAAACTATTGGAAATCCGCACCAAAATAATAGCGTGGCGAGTGTGAGTTTCGGGTGAAATCCCTAGGTTAAGATTAACCCCGACAGTTCTAATCAACCGGCCGTGAGCGAGGCGCTCCGCACCGTAAGCAAGTCGCGATAAAGCGCCTCGATCTGGTCGGTCATATGCGCGACAGAAAAGCCTTGGCGGACATAGCCGAGCCGCTGTACCGCTTCGCGATCGGCGGCCTCGGGATCCTCCATGAAGCGCTGCATCGCGGCGCGCAGCGCCGCGGCATCCGCGGAGGCTATGAGACTCCCCGAGGTCGGCCCGAAGATTTCAGCAATGCCGCCGACATTGGTGGCGATCAGCGGGCGGCCGGCGGAGGCGGCCTCGAGAATGACATAGGGCAGCGACTCGGCGAGGGAGGGCACCACCATGCAGCGGCCGCGCCTGAGCGTCGCGCGGGCCGGTTTGACGCCGAGCAAATCGACGCGGTTGGCGATGCCGAGCTTTGCGATCTGCGCCTTGATGGCGTCGAGATCGGGTCCGCCGCCGGCCATGGCAATGCTGGCGGGACGCCCGTCGGGAGCGGTGACCCCCGCCAGCGCCTCCAGCAGATAGCTCACGCCCTTGACCGGACGAAACTCGCCTATGAACACGAAGTCGCGCGCGTCGAGATCTGGGACTACCGGCTCGAATTCGGCGGGCGTGAGGCCATTGTGGATCACCGGGCCCGGGCAGGGCGGCTTGCCGATCTGCTCGGCGAAAGCGCGTTGCGCGAAGGCACTTTCGAACACATAGGCGTCCGTCCAGCCCATCAGCGCCCGCTCAATGGAGCGGAAAAACGTACCCTGAGGTGAGCCCGGCTTGTAGTTGAGCACGCCGCCATGCGGCGTGTTGAGCGCCACCCGCTTGTTGCGGCCGGCGCGAGCGAATTTCGCATTGACCCCGCCCTTGGCGCCATGCCCGTGCAACACCTGGATGTCGAGCCGAGCCGCCAGCCGCCTGACCTTGATCGGCGTCGTGACATCGCCGGCCCCGATGGTGCGCGGCATCGGGAAGCTATGGATGCCCAGGCCGCAGGACGGGATCAGCGCGTCGAGCCGCTCCTTGGTCAGCGCGTCGGAAGTGAGGGTATCGGCGACGATACCGATCTGATGGCCCCGCAGCGCCAGCTCGCGCGTCAAATCATTGACGTGGCGGAACAGACCGCCCACCGGCGCGCGCAATATCTGCAGGATGCGAAGCGGTTCGGACGCCATCCCGCTAGAGCCACCGCTCCATGATCACGACCGTGTCGCCCGGATAAATCGGGAAATCGAGATCGACGATTCCCTTGACCATGGCCTTGCCCTGCCGCCGGTAGATCGTGGCCTGGCTGCGATTGGCGGTGTCGGTGTAGCCGCCGGCGGTCGAAATCGCGGCCCGCACCGTCATGCCATAGACATAGGTGTATTGCCCCGCCGTCTCGACTGCGCCCTGGATGAAGAAGGGACGGTAAGTCTCGACTTCCGCAGCGACATTGGGATCGCGCATGAAGCCACTGGCGAGCGCGGCGGCGATGGCCGAAGCCGCCATCTCGGCGGTCCTGCCGCGCACCGGCACCGGCCCGACCAGCGGGAACGAGATCGCCCCGGCATCATCGACCTTGTAGGTCTTGTTGAGCGTCTCATCGCCATAGACCGTGACGCGAAGCACATCGCCGCTATCGAGGAGGTAGGGGCCCTTGGTCTCGACCAGATAGGTCGACGGGCGTCCGCTGAGCGAACAGGCGGCCAGAGGCACGATCAGCACCAAAA
>JBDSEK010000008.1:0-38484 GCA_039920085.1 Devosia sp. | reverse complement strand
AAGTGGTGGGTGCCGACGACAAGACAGATCTCGCGGTGCTCAGGATCGATACGGGGCACGAGCTGCCCTTTGTCGAGTTCGGCGACAGCGACACGGCGGAAGTCGGCGATTGGGTGATGGCCATCGGGAACCCGTTCGGGCTGGGCGGCTCGGTGACGCTGGGGATCGTCTCGGCCCGCAATCGCAACATCGAATCGGGGCCCTACGACCAGTTCATTCAAACGGACGCCGCGATCAACCAGGGCAATTCGGGTGGTCCGCTCTTTGACATGGAGGGCAAGGTGGTGGGGATCAACTCTGCCATCATCGCGCGCGGCGGGAGCTCACTAGGCATCGGCTTTGCCGTGCCGGGCAATCTGGCGCAGCCGGTGATCCGCCAGCTCAGCCAGTTCGGTGAGACTCGGCGCGGCTGGCTGGGCGTGGGCATTCAGGACGTCAGTTTCGATATTGCTTCGAGCCTGGGCCTGACCAGCACGCAGGGAGCGCTGGCGGTGAACATCACCAAGGGCAGCCCCGCCGACGGTATCGTCGAGGAAGGCGATCTGATCCTCGAATTTGACGGCAAGACTATTGGGACGATGCGGGATTTGCCGCGGCTGGTGGCCGAGACCGAGGTGGGCAAGGTCGTTGACCTCAAAGTGCTGCGCGACGGCAAGGACATGAATCTGTCGGTCACGCTGGGCCGCCTCGAGACTGGCGAACAGGCGATCTTGCAAGCGCAGCAGGAGGTGATCGAGCCGCCACCTCCCGACGAAGACGTCGCGGAGGTGGTGCCGCTGGCATTGAAGGATATCATCGGGCTCGAAGTCGGACCGATCGACGACGCAGCACGGAAGGCTTTCGTCATCCGCGAAGACGTGACCGGCGTCATCATCAAGAGCGTGACGCCCGATAGCGATGCTTCGCGGCAGGGGTTGGTCGAAGGGCTGGTGATCAGCGAGGTCAACCAACAGGACGTGTCTGGCGTCGAAGATTTCGAGTTGAAGGTGGATGCGGCGCGCGAGGCCGGGCGGCCGAACGTCCTGTTCAAGATTACCGACCCGACGGGGGCGAACCGATTCATCCCTGTCCAGATCAAATAGTGCAGGCTAGCGGACGAATTCGTCCTCGGCATAGCCCTGAAGGTAAAGCAGCGCGGTGAGATCGCCATGATCGATCCGCACCGGCGCCTCGGCGGCGACGACGGGCTTGGCGTGGAGGGCAACGCCCAGGCCGGCGGCGCGGATCATGTCGAGATCATTGGCACCGTCGCCGACTGCGAGGGTCGCGGCCATCGGGATGTCATTGAAGGCGGCGAGGGTCTGCAGCCGGCTGAGCTTGGCGGCCCGGCCGAGGATCGGTTCCTTCACCGTGCCGGTCAGCACATCGCCCTCGAATTCGAGAATGTTGGCCATCGCTTCGTCGAAGCCGATGCGCTTGCCGATATAGTCGGCAAACAACGTGAAGCCACCCGACACCAATGAGGTGAAGGCGCCATAAGCCTTCATGGTCTGGACCAGAGCGCGGCCGCCGGGGGCGAACGTGATGCGCTCGCGGCGAATTTCTTCGATCGTCTTCAGCGGCAGGCCTTTGAGCAGGCCGACGCGGGTGCGGAGCGCCGTTTCGAAATCGAGTTCGCCATTCATGGCGCGGGCCGTGATGGCGGCAATCTCGGCCTTGATGCCGATGGCACCGGCCAACTCGTCGATGCATTCCTGCTCGATCATGGTCGAGTCCATATCAGCGACCAGCAGCCGTTTCCGACGGTTGGCCAGGGGGATCAGCGCCACGTCGATTGGCTTGCCCGCAACCAAAGCACGGACGGCGCCGTCCGCGTTCGCCAGTTTCGGCTTGACGATCTCGGCGGCGATGCGCTGGTTAAGCACGTTGAGCTCGCCGCCAATCTCGCGATGGATGGCGCCGAGCAGCGCCGGATCGAGCGCCGGCTCCAGCGGGTTGGCGATGAGGCAGAGGACCGACATTTGAGCTCGGGAAAGGCGGCAAGGAGCGCGGTCCTGATAGCGGGTCCGACTGCCAGCGGCAAGTCGGCCCTGGCTTTGGCGATGGCGCGCGAGCGCAACGCCGTCATCGTCAACACCGATGCGCTCCAGATCTATGACGGCCTGCGGGTGCTCACGGCGCGACCGGACCGCAAGGAAATGGCGGAAGTGCCTCACCTTCTCTATGGAGACGTGTCACCGGAGCGACGATTTTCGACCGGCGACTGGGCGCGCGCGGTGGCGGCGGTGATCGCGGAGGCCGGGAGGCGGACGCTGATCTTCGTGGGCGGAACGGGACTCTATTTTACCGCGCTCACCGAAGGCTTTGCCGAAGTGCCCGAGGTGCCCGCCGAGGCGCTGGTGAGGGCGGAAGCGGAAGTGGCAGGCCTCGATCGAGCGGCGCGGAGCAGGCTGATCGCCGAGCGTGACCCGCAGATCGCCGCGCGTCTCAAGGCGCCGGATCCGCAGCGGGTGATCCGGGCCCTCGCGGTACTAGCAGCGACTGGCCGCTCGCTCGCCACGTTCCAGGATGGCTCGCAACAGCCGCTGCTCGAAGGCTGGTCGACGGAGCGGATTGTGCTCAATCCCGACCGGCAAGTTCTGCGCGAGCGGATCGCAGCACGGTTCGAGGCGATGCTTGGGGCAGGCGCGGTGGATGAAGTGAAGCTGCTGCTCGCGCGACAGCTCGATCCGTCGCTGCCGGCGATGAAGGCCATAGGCGTGCGTGAGATCGGGGCGTGGCTGGCGGGCACCAGCAGCCGCGAAGAGATGGTCGAGCGCGCGGTGATCGCGACGCGGCAATATGCCAAGCGGCAGCGGACATGGTTCCGCGGCCGGATGGCGGACTGGGACTGGAGGGAAGGCTAGATCGGCGCCCGCTCGGTGAGGCCCAGGCGCTCGCGCATCGACCAGCGGATGGTGAGGATGAGGCCGGTGACGGCCAGCCCCACCGCGAGTCCGATCCAGACGCCGACGCCGCGCAGGCCGAAATGGAAAGCAAGAAAATAAGCCGTTGGGAAGCCGACGATCCAATAGCCGAACAGGGCGATAAGCAGCGGCATGTTGGTGTCGCTGAGGCCGCGCAGCGCGGCGCTCATGATTACCTGAGTGCCGTCGAACAACTGGAACAGGGCCGCGACGACGAGGAAGCTCGCAGCCAGGGCGAGCGGTGTCGCGTTTTCCGCAAGGCCCGATTGGAGGAACAGGCCGACGATCTGGTGCGGAGCGAGAAAGAAGACGATCGAGGTCAGCGACATGAAGCCCAGCGTCATGACCAGGGCCGCCCAGCCGGCCTTGCGAATGCCGTCTTTGCTCTTCTCGCCGAGCGCGATGCCGACGCGGACGACGGTCGCCTGGCTAAGGCCGAGTGGCACCATGAAAGCGAGCGAGGCGATGGTCAGGGCAACCGAATGCGCCGCGACTTCGGCCTGTCCAAGATAGCCCTGAAGGAGGG
The DNA here is from genome assembly GCA_039920085.1 of Devosia sp. Lineage (GTDB taxonomy): Bacteria > Pseudomonadota > Alphaproteobacteria > Rhizobiales > Devosiaceae > Devosia_A. The sequence continues at coordinate 35,052 of JBDSEK010000008.1, read as the reverse complement.
TGGCGGTGGTGAACAGTGCCACTTCGGCCAGCAGCATCAGACCGATGGGACCGCCGATCCGCACGAGTTCGAGCAGGCGGGAGAGGTCGAGGCGGAAGAAATCGTGCCAGATGTGGTAGCGGCGAAAGCGGCGGTGGGTCTGAATGTAGGCGACAATGAAGACCAGCATCACAGCGTTGACGATGCTGGTCGAGAGGCCCGAGCCGACAATGCCAAGACGTGGAAAACCCCAATTGCCGAACACTAGCAGGTAGTTGGCGAGGAGATTGACGGCAACACCAGCAAGGGTGATCAGCAGCACGGCCCGGGTGGCGCCGTGCGCGCTGAGGAAGGATTGGAGCGCCATGAAGACAAAGGCCGAGGGCAGCAGCCAGATGGCTGCCTGGATGAATTGCTCGGCGAGGCCGATGAGTTCGGGGTCCTGGCCGATCGAGCGGTAGATCGGCCCGATGTTCCAGGCCAAGGGGAACAACACGACGCTCAAAATGATGGCGAACCAGATGCCCTGGCGGATCGTCCGGCGAACCGAGCGGAAATCGCGCGCCCCCAGTGCCTGGGCGACCATCGGGGCGACGGCGCCGATGGCGCCGATGCCAAAGAGCTGCACGCAGATGAACAATGCATTGGCCAGGGCACCCGCCGCAAGCGGCTGCGGGCCCAGCCGGCCAAGTACGATGACGTCGGTGGTGAAAAGGGCGCTGCGCGCCAGCTGCGAAATGATCAGCGGCCAGGCGAGGACGAATAGCGCCCGGAATTCCGTGCTCCAGTTACGCGACGACAATTGCTGCTCAGCGCCTGAGGCAGACGCTGCTTGAGACTGGGTCATTTCGGGTAGTTCCACTCGCCGGCGCGGTTTAGCTCACGCGCCGGGCGATGAAAACCCCGGCTCAGGCGGGGGCGAAGTGACTGCCGAGGAAATAGGGCCAAAGGATGAGGCCCAGTACGCCTTGCCAGAACCCCAGGTGCAGATAGCCGATCGAGAACAGCCAGCCGACAAACCAAAGCCCGCCTAGCGACAGGCTTTGCGAAATGTGAATGCGCTCTTTCATAGATTCCCCCATGCGGCAAAAACCGCTGCACGACATATAGGAGGGTGGCGGCCGCTTGCTAGAGATCGTCCTCGCTCGAAACGAAGCGGATGCCGCCATGGCGGTTGGATTCGCGGACGAAGTCGCGGAGCGGGGCAGACTTTTCAGTATAGGCCGAGATGTCGCCGACAATAGTGACACTGAATTGGTAATTGGTGAGCTTTTGCAGGATTGCGCCGGCGAGTCCGGTGCTGAGCTTGAAAAAGTCGGGCGAAAGGCGCGCCACGGGAATGACGATAGCGTCCGCGCCGGCACTGTAGGCCTCGCCGATAATGTCGGACGCGTCGGCTTCGGCGGCGATAAGCGGGCCAGTGGCGGGGAGGGCATAGGCGGTCATCCTTGCGCCTTAACGCCGAAGGGGTGGGAGGGCAAGCCTCTGAGAATCCGGGGCACTTTTGATAGTTGCCCCGACCGGCTGAGCTTGGCGCTTGTCGATTGCGCCGACGCGTGGGTTGACTCGTTAAGGCAGTCGCGCTTATCGTCGTGGACGAATTTGGAGGCACGTCCGTGCGGACTATTCTCGTAGTAGGAAGGCGCATCAAGCACGCGGGGTAATAATCCCCGCGAGGGCTGGTGCGCGCAAGAGGTCCCGAACGGGGCCTTTTTTATTGCCTTGTGTTTCGATGACCGTCCCCCGTCCGACGAGCAGGACGGAGAAGAATGAGGAGACTGAGATGCCGCAGCAGATGAGTGGCGCCGAGATCGTGATCCAGGCCCTTATCGACCAGGGCGTCACCGATATTTTCGGCTATCCCGGTGGCGCCGTGCTGCCGATGTATGACGCACTGTTCCAGCAGGACAAGGTGCGGCACATCCTTGTTCGCCACGAGCAGGGCGCAACGCATATGGCCGAAGGGTATGCGCGCTCGACGGGCAAGGTCGGCGTGGTGCTCGTGACCTCGGGGCCAGGCGCCACCAATGCGGTGACGGGCCTCACTGATGCGCTGATGGATTCGATCCCGGTGGTGTGCATTACCGGACAGGTGCCGACACCGCTCATCGGCTCGGACGCGTTCCAGGAATGCGACACGGTGGGCATCACGCGCAGCTGCACCAAGCACAATTATCTCGTCAAATCGGTCAATGATCTGGCGCGCGTTCTGCACGAAGCGTTCTACATCGCGCGCTCGGGACGGCCGGGGCCGGTGCTGGTCGACATCCCCAAGGATGTGCAGTTCGCGATGGGAACCTATTACGGCCCGACCGAAATCGAAACGACACGGCACAAGAGCTATCGCCCGCAACTCGATGCCGATCCGCGGGTGGTCGAGGCGGCGGTCGAGATGATGCTGCGCGCCGAGCGGCCGGTGTTCTACACCGGCGGCGGGGTGATCAATGCCGGCCCGGAAGCGAGCCAGCATTTGCGCGAACTGGCCGAACTCACCGGCTTTCCGGTGACCTCGACCCTCATGGGGCTCGGCGCATTCCCCGGTTCGTCGCCGCAATGGCTGGGCATGCTGGGCATGCACGGCACCTACGAAGCCAACATGGCGATGCATGATTGCGACCTGATGATCAATATCGGGGCGCGTTTCGACGACCGGATCACCGGGCGGATCGACGCATTCTCGCCGGGAAGCAAGAAGATCCATGTCGATATCGATGCGAGCTCGATCAACAAGAATGTGCGCGTCGATCTGCCGGTGATCGGCGATTGCGCGCATGTGCTCAAGGAAATGGTGCGCGTCTGGCGGGCCAAGACCAATGCGACGCGAACCGAGGCGATCGCGCCCTGGTGGCGCGAGATCGATGGCTGGCGGAAGCGCAATTCGTTGGGTTTCAAGAACTCGACCAGCGTGATCAAGCCGCAGCATGCGGTGAAGCGGCTCTATGAGGCGACCAAGGGGCGTGACGTCTACATCACTACCGAAGTCGGCCAGCACCAGATGTGGGCGGCGCAGCATTTCCCATTCGAGATGCCCAATCACTGGATGACTTCGGGTGGGCTCGGCACGATGGGCTATGGGTTGCCCGCCGCGATCGGCGTCCAGGTGGCGCATCCGGATGCACTGGTCATCGACATCGCTGGCGAAGCCAGCGTGCAGATGACGATGCAGGAGATGTCGACGGCGGTGCAGTATGAGCTGCCGGTCAAGATCTTCATCCTCAACAATGAGCGGATGGGCATGGTGCGCCAGTGGCAGGAGCTGCTGCATGGCGGACGCTATGCGCACAGCTACTCGGAGTCGCTGCCCGATTTCGTCAAGCTCGCCGAGGCTTATGGCGGCTACGGCATCAAATGCGAGGACCCCGCCAAACTCGACGACGCGATCGCCGAAATGCTCGACGTGAAAAAGCCCGTGCTGTTCGACTGCCTGGTCGAGCGCCACGAGAACTGCCTGCCGATGATCCCGTCGGGCAAGCCGCACAATGAGATGATCCTGCCGGATTTCTCGGAGGATATCGGCAATGTCATCGACGCCAAGGGCAGGGAGCTGGTCTGAACTTGCGCCCGCTTTCCGCTTTCTTTGCGGTGTTGCTTTTGGCGATTGGCTGGGCTGCGCTTGCGCTCGCCGACGAGCGCTATGCCATTGCGAATTCTCCAGTGTCGCTAGTGCTGCCGGCGGGCTTTGATGTGTCTGACGCGGCCCACGGACTGGCCGACGCAGAGAACCTGGCTTCGGTGTCAGCCCTGCAGGTCGCCGACGCGTACTTCTTGGCGATCGAAAAGGTCGGACTTGCCAAGCTCGCCGGCCTAGGAAATCTCGATGCCGGAGCACGCGTCGAAGCGATCAAGAGTCATGGTCGAGACTACTATTTCATTACGGGAACCACCGAGGTCGCTGGCATTGAGACAAGCACGTGGTTCGCTCTGACAGGCCCCGGGCCGAGTGTCGTCATACAATTTGCCCAAGCCGACGGTGTCGCCAAGCCGCGGCTGGATCGTGAGCGGGTGCTCGCCATACTCGATACCGTGGAGCTTGGGCCTCCGCTCACGTTTAAGGAACTCGCCCGTAGTCAGGGATTCGAAATTAGTCCGCTCCACCCATTCGACTACAATGCCGTTCAAGCGTCCGGGATTGCGCTCCTTTCGACGTCGCCGCAAATGACAGTTAGCCCGGACGCTGTAAACGTGCTGGTCAGGGTTGAGCTAGCAAGCATTGGCGCCCAGCGGGGCGCAGGAGGTCGTTCAATGAACGCGCATCTGCAGCCGAGTGGATCGGCCTATTTCCTTGCCGCGGAGACCCAGACGCCGGAGCGGCATACGCTTTCCGTGCTGGTGGACAATGAGCCGGGCATTCTCGCGCGCATCGCGGGGCTATTCTCGGCGCGCGGCTTCAATATCGAGAGTCTTACCGTCAGCGAGACCGAGCATGAGAAGGGACTGTCGCGCATCACGCTGGTGACGGTGGCGACGCCCAAGGTGCTGCTGCAGATCAAGCTGCAGCTCGAGCGGCTGGTGCCGGTACACAAGGTGCATGATCTCACGGCCGAGGGCCGGTCGCTGGAGCGCGAGCTGGCGCTGGTGAAGGTCGCGAGTACTGGCGAGCCGCGGGCAGAGGCGCTGAGGCTCGCCGATGCCTATCGCGCGCAGATTGTCGATGCGACGACCGAAAGCTTCGTGTTCGAGATCACCGGCAAGCCGAGCAAGATCGACTCCTTCATCGCGCTGATGATGCCGCTGGGGCTGGTCGAAGTGGTGCGCACCGGTCTCGCTGCGATCTCGCGCGGGCCCGAGGGGATGTAGCAATTGACCGGGCGGGCGCGGCCGCTCTAAGGACGGCGCGTTGTCGCCGAGTTGTTGATGGATCGTCTTTCGCCAAATCTGCGCGGCATCATTTTCATGATGCTCGCCACGGGCACCTTCGTCGCCAATGACACACTGATGAAGCTGGTGACGGAAGGGCTGATGCCGTTCCAGACGCTTTTTCTGCGCGGCGTTTCGGCATGCCTTTGGCTGTTGCCGATGGTGCTCTTGACCGGCAATGGCGGCAAGATGATCAAAGGCGCGCAACCTTTGGTTCTGCTGCGCAATCTGTTCGAGCTGGGCGCAGTGATGTGTTTCGTCGTCGGGCTCGCAAATCTTCCCATCGCCGATATCACCGCCATCAACATGACGGCGCCGATGCTGCTGCTGATCGGCGTGGCCGTGATCTATGGCGACCGCATCGGTTGGCTCAGGATGGCGCTGATCGCGGCCGGGTTCGCCGGGGCGCTGCTGGTAGCGCAGCCGACCATGAACGGCATTTCGCCGTATGCGCTGCTCGGCTTCGGCTGCGCGCTGTTGACGGCGGGGCGCGACATTGTGGGACGGAAGGTGCCGCAGCAGATACCGGCACTGGTTGTCGCCTACTGGACCTGCATCACGGTGATGGTGGGAGCGGGGCTCGGCACATTGCTGTTCGAGAGCTGGCAACCGGTCACGCTTGAACATGTGTTGCTGCTGGCGGGCGCCGGCTTCTTCCTGACCTTCGGGCACTTCTTCATTTTTCTTGCCTACCGGACCGGGGCGACGGGTGCGGTGGCGCCGTTCTTTTATATGTTCGCGGTCTGGGCGGTGATCTCGGGGGCACTGGTGTTCCGGTCGCTGCCCAATCTGCCAGCGATAGCGGGCATCGCGCTGATCCTCGTCAGCGGTGTCGTCGTGGCGTTACTGGACGAACGGCGACGGCGCTTGACCGCGCTTGCCTGACGGGCGCATTTGCCCCCAATGACCGTGCTCTCCGTCAACCTCAATGCCGTCGCCCAGCTTCGCAACCGGCGCGACCTGCCGTGGCCGAGCGTCACCGGCATCGGCCAGCTCTGTCTGGAGGCGGGGGCCGAGGGGCTGACAGCGCATCCGAGGCCAGATGAGCGACACATCCGGCGCACCGATGTGTTGGAGCTCAAGACGATGCTCGTCGACTGGCCGGAACGGGAATTCAACATTGAGGGATACCCTTCCGAGGATTTCCTGCGGCTCTGCGAGAAGGCCGAACCGGACCAGGTGACGCTGGTCCCCGACGATCCGGCGCAATCGACATCGGATCATGGCTGGGACGCAGCGGCGCAACGGAGTTTGCTGTTGCCGGTGATTGAAAGGCTGCGGGCGGGTGGGATGCGGGTGGCGCTGTTCATTGATGCCGAACCACAACTTGCAGTTGCAGCGGCGGCAGTGGGTGCGGACCGGGTGGAGCTCTACACCGGACCCTACGGGCATCCGGGCGGCGATAAGCCCAAAGAGCTGGCGCGGCTCACGGCGACCGCGGACGCAGCATTCGCGGCGGGGCTGGCGGTCAATGCCGGGCACGATCTGACGCTCGACAATCTGCCGGCGCTGAAGCGGGCGATTCCAGGACTGTCGGAATGCTCGATCGGCCACCGCTTGACGGCCGATGCCCTGATCTACGGCTTTGCAGAGACGGTGCGCCGCTATCGAACGATCCTGTCCGGTCAGCTTTAGCGAACAATCGGCGCGCTGATTTCGCATAATGGTATAGACCGACGGCGCAGCGCTCCTCGATGACGGGCAAAGCCAATCCCCGCCGATGCGCACAGTTCTGTGCCCTATCCACAGCGATCTGCCCGAGGGCGCCCCATGTTCGCCTGGCAGCAATTCGTGCCTTCTTGCGACTTTCGCACGCAGGCACATATTCATCCCCAGTTACACTTTGTTACTGGAGACCAAACAATGACCAGACCTCGTATCGGCGTGATCATCGGCAGCATCCGCCCCAATCGGAGGGGCGCGGAACCGGCTCACTGGATCGCCAAGCTCGCCAAGGAATCGGGCCATTTCGACGTCGAGATCGTCGATCTCAAAGATTACCCGCTGCCGCTGTTCGATGCCGCAGCGTCAGACATGTGGATGCCCACGCCCAACGCAGTAGCGGCCAAATGGCAGGCCAAGCTCAATGAGTTCGACGGCTTCATCGTCGTCACTGCTGAATACAACCGGTCGATCCCGGGGGCGCTCAAGAACGCCATCGACTGGGCCTACAAACCCTTCATGAAGAAGGCGGTTGCCTATGTGAGCTATGGCTCGGTCGGCGGCGCACGCGCGGTCGAGCATCTGCGCAATGTAATGGTCGAGCTGCAGGCCGTATCTGTGCGGCATGGCATCCATGTCGGCGGTTCTGAATTCGCTGCTGTCATGATGGGCCAGAAGAGCTGGGAGGATGTGCTTCCGGTATTTGTGCCGATGACCAAGGATTTGCTCGACAACCTCGCCTGGTGGACGCACGCCACGCGCAACGCCCGGCAGGACGATCAGGTCGCCGCCAAGGCCGCCTGACAACAGGGTTAACCGCGGGCACATCTCCCTTGCACCCGCGACAAGACGCGGCCGGACCTGCCTCCGGCCGCGATCCCTTGTGGGCGGCTGTCACTGCCCAGCGTCGCGTGCAACCCTGTTCGCGCAACTTCAGGCTGATTTCGCCATTGAACCGCTGAATCGCCGGGTGTATGCCCGCGCCGCCTCATTGAGGGGCTATGAAGGCACCATTGACGCAAACGCATGCTCCCGGCCTTGCGGCCGGCGACGTCGCGACCGATCCGGCCGGCCACGCCAACAAGCAGCTTCCCCTCCTGGTTCTCGGCGCGCTGGGCGTCGTCTATGGCGATATCGGCACGAGCCCGATCTATGCGTTTCGCGAAGCCTTCGCGGCGCATGGCAAGACCGGCGATCTCAATGCCGATGTGCTCGGATTGCTGTCGCTGATCGTGTGGGCGCTGACGCTCACGGTTTCCATCAAATATGTGTTCTTCGTCACCCGGGCCGACAATAAAGGCGAGGGTGGCACGCTGTCCTTGATGTCCCTGGTCCGCTCCACGCTTGGCAAGCGAGGCGGCTGGGTCGTCGCCGCGGGCGTTGTTGGCAGCGCACTGTTTTTTGGTGATGCAATCATCACCCCGGCGATCTCGGTGCTATCGGCGGTCGAAGGCCTCGAGGTCGTGACACCCACTTTGACGCGCTGGGTGGTGCCAATCACGGTCGCCGTCATCATAATCTTGTTTTTTGTACAGCGGTTCGGGACCGCGAAGGTTTCCACGGTGTTCGGACCGGTGACGGTGATCTGGTTCCTGGCACTGGCGATTGCGGGGATTGCGCAGATCGTTCAGGCGCCGCAGGTCCTGTGGGCGTTGAACCCCGCCAATGGAGTGCTGTTCCTGTTCAGGCACGGAGATACGGCGTTCGTCGTTGTTGGCGCCGTGTTCCTCGCGGTAACGGGCGCCGAGGCGCTGTACGCCGACCTCGGTCATTTCGGGCGAAAGCCAATCGTCCTCGCGTGGTTTGGCCTCGTGTTCCCGGCGCTCTTGCTCAACTATTTCGGGCAGGGCGCCTATGTCATCGCCAATGGTCCGGCTGGCGCGGAGAACCCGTTCTTCCTGATGATCCCCGACCAGCTAAAGTTGCCCTTTGTCGGGCTCGCGACACTCGCGACTGTGATCGCCAGTCAGGCGGTGATTTCTGGGATGTACAGCCTTGCCCGACAGGCTACCGCGCTCAACTTTCTGCCGCGTCTCACAGTGCGACACACATCGGAGACGCAAAGCGGACAAATCTATCTGCCGCAGATTAACACCATCCTGTTTGTGCTGGTGGTGTTGCTGGTGATCAGTTTCGGCTCATCGAGCGCTCTGTCGGCCGCGTATGGCATCGCGGTATCAGGGGTGATGCTGGTGACGGCGTCGCTGATCGGCATCGTGATGTGGCGGGTATGGAAGTGGCATTTGCTGGCGACGGCGCTGGTGATCGTCCCGTTCCTGTTCATCGACGCGACGTTCTTTGTCTCCAATGCCTTCAAGATCGCCGCGGGCGGCTGGGTGCCGGCGGTTGTTGCCGGCGTGGCCGTCCTGATCATGACCGTGTGGATCCAAGGCCGGAAACGGCTGGCGGAAAAGACCCGCCGCGACGAGGTGCCACTCGAATTCCTGGTCGAGAATCTGGCCAAGAAGAAGCCGACTATCGTGCCAGGTACGGCGGTGTTTCTCACCGCCGATATTACCGGCGCGCCGACGGCTCTGCTCCACAGCCTCAAGCACTATAAGGTGCTGCACGAGCACAATGTCATTCTAACCATCGTCACCGCCGAGACGCCGCGCGTGCCCGACGAGGAGAAGGTGACGATCGACGCTTACAATGATTTGTTCTACCGGGTCGTGGTGCGCTTCGGTTTTATCGAGACGCCCAACATTCCCAAGGCACTGATGCTCGCGCGCAAACTCGGCTGGAAGTTCGACATCATGTCGACCTCCTTCTTCTTGTCGCGCCGCTCGCTCAAGCCGTCGGCAAAGGGTGGATTGCCGTTCTGGGTCGACAGGCTGTTCATTGCGCTGGCGCGGAACGCCACCGACGCGACCGAATATTTCCATATCCCGACCGGACGCGTGGTCGAGATCGGCACGCAGGTCCTGCTGTAGCGAGGTTGCCTCTGACGCGCCGGCTCGACATCGCGGTTGCTGGTGCCGGGCCTGCGGGCCTTGCGACGGCGCTCTATCTGCATCGCGCCGGGCACAGCGTTACTTTGTTCGAGCGCTTTGATGAGCCGGGGCCGGTCGGCTCGGGCTTGATGTTGCAACCGACGGGGCAAGCGGTGCTTGCCGATCTCGGCGTGCTCGATGCGGTTGCGGCCGTGGCCGCCCCGATCGATCGGCTGATTGGCACCGAGGCGCGCAGCGGACGCACGGTCCTCGATGTGCGCTATGCCGCCCTCGGTCCGGCACGCGCTTATGGGGTTCATCGCGCCGCGCTGTTCGACGCGTTGCACGATGCCGTACGCGCGGAGAAGATTTCCTTCACGACCGGCTTTGCGGTTAGCGGCGCGGAGCTTGAGGGCGGGCGGATGGCACTGATGGGCCTGAACGGCAAACGGGAGGGCTTTTTCGATCTGGTCGTCGATGCTTTGGGATCGAGCTCACCGCTCAGGAAGCGTGCCCGGTTTCCGGCGACTCCTCGGGCGCTGCATTATGGAGCGCTGTGGACCAGCTTGCCATGGCCCGACGGCGGGTTCGACGCCAAGGCGCTGACGCAGCGCTACGACCGTGCCAGCGTGATGATCGGCGTGATGCCGACCGGGCGCCGGGAAGCGGGCGGTCCGTTGCTCGGGGCGTTCTTTTGGAGCCTGAGGGTCGCAGAGTATGAGGGGCTCGTGGCCGGAGGCATCGAGCCGTGGAAAGCCTCTATCCGGGACTATTGGCCCGAGACCGCGCCGCTGCTCGATCAGATCGCGTCGTTCGATGGTCTCACCCTGGCCCGCTATGCGCATCATACCTTGCGGCTGCCGACGGGCGAGCGCATTGCCTTTGTGGGCGACAGTGCGCACGCCACCAGCCCGCAATTGGGGCAGGGGGCCAACATGGCGCTGCTCGACGCGAAGGCACTGGCAATGGCGCTCGAAATGGCGTCGAGTCTCCCTGCTGCGCTAGCGCTCTACGGCGATTTCCGCCGCTGGCATGTGCGGCTCTACCAGTCGATGAGCGCGATGCTGACGCCGATGTACCAATCGGATAGCCGCATCCTGCCGGTGCTGCGCGATATGATGGTCTCGACCCTTGGCCGATTGCCGCCGGTGCAGAAATTGCTCGCGGCAATGGTGGGGGGCTATCTGCTGCAGCCGCTGAAGCGGCTCGGCCTCGGCTAGCGCCGGCTGTTCAGCCCTTCGGAACGTCCGGGCATACATACGGGATGGTCGCCGGGGCGTAGTGCTGTTCCTCAATCGAGCCGTCGCGGAGCTTGAGAGCGAGCACGAGTTCGCTGGCGCTGAGGCTCCGGATGTCGGCGGCGATATCGACGCCGTCTTCGTTCCATTTGACGCTGGTGGGCGAAATCATTTCCCAGGCCGAGAGGCGGTGAGTTTCCCAGCAGGAATCCTGGACCAGGGTGCCGTCCGTGAGGAAAATCTTGAGAGCCCCGGGAAGTTGGCCGTCTTCCGTGCGAACCCAGACGCGATCGGTGAGGCCATCACTGGCTTCCGCATCGTCATCGGCGGACTCGGTCACAGCGTCTTCGGCGAAGGCGGGGAGGCAGGGTGCGGCGCCGACGCCCCAAAGGGTCAGCAGTGCGAAAAGGGCGGCCTTGGTGGTCATGATCGCAGCTTCCAGTAACGACAAACCGCACGTGGGTGGTCCCACGCGCGGTTGCAAGGTCGAGCCCGAATTCGGGCGGAACTAAGTGGCCCTGACGCTACTGGCCGGGACCGATTGTCGCAAACCAGTAGTCATTGCCTTGCTCGACATGGGTGCCGGCCACGTCCGAGAAGCGGATGACGGCCTCGGCCCGGCGGGCCAGCTGGGTCGAATCGGAGACTCCGGGCAGCGCCGGCTTGTTGTCGATAAAGACGTGGTTGCCCGCGACTTCCATCGACCCGGCGGTGTCGTTGTTGAGGGTGAGAATGAACCGGGTGGGGGTGAATTGGGTCTGCATGGACTCGTCGCTCGAGAGCGCCTTGATCACATCGCCCACCGGCTTCAGCATCTTGAAGGTGAGGTCGTAGCGGCCTTCGTCGGTGGTTGCCACTTCGACGGCGAACAGATTGAGCGGGTCGAAGCTGCCGCCCGCGGGAACGATCTGCAGAGCCGTTTCGATTTCAGCGAGCTGCACGCTCGAGCCATCCTGGTCCTTGCTGACGCACTGGCCCTTGCCGGTAACGGGCGCAAGCGCCTTCAGCTTTTCGATCAGCGCCTCGAGGCCGGCCTTGCACTCGTCTTCGCCCTGCTGCGGCACGCGCAGGACCGCCGGCACGGAAATGGCGGCGTTGGAGGTGACGGCGGCTTCGATGTCGCTGAGATAGAGGCTCGATTCGACCTCCGGCGCGCAAGCCGCGAGCAGCGGCAAGGCCAGAAGGGCGGCGAAGCGTTTGATATTCATGATCTGCTCCCCAGAGAATGTGGGGGGAGCCTATGACAACAGCGGCATGAACGGCAAATGACCGTATTGCGGCAAGCTCAGGGCTTCCGAAGGCCCAACACCTGATCCTTGCCGCGGATACGCTCGCGTGCCTGTTTGGGCCAGAGATCGTATTGGGCGCCATCCAGCGCATGATGGGCGTGGATGGCCCAGTTGGGATCCTCAAGGGCGCCGCGGGCGAGGGCGACGAGATCGGCTTCGCCCTCTGCCAGGACGGCCTCTGCATCGGCCGGTTCGTTGATGAGGCCCACGGCGATCGTTTTTACCCCGGTCTCGCGGACGGCCTTGGCCAGCGCCACCTGGTAGAGCGGGGCGGGTCTGAGGCCGTAGCCGTCGAAGCCGCCCGACGAGCAATGGATAACGTCGACGCCGCGGCGCGCGAGTTCGGTCGACAGGACCAGCGAATCCTCGAGCGTCCACCCATCTGGGCTGCCATCGGTGGTCGAGATGCGCATGAACAGCGGTTTGTGCTCGGGCCAGACGGCGCGCGTTGCTTCGGTGACTTCAAGGGCGAAGCGCATGCGGTTTTCGCGAGTCCCGCCATAGGCATCGGTGCGTTTGTTCGCGATGGGTGAGAGGAACTGGTTGATGAGATAGCCATGCGCGCCATGGATTTCGACGACGTCAAATTCTGCCGCGTCTGCCCGGCGCGCGGCATCGGCGAAGGCGCGGACCGTGTCGGCAATCTCGGCCTCGGTCAGCTCATGGGGAAGGGTGTACCCGGCGTGGGTCTCCGAATGAATGAGCGGGCTGGGGGCGACAGGAGTCCAGGATTCGAACGCGACGATCGGCTTTTCGTCATCGGTTTCATCGAATCCGTGACGCCAGGCGACTGGGGCGGAGCCCTTGCGGCCGGCATGGGCAAGCTGGATCCCCGCGGCCGCGCCTTGCGTGTGGAGGAAATCGACAATCTGGGCGAGGGGCGCGACCTGCGCGTCTTCCCACAGGCCGAGATCGGCGTAGGAGATGCGGCCTTCAGGCGTGACGCCGGTCGCCTCGACGATGACGAGGCCGAATCCACCCAGGGCAAAGCGGCCCAGATGCACCAGATGCCAGTGATTGGCGAAGCCGTGCTGCGAGGAATATTGGCACATCGGGGCGACTACGACGCGATTGCGCAGGGTCAGGCCGCGAAGGGTCAGAGGCGAAAACAGAAGGGACATGGGGATCTGCGGCGAGGAGGGGGCCGGCATCCTGCCGCAATCGGCATTCATCGGCAATAGACGATGGAGTCGAACGACCGTTCACCGATGCGCGTTGGCGGGACGATCAGCCAGTCCGCACTGTTAACGTTGCAGAGGGGCCAGGAGACTCCTCTGAAAGGTCGGTAAGCAATAGCCCCGCCCGGCTATTGCTTGGCAAGCCAGCGCTGCCGCTCGGTGGCAGCGTAGTGCTCGATAGCGTAACGCAGCATGGTACGCGGCATTGTTGTTGCGTGCCGCTCGAGAAAGGCGGTGAGGGCCTTGGGGTCCTTTCCGCCGGCTGCGCGGAGCATCCCGCCGACCGCCTTGTGGATCAAATCTTCCCCGTCGGTGAGCAGCATTTCAGCGATGGCGAATGTGTCGTCGAGCTCGCCGCGCTTGATGAAGGCAAAGGTCGCAAGGATCGCAGTGCGGCGCTCCCAGAGGCTTTTCGATTTGGCCAACCGGTAGAGTATTTTGCGCGGCTTATCCGTTAGCCACGCGCCGACCACGTGCCAGGCGGCAAGGTCGACAAGGTCCCAATTGTTGATGCAGTCGTGGCGACGGAGATAAAGCTCGAACAATTGCTTGCGCCGGGCCTCGTCGGTGGTCTTCAGGCCGTATTGCTTGGCCATGATCGAGAGCGCGCCGACCCGCAATTCATGGATGTCGCTTTCGAGCAGCGTCTCGAGCTCCTTGGGCGGTAGGCTCACAAACTCCCTGGCGAGAGCGAAGATCGACCCCATGCGAGCGCCGATGAAGCGATCGCTTTCGCCATAGTTGCCCTCGCCGGATTTGAAATAGCGCTGAATCTTGCGCAGCTCGTCGTCCGACTGGAGTGCCATGAGGCGTGTGGTGAAGGCGCGGGCGGTGGGTGCCGGCGCCTTCACGTTTGCGGGTGGCTTACTTGCCGGCATAGGCCTTCTCGAGATCGGCGATGACGATCTTGCGCATCTTCAGCATCGCCTGCTGTGAGCGATCGGCAGCCGCGCGGTCGGAACTCATCTGATGGGTCATCAGGATTTTGGGGATGACCTGCCAGCTCAGGCCGTATTTGTCCTTGAGCCAGCCGCACATGGATTCCTCGCCGCCACCGGCGATGAGGCTGTTCCAATAATAGTCGACCTCGTCCTGCGTCTCGACGCTGATGAAGAACGACACCGCTTCGGTGAACTTGAATTGCGAGCCGCCATTGAGCGCGTAGAAACGCTGACCCGCGAGCTCGAAGACCGCAATGAAGTCATTGACGGATTCGACCTTGGCGTCTTTGAACACGGATTTGTAGAAGGCGACGGCCTGGGGAACGGTGTTGTCGAACCACAGGAACGGGGTGATGGTCGCGGGCATTTGCAGTCTCCTTGTTGAGGCAGGTTAGCGCGAGGCGCGGTTGAGGGCGAGTTTGCCCGGTCCCTGTCGCGTCGTGCGGCGGAGGGAAAATTTTCGGCGGTGGGTGTCGGCTTGGTCTAGGCGGCTTGTTCTTCGGCCAGCACGGCGTCGAGCCGCTTGAAGCCGATCTCCATGCCCTCGGCCATCGGTGTCGCCGCAGCGGCGGCGCGGGCTTCGGGTGAGGAGTAGGTGACAGTGAGGGTGACGGTGGTGCGCCCGTGGGTTTCGCTGAAGACGGCTGCGTTGTTGCTGCCGCCTTTAGTCCAGTCATCGTCGTAGTATTCGGTCTGCTCGATGCGCTCGGGCTCGACGATGATGGTATAGATGCCCTGGCTGCCCATTTCGTAGCCGGTGGGCGCGACGGTGACGAAGCGCCATTTGCCGCCGATGCGCAGATCGATCTCGCAGACGGTCATCGTCCAATCGGGCAGTCCGTACCAGCGGCGCAGCAATTCGGGCTTGGTGTGGCAGAGCCAGACGAGCTCGCGCGGCGCGTCGAACTCGCGGGTTACGACGATGTTGGTGTCACCCGGTGTGGTGATGGTCAGGGGATTAGGCATCGTCGTCCCTCCTCGGCTTTTTGGTCTTGGGCTTGTCGGTGTTGCGGGGCGTCTGAAGAATTTCGAGCAGGGCATCGAGCCGCTTGTAGCTTTGCTCCCAGAACTCGCGGTACTTTTCGAGCCAGTCCACAGCTTCACGCATCGGCCCGGCTTCGATCCGCACCGGGCGGGAGGTGCCGACGCTAGAGCGGGTCACGAGCCCAGCGCGCTCGAGGATCTTGAGATGCTTACTCACCGCCGGCTGGCTGATCGCGAAAGGCGAGGTTAGCTCATTGACGCTTGCCTCGCCCTGCTTCAGCCGGGCGAGGATCGCCCGCCGGGTGGGATCGGCGAGTGCAATGAAGGTGGCATCGAGGCGTTCGGAAGCGTTCATTCGATCAATCCATAACCAAAATGTTATAGAACAATATGGTTATGGATTATGAGGAGAGCTGTGTCAAGCGTGGGGTTGAAAGTTTCTGCGCTCGGATGGGCAAGGGGTTAGGGGCTCGGGGCCGTCGTGCCGGTTTGCGTCAGAGCCGCGATCCGATCCCCGGCCAAAAGGCTGCCTTGCGCGGAGGCCAGTTCGTAAAGGCGAAGCGCCTCGTTGGTGTCTTGCGCGACGCCGTCCCCCTGCTCGTAAAGCACCGCCAGTTCGAACTGGGCGTGGAGTTCACCGGAGGCAGCCGCCGCTTCGAACAATTCGCGGGCGCGGGCGATGTCGTCATATTGTTGCGGCCCGTACTTGTGGAAGCCACCGAGGGCCAGGGCACAAAAGGGGTTGGCCGCAGCACATTGTTCGAAGCGCTGTTTGGCGAGCTCCACATTGCGCGTCTGGTAGAAACCCAGCGACGCCGTCAGCCCACTGATCCTGAGCGCGATCGGGGTGTTGAGGGGTGTGGTCAGACGTCCAATTTCGCGCAGCGTGAAGTCGCCACGCTCGGGGTCGTTGGGCAGACCCAGGCCGATGAGGAGCTGGCTCACCGTGTCGCCGCGCTCGTTGGCCTGTTCATAAAGCTGACCGGCAATGGCGTAGTCCCGAGGCGCTCCGATGCCGGTCTCGCGCGCAATGCCAAGCCAGCGCATGGCTTCGGGGTAACCGGCGTTCTTGGCAGCTTCGAAGAGCTGGACGGCCCGTTCGGCATTGCGGGTCACCGCGATGCCGCGCCAGAGCATGGCGCCCAGCAGCAGTTTGCCGGCAGGGCTGTTCGCTTCCAACGCGCGCTCATAATACTCGGCGGCTTTGGTTGGGTCGGGGCGTGACAGGGTGAGATCGCCATTTTCGTAAATGTAGCCCAGCATTGCGAGGCCGAGCGGCGAGCCAGCATCGGCGGCGGTGGTGCAGATCGCAAACACCTCACTCGCGGTGGCTGAATAAGGCAAATAGCCATTGTGGTCTTCGGCGAGCGCGCAGAGCCGTGCCGCGGCATCGGCATTGCCCGTAGCGGCGGCTTTCTGGAAATGTGTAGCCGCCGTGGTGGCGTTCTCCAGCAGCCCCAGACCATAGAGGTACATTACGCCAAAGATGTCTTCGGAGACCGCACTGCCGAGCTCGATCCCCTGATGCACCAGATCGAGCGCCTCGCCATTGTGCTGGCTGCCCTGGACCAGCCGAATGGCGGCAAGCCGGCCCCGGTGGTCACCGTCGGATGGGAAGGATTTTACCGCCAGTTCGCAATCGGCAGCAATCGTGCCGGTGAGGCGGGGGAGGGTCGTCTGCCATTCGGTGTCGCCGCTTTTCGACCAGTCGGTGCAGCGCGCAGCGGCGGCCTTGGCTTCGGCGGGGATCAGCATGTCGGTGACGAACGCGAGATCGCCGCGCCACCAGAACCATGCGCCAAGCGCGGCAATCAGCAGTAGTGCAAGCAATGGCAGGACAAGCGCCGGCGCCCAATTGCGACGGGTGCGCTTGCGTTCCTGCTTGTCTTCGGCGTCCTGCTTTTCCTGCGCCTCGAGGCGGATGATGCGAATTTCGGCGATTTCGGCAAAGCGCGCTTTGGGACCGAAGCGCTTGAGGTAAGCCCGATATTCGGCCGCGCTCGGATCGGCGCTGCCGGCAATGGCCGACCAGACTTCGGCTTCGCTCACACTTTCAGCGAGCTTGGCTTCGGCCTGCGGCAGGCTGAGGGCCGGGCCCGCGGCGGCACCGAGCCGTTCGTTAACGGCGGCCATAAGTTCGGCATAGCCGGGATGGTCGGGCTCGCCCGCCCAGCCCGTTAGACGGACGATGTGGATGCCGCGGAACAGCAGCGGCAACTCGTCCATCGGCAGATCGTCGATGATGGCGGGCAGCGCCTTCTTTTGCCCCCGAGCCGACTCGGCTTCGGCTTTCACCCAATCGGAGGCGACGGCGCGCTTGGACCAAAGGACAATGACCGCGCGCGACGTCCGCAGCACGCTGGCGATCTCATCTTCGAAGCGATCTCCGGCGAGCAGCGCCGCATCCCACCAGACGTCGTAACCCGAGCCGGTGAGACGGGCGGCGAGATCGGCGGCGATCTGCCGTTCTTCCTTTTTGTAGGAGATGAAAATGTCCGGCATCTTCAGCTCACGCCGAGTTGCTGGAGATGGTTGGCTGCGGTCAAATGGCCCTGTGCCGCAGCGAGGCGGTAGTAACTGATGCCCTTGGCGGGGTCCTTGTCCACGCCCAATCCGTTCTCATAGGCGTAGCCGAGCCAATACTGGCCGAAGAGATTACCTTTGTCGGCCGCAGACTTGAAGAGCGGGATGGCCTGCTCGAAATCGCGCGTGCCGGTCTGGCCGTAAAAGTAGAAATAGCCGAGGGACACTTCGCACATCGAATTGCCGACATCGGCGCAGGCCCGGAAGTCCCGCTCGGCCGCCCAGACATCCTGGCCACGGGTGAAGCCGCGGGCGAGCAATTGTCCGCGCATGCGATGCGCGGTGACGAGGTAGGGATCGGAAGCGAGCATCTCGAGATCGCGCACGGTGCGGGCCGAAACGGGAATGCCTGGCGCGATGCCGTAGCCGGCAAACAACAGCGCAGGAATATCGCGCCGGACGCTGGCCTGCTCGTAGAGCTGGGCGGCGTGATTGATGTCCTGGGTGATGCCATTGCCGAGTTCGTAACTCACCGCCAGCGAACGAATGCCGGCCGGCAGGCCATTGTCGGCGGCAAGCTGAAAGAGCGCTGTGGCCTTGGAGAGATCGACGGCGACGCCGGCGCCGCGACTATAGAGGATGCCGAGCCGCACCGCCGCTTCGTCGCTGCCTTGATCGATGGCGCGCTGATAGAGCGTCACGGCCAAGCCATTGTCGATGGAGAGACCATTAAATCCCGTCTCGACGATGTAGGCCGCGCCGATCTGGCCCAGGGCATCGCCGGCCTCGTTTGCCTCGCGGCACCAATTTGCGATCTCTCCTTCGCTCGCCGCAAGCGGCGGCTTGCCCGGCGCATCGAGGCCGAGAAGGCAGAGTTTGCCGGTGGCGCGGATAAAGCCGAGATCGGCGGCGACCCGGTAGTAGGTCGACGCGCGCGCAACATCTATGCCCAGATTGATACCGTTTTCGTACATTGCCCCGAGGACGAAATTGGCGATGCCGCTTCTTTTCTCGACGCCGCGATTGGCAAGCGCGATCGCCTCCGCGGCGTAGTTGGAACCCTCGAGGGTGCGAACCATAGCGAGGCGCCCAAGCGTATCGCCGTCGTTCGGAGCGGCGTCGGCGGCGACGCCGCAATCGAAGTGGGTGCCCAGTTCAAGCCGCGGCAGACCGCTGGCCCAATCGAGCCGCGCCGATCGCGACCAGGCCGCGCAACGGGCAATGGCGTCGCGATCGGCTGGCGAAATGGTTTCGGTAGAGCGCGTGAAGTAAGCGGCCAATGCAGCCGCGATGAGCAGGACGGCGGCAGCGCTGGCCCAAAGGATAAGTTTTGAGCGCGTAATCGGCTTTGCCGGAATTGTTTCGGCAATTTGGCGCGCCGCTTGTGCCTGCGCGGCCAATCGCATTTCGGCCTGCGGCTCGCTGAGCTTCGGACCCGCTGCCTTGCCCAGGCGGTCGCCGATCGAGCTCATCAGTTCAACAAAGCCGGAGTGGTTTTCTTCGCCCTTCCAGCCCGTCAGCCGCGCCACATGCAAGCCGCGAAATAGCAGCGGCATGCGGACGTGCGGCATGTCGTCGATGATCACGGGGAGCGCCTTCTTTTGTTGGCGCGCTGCTTCGGCCTCAGCCTTGACCCATTCAGAATCGACGGATTTGTGGGACCAGAGGATCACCACCAGCCGGGAAGCATCGAGCACCGTGGAGATCTCGTCCTCAAAGCGCTCGCCGGCGAGGAGCGCATCGTCCCACCAGACATCGTAGCCGGCCTGTGTGAGGCGGGCCGCGACGCTGGCGGCGAAATCCCGCTCCTCCTTCTTATAGGAGATGAAAATATCCGGCATGCCAGCCCCCGACCCTGGGCAAGTCTAGTGGAAAGCAACGCCGCGTCGAGGGGCGCACGACGTCACGGTGACTTTTACAACTTGCACCGAACCGTAACGTACGGTACGGGAATGACAGGAGGCGTCCGTGACCGTCGCAATTCGTCCCGCAACCGACAGCTTCACGCCCCGTCAGCAGGCAGTGCTGACCGCGGCTTTGGACCTATTGGTTGAAGCGGGGGATGGACTGACCATGACGGCGGTGGCGCGGCGGGCCAGCTGCTCGAAGGAAACTCTCTACAAATGGTTCGGTGACCGCGATGGGTTGCTGATCGCGACGGTACAGTGGCAGGCGGCCAAGGTGCGCGTCCCGCTGGTCGATCGCAGGGCTCTCGACATCAATTCGCTCAGGGCCAGCATCTACCAGTTCGGCCGGGACCTCCTGGCGACGCTGGCGGGCTCGACCTCGGTGACACTCAACCGTCTCGCCATCGCACACGCTACTGAAGACAACGGGCTAGGCGCGATCGTGCTCGACAATGGCCGGCTCACAATGGGCAAGCGGCTGAAGCCGGTGCTCGAAGCCGGGCGCGATGCGCGTCTCCTGAAATTCGACAATTCGGAAGCGGCGTTTCGCACGTTCTTTGGCCTCGTCGTTCGCGACGTCCAGATCCGCTTGCTCCTGGGGGACAAAGTCGCGCCCAGCACCAAGGAGATCGAGGCCGATGCCGAGCGGGCGACCGAGCAGTTTCTTTTACTCTACGGAACCAACCAGGCGCCGCGAGCGCGATAAGACAAGGGAGACCATCATGCGCGTCTATTACGATCGGGATGCCGATCTCAACATCATCAAATCGCGCAAGGTCGCGATCGTCGGCTACGGCTCGCAGGGTCATGCTCACGCGCTCAATCTGCGCGACAGCGGCGTCAAGGATGTCGTCGTGGCGCTGCGTCCGGGCTCGGCATCGGCCAAGAAGGCGGAGGGCGAGGGGCTCAAGGTGATGAGCGTCGCCGAGGCGGCGAAATGGGCCGACGTCATCATGATGCTGACGCCCGACGAGCTGCAAGCCGACATCTACAAGAATGACATCGAGCCCAATATCCGCGACGGTGCGGCGATTGCGTTTGCGCATGGGCTCAATGTGCATTTTGCGCTGATCGAACCTAAGGACAGCCTCGATGTGATCATGATTGCCCCCAAGGGGCCCGGTCACACTGTGCGTGGCGAATTCCAGAAGGGCGGCGGCGTGCCGTGCCTGATCGCGGTGCATCATGACGCTTCGGGCAATGCGCATGATATCGCGCTCGCTTACGCGTCGGGCATTGGCGGTGGTCGCTCGGGGGTGATCGAGACGAGTTTCCGCGAAGAGTGCGAGACCGATTTATTCGGCGAGCAGGTAGTGCTCTGCGGTGGTCTGGTCGAATTGATCCGTGCCGGGTTCGAGACGCTGGTTGAGGCGGGCTATGCGCCTGAGATGGCCTATTTCGAATGCCTGCACGAGGTGAAGCTGATCGTCGATCTGATCTATCAGGGCGGCATTTCCAATATGAACTACTCGATCTCTAACACTGCCGAGTATGGCGAGTATGTCTCGGGTCCGCGCATCATCACCGATGAGACGCGCAAGGAGATGAAGGCGATCCTGAAGGACATCCAGACGGGCCGCTTCACCGCCAAATGGATGCAGGAATACAAGGCGGGTGCGTCGAGCTTCAAGGCGACCCGTCGGCTCAATGACGAGCATCCGATCGAAGAGGTCGGCAAGAAGCTGCGCGACATGATGCCCTGGATCAAGGCGGGCGCACTGGTCGACAAGACCAAGAACTGAGGTC
The DNA here is from genome assembly GCA_039920085.1 of Devosia sp. GTDB lineage: Bacteria > Pseudomonadota > Alphaproteobacteria > Rhizobiales > Devosiaceae > Devosia_A. The sequence goes on along the minus strand of JBDSEK010000008.1, from coordinate 13,815 downwards.
GAGGCCGGTCCGCGTGACCCAGTCTCCGCCACCCGGCTGGACTGTGCCGCTTCGCACCATCGTCATTGCGACGTTGCAGCGGAGCGGCAGCAATCTGCTGGGCGAACTGATGGTCCAGACGGGTCTCCTCGGTCGGCCAGGCGAGTTCTTCAATCCGTTCGCGCTCCGTGCCACCTATCCGGGGCAGGGCAAGACCCTCACCGAGCGGTTCGAGCTGGCGCGGCAGCATGGCGCGACGGCCAATGGCGTCGTCGCCATCAAGCTGTTTCCCGAATATGTGCCGACGCTCCAAAGCGGGTTCCGTTTCAGCGAATGGTTTGGCACGCCCGTATGGGTGTGGCTGCGGCGACGCGATCTGTTGGCGCAGGCGATCTCGTTGTCGCTTGCCCGCGAGCAAGGCAGCTACATTTCCGCGAACGCGCCAAAGCGCGAGCCGACCTATTCGGCTCAAGGCATCTACAACACGATGCGCGAACTGGCATCCCGCAACATTCGCTGGGAAGTCTATTTCGCCCGAACCGGGATCGCACCGATTCCGATCTATTACGAGGAGATCGAGTCGGACCCTGATCGAGTCATCCGTGCGATTGGAGACGCCGCGGGAATCGAGCTTGGGAATTTTCGTTCCGCCCCGCCGGCGCAGTTTCAGAAGCAGCGGACGGCGTGCAATGCAGAGTGGGCTGAGCGCTTCCGATCGGAACTGGGGGATCCGGATCTGTTCGGCATTGATGTGCCTCGCGACCGCTGGCGAAACATCAAGCGGCGCCTGGGGCTCTTGCGGTGACGATGGATTTGGCCAGAAGCGCGAAGGGCTCGGTTCTGCCCAAGCCCTTCACTCTAGTCCGGCAGCCGCGGGACCGTCAGTCATTGCCGTTGTCCGCACGCTTGTGGGCGGTGCGGGCACCGGCCATCAGTTCGCGCACTTCGGAGCGCGTGACACCGATGTCACGCAGCATGTGGTCGTCCATATGAAGCAGTTCGGCATAGGCCTTGCGGTGGGCCGAACGGCGGATGAAACTGGCTAGGATGTTCATTTCGTCGTCCTCTCAATCTGGCTGGGAGCGGAGTGCCCCGCTGCGAGGCGCGGCTTCTATGGCCGACAAGTTGAATGACAAGTGAACACGGTACTTAGCCGCGGTTGGAGGACGAAGGGTGATGGGTTTGCCGGAATTCCCGGTCGAGGGAGGCTGTCAGTGCGGCGCCATACGTTACCGGCTGAAGGCCGCTCCCCTGGCAATCTATGCGTGCCATTGCAAGGACTGCCAACGTTTCTCCGGGACGTCGCATAGCCTGTCGATGCTGGTGCGGAAGGGCGACGCCGAGCTTATCGCCGGGGTCTTCTCCGGCTTCGACAAGGCCGCCGATAGCGGACGGATGGTCCGCATGCTTGGCTGTTCGGATTGCGGAACCAAAATATGGAACGAGCCGCTTGCGTCCCCCGAACTGCGGGTCGTGAAACCGGGAACTCTGGACGATAGCAGCTGGGCCGAGCCAATCGGTAATATCTGGACAGCACGGAAGCTTCCCTGGGTCGAGATCGATCCGGACGTGCCGAACTTCGCCGGCCAGCCGGTGTCCCGGCAGCCACTGATCGATGCATTTGCGGCGGCCCGTCTGGGCGCCGGCGCTCAGAAAACTCCGAGCTAGGACAAGAGGCAGGAAACCAAATGGCAAAGGACGACGACATCAGGCTGTTAACCGAGCAGGAGAAAGCTCTCGTCCTCACAGGGTTCGATGAATCGGTAGCATTCAAGATCGGCAGCGCGCTTCGAGACCGCGGCTTGCGGGAAGGTCTCGCGATGGTCGTAGATGTTCGGACCTGGGGTCGCCCGATCTTTTTTGCGGCATTGCCCGGAACGACGGGCGACAATTCGCACTGGGTACTACGCAAGTCCAATCTGGTGCAAAGAATAATGAAGTCGAGCTATCGCATGGCGCTCGAATGGGGCGAGCGTGAACGCTCCTCGTTTGCGACAATCTTTGGCATCGACAGCGGTGAATATGCACTTGCGGGAGGCAGCTTTCCAATCAATGTCAGGGGCGCCGGCGTGATTGGGGCGGTAACCGTGTCAGGGCTGCATGAGCGAGACGATCACGGTATCGTCGTCGACGCTCTTGCCGATCATCTCGGGCTCGACAAGGCGGCACTCGCCTTGCCGCCCCTCTAGCGAGGAGCACTCCCGTGAAGCTCGATTATCTCCTGCTGGACGTCTTCACGACCGAGCGACTGAGCGGCAATCCACTGGCCGTCGTGATGAAGGCCGACGGCCTCCTCGATGATCAGATGCAGCGGATCGCTGGGGAGTTCAATCTATCGGAGACGGTGTTTGTGACTCGACCGCAATCGGAGCGGCATAGCGCAGCGCTGCGGATTTTTACGCCATCACTCGAGCTGCCTTTTGCGGGGCATCCAACGGTCGGTGCCGCTGTCGCACTGGGTCTCGAGAACCGCACCTCGGCTATTCGGCTCGAAGAGAAGATCGGCGTTATCACCTGCGTGATCGAGAAACTGGACAAGCGCACCGGCCACGCCCGTTTTGCGTTGCCGCATCTACCCGTCGTGGCGGGGAAATCCCCGGACAAGGGCAGGCTTGCGCTCACGCTCGGCGTGGAGCCAGACGATATCGGGTGCGGTCTCTATCGGCCGGGCGTCTACTCTGCAGGGGTGATCTATTACACGGTGCCGGTGCGCAACGCCTCGGTGCTCAAATGGCTCTCGCCGCAGGTGCGCGGCTGGAACGAGGCGTTTCCGCTCGGGCTCAGCGCCGTCTATGCCTATACCGAGACGCCCGAAGAAGCGGACAATGACTTCGCGGCGCGAATGTTCGCACCGCTGGCGCGCGTCGGCGAAGACCCCGCTACGGGATCTGCGGCCGCAGCGCTGATTGGCGAATTTGCGCGGCATGCCGGAGACGGACAGACGGAGTACATCATTCGTCAGGGCTTTGAGATGGGCAGGCCGAGCCGTATTGCAGTGCAAATCCGCAAAGACGGCGAAACGCTCACGCATGGCGCCATCGGGGGGCACGCCGTGATCGTCGGGCAAGGGTCGCTGGATCTGGGAGACTAGCGGCGCGCTCGCCGCTTGTGGGCCGCCCTTCCTCGGCGTAAAAAGGCGCGTAGGGGAATTTAGGGGGACGCTATGGAGTACCTTCTGCCATTTTTGTTCTGGGTCCATTTGTTGTCGCTCGCCATCGGCGGTGCTGCGGTGTTCGGGATCCCAATCGTCGCAAGCAAGGTTGGTGGCGCGACCCCCGAGTTCCGACCGACGCTATTTTCCATCGCGACGCAGCTATCGAGTATCGGTCGGGTCGCGTTCGCCTTGTTGATTGTCTCGGGGCCGCTATTGTTCTGGTTGAAGTATGGATCGGTCGCCCCGAACCCATGGTTCTGGGTGAAGATGGCGTTGGTTGCCCTCCTGCTCGTTCTCATCATCTATTCCGGGATCAATGCCAAAAAGGCACAGGGCGGCGACATGGCGGCTGCCAAGCTTGGCCCGCAACTGAGCATGATCTCGGTAGCCGCCTATCTATTGGTCATCGCCTCTGCCGTCCTGACGTTCGACTAGGGACGGGTTGCAAAATCAGCCGCATTCGCGCATCATCGGCGCTGCAAACGGATTTCAGCCGATGAAGCGCAGCCGCGCCATTGCTATCGCCGCCCAGCAGCAGGCTTTCGAGAGCCAGTTGCTGCTTGCGGCCGCGCTGCTGTTTCCGGCGCTCCTTCTCCTGCTTCTTATCAGCCCCTGAGTACCGGCGGCTCGCGGTGGCGGGCGGGTGGTCAGGGGACAACGAACGGAACCGGAATTGTCCGGCCGCGCGGGTTTTAGCCCCGGCCGCAAACGCAGGAAAAGCCAAATGAACGAGACCAAGAGTAACAAGGACCGAGTCTTCATCTTCGATACGACGCTGCGCGACGGCGAGCAAAGCCCGGGCGCCACCATGACGCTCGACGAGAAACTGCAGGTAGCCGAGGCCCTCGACGGGATGGGCGTCGATATCATCGAGGCCGGGTTTCCGATTGCTAGCAATGGCGACTTCGAGGCCGTTGTCGAAGTTGCCAAGCACGCTCAGAACGCTGTCATCGCAGGGCTGGCGCGCGCGATCCCTGCCGACATTGCACGGGCCGGTGAAGCGGTTCGGCATGCGCGGCAAGGCAGAATCCATACTTTCGTATCGACCTCGCCCATTCATCTGGCGCATCAGATGCGCAAGACGGAAGACGAGGTGCTCGAGATCATCACCGCCACGGTGACCCAGGCGCGCAATTTGATCGACAACGTCGAGTGGAGCGCCATGGACTCGACGCGGACACCGGTCGATTTTCTGTGCCGCTGCGCGGAACTCGCTATTCGCGCCGGGGCTACTACGATCAACATACCGGACACCGTGGGCTATGCCGTCCCCGACGAGCATTATGAACTGTTCCGGACGTTGATCGAACGCGTTCCGGGCAGCGACAAGGTGATCTGGTCGACGCATTGCCACAATGACCTCGGTCTAGCGGTTGCCAATTCGCTCGCCGGGGTGCGGGCGGGCGCGCGGCAGGTCGAGTGTACCATAAACGGCCTGGGCGAGCGGGCAGGCAACGCCGCGCTCGAGGAGATAGTGATGGCGCTGCGCACACGCGCGGACGCCATGCCCTATCACACCAATATCGAGACGACGCACCTGGCGCGGGCCAGCAAGATCGTCTCCGCCGCAGCGAACTTCCCGGTCCAATACAACAAGGCAATCGTTGGCAAGAACGCTTTTGCCCATGAGAGCGGCATCCATCAGGATGGCATGCTGAAGAATGCCGAGACCTATGAAATCATGACACCGGCGTCGGTCGGAATAAAAGAGACGACGCTGGTAATGGGCAAGCATTCGGGCCGGGCGGCGTTCAAGGATAAGCTGCGCGAATTGGGGTACGCGCTGGGGGACAATGCCTTTCAAGAGGCGTTCGTTCGCTTCAAGGATCTGGCCGATCGCAAGAAGCATGTGTATGACGCCGACATCGTTGCGCTTGTCGACGACGAGGCGGGGTCTGTCGACGACCGCATCAAGTTGATCGACATGGAAGTGGTGTCCAAGACCGGTGGCACGCATCGCTGCAGTCTGACGCTCTCGATCGACGGCAAGACTGTTGAAGCCAGCTTCGATGGTAAGGGCTCGGTCGATGCAATCTTCACCGCTATCAAGCAGGCGGTCGGGCAGTGGCCGCATCTGGTACTTTACGCCGTCGACGGCGTGACTGGCGGCACTGACGCGCAGGCTAACGCGCATGTGCGACTTGAACTCGATGGCCGCATTGCCTCGGGAAACGCGGTGGAGCCGGATACACTCGTAGCTTCCGCTCGCGCCTATCTTAACGCAATCAACAGGCTGAGCATCGAGCGCGGCGCACCAGCGCAAGGCGCAATGGAAAGCGCCGCGAGCTAGTCTGGCTGGACGCGGTGCAGGTGCTCGAGACAAACCATGGTTTGCCACTCAATCGTGGCTGTCCGGCTCATCTCGGCCAGTTGCCTCAACTGACTGGAGGAGTAGGCGCTTGTTGAGAGCCTTCCGGAAAGCCGGGCGGAAGCTTGCGGCGCACGTGCGAAAGGGCTTGCGGGCATTGCCTCCAAACGCCCAGCGTGAGCTTTACTATCTGAGAGGGTGGGCCAATCCACCCTTTCATTTGGCGCGTCCGCCCTGGCGGGTCGACGGAAGCGATCCTACCGACACCGAGACCGTAGCGGAATTCTCGGGCAGTTTCGAGCCGCGGCGGTCCGGCACCGTCTACGGACCTTTGCAGCCTGAGGACCGATTCAAGCGGTCGGAACGCAGCACGACGCTCAGGCTGCGGGCCTTTCATGACGTCATCGTCATGCCTCACCACGTGATCTTGTCGCAGGCAACCGGCGCCGTATTGCCGGTGAGCTTCGGATTGAGCCCGGAGCATTTTTGGCTCCGCCCGTCGCCGCGGGGTAAGGCGTTTCTCGACTATCAATTCGCCAACAACCTGCGGCCGCCCAAGCGTATCGTTGAGCCAGTTTTTCTGGCTGATGCTATGTTCGACGGTGCTTTCGGCCACACTTTGATTGAGGCGCTGCCGCAGCTGGGACTACTTTCGGGTGCGCCGGAAGGAACTCGCGTCGTAACCTCCGCCTCGGCGTTTCAGCCCTTGTTTCAGGCGATGGGTGTCGAGGGCGAAAGACTCTTGGAGTTCCAAAGTCCACTCTATTGCAAGACGGTCTACATTCCCGATGCGCCCGTCGATATCAGTGGCAATCTTCACACGCTGGGCCGTGCCGTGTATGCGCGGGTGGGACAACTCGCGGGGCGCTCGTCACTGGCACCCATCGACCGCGTTTACCTATCGCGATCGCGCATCGCCGCCCGAAAACTGCTCAACGAACTCGAAATTGAAGCATTGTTCCGGCGCTATGGGTTCGAAATTGTGCACCCCGAGCTCCTGTCCATCCCCGACCAGATTCAGCTCGTGAAGAATGCGCACATCGTGGCCGGACCGGCGGGCTCGGGGATGCACCATCTGCTGTTTGCACCGCCCACAACCAAGGCCTTGATCTTTGAGCCCGAGCACTGGTTCGTTGAGCTTGACCAGTATATCTCGCAGGCTGACGAGCAAGTTGGCTACGCGTTGGGCCGAGCGGATCCGCCGCGCCAATCGAGCCATCCGCGAACATGGTCGTGGAGCATCGATACCGCTCTAATAGAGCATGCCATCAAGAAGCATTTTTCTTTGTAGATCGCCGCGGAGTTCAACGGTGATGTGTTCTCACGCCGACAGCCAGCCTCGAGCGCTGTCGGCTAGTCGGCACGGTCGCGCTTTCAGCAGGCGCCGAGAACGGGCGTTGGCAAGCCCCAGTCAGATAGACGGCGAGATGAAGAATAGGCCGGGTTCATGGGCGCTTGCCGTGAAATTGACGCTGCCCTACCGGTCCAAAGCACGCCCGGTTGGAAAGTGCCATGCGTGCTGGACAGGGCCGGGGCCCTCTGCTAGTCAGCGCGCCGGATCGGGTGCGTAGCTCAGATGGTAGAGCAGCTGACTCTTAATCAGCGGGTCCACGGTTCGAGTCCGTGCGCACCCACCAATTCCTCGGCCCCGCTGTGAGCCCCGCCGCGTCGCCAACCGACCTGCAGCTGGCGAATATCCGGGCTTCTCGACAACGGCGGATCGAGCGGGCGCGGCGCCGGGGCCTCGGCAAGCGGTTGGGATATCTTCTGCAAGCCGCGGTCGGTTTCTCGCTCGTCGGCATCGCGCGGTGGATGTCCGTCGATCGCGCATCGGCACTGGCCGGCTGGTTCGGTGGGCGCGTGCTGGCGCGGCGGTTCGGCGACGCCAAGGTCGAGCGAACAATGCGCGTACCTTTTCCAAATCTCACGGCGGCGGAGTTTGCCACGCTGGTCGCGCAGATGAGTGACAATGTCATGCGGGTCTTTGCCGAGCTCGCCCACCTACAGGCCTTCGCGGGGCCCGGCAACGACCGCCTACGGATCAGCGGCACGGACAATATTGCGTCGGCACGTGCGGGCGGGAGGGGCGTGCTGTTTCTTGCCGGGCATTTTGGCAATTGGGAGATGTCGGAGGTTGCGCTGCGCAGTCTCGGCATCGATGGAGCGGTATCGATCATGCCGCCGACCAACCCCTATGTCTTCGAATGGCTGGCGCGGCAGCGCCTGGCGGTCGGCCTCGGCGAGCAGATTGGCGCCGGCGAGGGTGTCTACCGGACATTTCGCAGGAGGCTGCGGGAGGGCAAGGCCGTCTTGCTGCTCGCCGACCAGCGGGTCAGCAATGGCATCAAGGTTCCATTCTTCGGCCTCGAGACCACGACCAACGTAATTCCTGCCCGCGTGGCCCGGACGCTCGGCGTTGCTATTGTGCCAATGAGTATAAGGCGGGCGCCGGGCAAGCGCGTGATGTTCGACGTCTCCTTCCTACCGCCACTTGAATTCGAGCGGAGGGGCGACAAGGATGGCGATGAAAGAGCCTTCATGACCCGCATCAATGCCTTCTATGAGCGCGAATTGCTTGCCGTGCCGGGGCAATGGCTATGGGGGCACCCTCGTTGGGACGACGCGATTTTCGATATCAAGACCAAGCGCGAGCGTCGCCAGGATACACCGGGGTCGCGGCTCCAATGAGCGGGACGTCGCCGCTCAGTACTGCCCAGCGAGCGAGCATCGACGAGGCACGCAATGCGATGCTCGAGCGAATGCGCCAGTATGGTGTCGGCAAGCGTGCCCTCTATCTTTTTCAGGCGGCGTTCGTGTTTCCGATTTTCCTTTTGGTCTCCGTGCTGCCGCTCGATTGGGCATCGAGTGCCGCTGCCTGGTTCGGGCGCAATGTCATGGCGCGCCTGCTGTACTTCAATCGCGCAAAAATGCGGCGGACCATGCGTGTGCCGTTTCCGAAATTGACCGATGCCGAGTGCGATGGGCTCGTCGCTGCGATGAGCGACAATGTTATGCGCACTATCGCGGAACTCGCGCATCTGGAGCGTTTCGCCGGCCGCAACAATCCGCGGCTTGTCCTCAAGGGCGAGGAGAATCTAAGCGCGGCCAAGAAAACTGGCCGGCCCGTTCTGTTCCTCGCCTGCCATTTTGCCAATTGGGAGGTCGCCGAGGTTTCGATACGATCCGCCGGCATGGACGGCGTGGCAGCGGTGCAGCATCCGAACAATCCCTACCTCTTGGGCTGGCTGGCGCGCCAGCGCTACAAGGCAGGGCTCAGCGAGCAGATCGGTACCGGCCGTGGCGTTTATCGCGCCATGCGCCGGGCCCTGGCGCAAGGCCGTGCCGCCGCGCTTCTGTGCGATCAGCGGGTCGGCAATGGCATCAAGGCGCCCTTTTTCGGCCTTGAGACAACCACCAACGTCATCCCGGCACGGCTGGCGCGCACGACACCGGCCATCACCATCCCCGTTACGATCCGACGGCTTGGCGGCGCGCGTTTCGAGGTGAATTTTCTACCCCAATTGGAGTTTGAGCATAGCGGCAACTCCGAGGGCGACGAGCGCGCATTTCTGGCCCGGGTCCACCGCATCTTCGAGGCGCAAATACTCGAACAGCCGGCGCATTGGCTGTGGCTCAATCCGCGTTGGGACGACGTGCTGTTGCCGTCCCGAAGGAAGCCTCGTCGCGCAGCCGCGAATTAACCCGCCGCGACGAGGTTTCGCAGGCAAACGGGCACTTGTTTCCTTTTGGGGGTGAAAGGGCCGCCGCGATTGCCTAAATAGGCCAAGCTTGGCGCCCCAGCCGCAAGGACCGCTTTTTGGAAATCTTTACCGCCGCCGGTTTAGCCGCACTGATTCAGGTCATTTTGATCGACCTCGTGCTGGCGGGAGACAATGCGGTCGTGATTGGGCTCGCGGCGGCAGGCCTGGGCGCCGATGTGCGCCGCCGGGCGATCTTGATCGGGATCATCGCGGCCACCCTGCTGCGCATCGCTTTTGCGCTGGTGACGACGCAATTGCTGACCTTGGGCGGCGGGCTACTGATCGCGGGCGGTCTGCTGCTGCTCTGGGTCTGCTGGAAGATGTATCGCGAGCTCGCCGTCTCTCGCGACGATGAGCGCGAAGCGGCCGAGGCGCTGTCGGAGTCCGACCTCAATGCCGATGGCAGCGTCGCCGGCAAGGCGCCGCGCAAGACGCTGCGGCAGGCGGTTACCCAGATCGTCATCGCCGATGTCTCGATGTCGCTCGACAATGTGCTGGCGGTGGCCGGTGCGGCGCAACACCATGTCGAAGCACTGATCTTCGGTCTCGCGCTGTCGGTCGTGATGATGGGCGTCGCCGCATCCTATATCGCCAAGCTGCTGACACACTTCCGCTGGATCGCCTGGGTCGGCCTCGCGATCATTTTGTTTGTATCGATACGGATGACCTATGAGGGGGCCGACCAGTTGCTGGGGCACTCGCTGCCCGCGATACCGCTGCTGAAGGGCGCGCCCCTCGTCGTGCTCCACTGACAGGACCTTAACCAAGAGCCGCGTTAGCTCGTATTTACCTTGTTTCTGAAGGGATTTTCGCCGCTGGGCGGTCTAGTTTGCCGGCGAAGAGACCCGGAGGACACGCTTGTCCGACATCGCCCATGATGCGACCCGCGCGTTGACGCGACCAGCGCCTGCCAGCGTTGCGCCACGCGGCCTGCGCTCGGTCATCATGCAAGCAGTGTCGCCGCCGCTTTGGGACCAGACGATCGCCCGCTTCGACGGGGTCTGTCAGGAACAGCTCTACGCGTTTGCAAAAACCCGATGGGGCGGAGTGGGGCACGAGCCCGTACTGTTCTGGTCGGGTGGTGAGCTGATCGGCGGCAGCCTGATGATGGTCCAGCCGTTGCCTTTGAAGCTCGGCCACATCGCGATCGCCAAGTGGGGCCCGATGCTGGCAAAAACAGGCCGGCCGGATGCCCTCGACGCCTATGCCGGAATGGTTGATGCGCTCGTCGACGACTATGCCGTCAAGCGCGGCATGATGCTGTCGGTCCTGCCGCGAGCTTCGCTCACGGCGACCAACATCGAGTATGAGCACCTGATCGGCCGAGGCTTCCGCAAGGGAACGGTGCTGGGATTTCCCAACCGCTACATCGTCAATTTGCGGTTGAGCGACGATGAGCAACGCAAGAGCCTCAATCAGAAATGGCGCTACCATCTCAACAAGTCCGAGAAGGCTGGCCTCAGCTTCGAGCATGCAAGCGCGGAACGGCGAGCCGAGTTCGATGCCCTTTATGAGGTGATGACGGATCGCAAGAAATTCGCCGATCACTCAGCCTACGAAACCGTGCCGGCCCTGTTCGAGATGGACCCAGCGCTGCGCCCGGAACTGTTCTTCGTCCGGCACGAAGGCGAGGTCGTGGCGGGAGCCATCATCTTCAAATCAGGCGATCGCGCCGTGTATCTTTATGGCGCCACCAACGAAAGGGCGCTGCCGCTGCGTGCAGGATACTTCATTCATTGGCACATTATCCGATGGCTTCGCGACAACACGCAGGCGCGTTGGTACGACCTCGGTGGCACCGATGGGTTTCAGGGTCTGCACCAGTTCAAGAAGGGCATGGTTGGTGATCGCGGCGTGATCTCGCCGGTGCCGCCGGTCGCCAACTATGCAGCGCGGCCGCTCCCGTTCCTCGTCGGCACCGCAGCTTTTGCGGCGCGCGATCTGATGCACAGGCTCGAACGCTGGATCGACGGCCGGCGCTCGGACCGCGCGCATCCGGACCAGAAAAAGCCCGGCGCGGAGGAGGCATAGTGGACCTCCGCCGCAAGCTGCTCTCGCAATCGACGGTGATCTTTGCGGCGCGCATTTTCGGTGCCGGCTTGATCTTCCTCGCCCAAGCGGGAATCGCCCGGTTCTGGGGCGCCAACATTCTGGGCGAATATCTGCTGATCCTGGCGGCAGTGAATCTGATCGCGGTGGCGATGCCGCTCGGATTTGAGACGATCGGTTCGTATTTCGCGGCCGAGTATCGGGCCAAGGGCGAAGGCCGGATGCTCTGGGGCTTCATCGTTCGAGCCTATTCGCATGTGATGGTGCTGACAGTGGCGCTGGCCGTGATTGGCTACCCGCTGGCGGGTTTGCTTGGAGCGCCAGGCGAGGTGCTGCGGGCGCACTGGGCGCCGGCGGTCATCCTGGCATTTTCAACGGCAATGGTGCTGGTCAACGGAGCACTGCTGGTTGGACTCAAGCGGCCATTTGCGGGTTTCTTTCCCGATACGATTTTCCGGCCGCTGGTGGTGATCGGCGCGCTCGCTGTCGCCTATTTCGCGATCAGTCCCGCACTGGCGTTCTCGGAGATGATTTGGATCCTAGCATTCGGATATCTGGCCATCTCGCTGGTGCATTTTGGCTTTGTAATCCGAGCCGTGCTGCCGATCCCTACCGGTTTGCCTGTGCAGCCCAGGGAGGCCGGACGGTGGTGGCGCTTCGCGATGCCCTGGGTCATCATCGCGCTCGCCACAGACTATTTCTTCGACCTCGATCTGATCCTGCTTTCCGGCCATTTGAGCCGTGAGGATCTTGCGATCTTTGGCGTCTGCACGCGGGTGTTCTCGCTAGTCTCGTTCGGCGTCGCTTCGGTCTACGCCGTGACGCTACCAGACATGTTTGAGAGCGAAGCAATGAAGGACCGGGAGGGTTTTCACAAGAAAATTGGCGAAGCCAATTTGGTGGCCTCCGGATTGGCGGTTGTCCTGTTTGTCCTAATGCTTGTCGGTGCCCCCTTTGCCCTATTGCTGTTTGGACCGGCGTTCCAGGCAGGGGTCGCTCCGTTGGCGGTGCTTTGCTTGGGCCTTGTGGTTCGCTCCGCCTTCGGGCCGGCCTCGCTGTTGCTCTCGATTCATGACAGACCGTTCGCCAGTCTGCCGGCAGTGGCGGTTGGCCTTGGGGCGCTATTGGCAGGCAATCTGCTGCTGGTCCCCGCGTTAGGACTGATGGGCGCGGCAATCGCCGCTCTCCTGTCAATTACCCTGTGGTCGGCCGCACTATGGTACACGGCGCTTAGGCTGGTGGGCGTGGATGTTTCCATCCGGGCGGGGCTCAGGAGGCCGGCAGCGCTGAGTCAACAATTGGCCGAGTAGGCGCTCAACGCCCGAGCAGGTTGCTCATTGTTTCGATGAAGCGGCCAAGGCGGCCGGTGCCCATGCCAGTGTCGTAGCCTTCGATGACTTTGGTGTAGGCCTTCTCCATCACGCAATAGTCCTGTCCGAAGATGTGGTTCTTAAGCAGGCCGGATTGTTCGTACCCGTAGCGGCGGAGAAGGGCGAGGGCGACTTCGTTTTCGGGCCGAACATAGGTGAAGGCCTTATGGAAGCGGCCATTGTCGAAGTGTTCGTCGAAGGCGCGCATGCCATGCATGCCGAGCCGGGTTTGACGGAAGGCGGGGAAGATCCAGCTCCAGTAGCGGAACACCGAGCCGAATTCCGGACCCGAGATCAGTGCGCCGCCAACATTGCCCTCCGAAAGCAGCGACATCACGTGCCAGGGGTCCTGTTTCTGCAAAGCCCGGAGGAAGCTCTTGGTCATGCGAGACTTTTCCCAGGCCTTGAAGGTCGGGCTGTAGTGCGGACTTTCGTCGATGACCCCCAGCAATTGGGTGTGGATCAGATCGAGGTCGGCGTCCGTCGCCGCCCGGGTCGCGAAGCGGGGTGTCGCTTTCGCCTCGGTTGTGGACGTTGTGGCGAGGATGGTGACGTCCGTCATGCTGGCCTCCGGAAGGTTAGGCAGGATACTCTCGGCGCTGGCTCGCTCTAAGCGTTTGGCGCCCTTGCGGTTAATGGAAGCGCCAAAAGGGCTCGGCTTGAAGCTCTTAAGGGCAGTGGCTAGAACAGGTTAACGAGAGTTCCGGGAGGGACCGATGAGCGACAGCCAGCTCTTTCCGCCGAGCGCCGCCGCCAAGGCGAGGACCTTTACCACCCGAGCGCAATATGAGGAGAAATATGCCCGGTCGGTGAACGACCCCGATGGGTTCTGGAGCGAAGAGGCAAAGCGGCTCGATTGGATCAAATCGCCGACCCGGATCAAGAACACTACCTTCAACTATCCCAACGTCTCGATCAAATGGTTCGAAGATGGCGTGCTCAATGTGTCGGCGAATTGCCTCGACCGGCATTTGGCGAGCCGGGGCGACCAGCCGGCGATCATCTGGGAGGGTGACACGCCGGGAACGGATGGCAGGGTCACCTATCGCGAGCTTTACGAGCGGGTTTGCCGGTTCGCCAATGTGCTGAAAGCGCAAGGCGTCAAAAAGGGCGATCGCGTTACAATCTACATGCCCATGATCATCGATACGGCGGTCGCGATGCTAGCCTGCACGCGGATCGGCGCGGTGCATT
>JBDSEK010000007.1:0-19797 GCA_039920085.1 Devosia sp. | reverse complement strand
GACGGCATGGATATTCCAGGCCTGGGTGTGGTGCAGGTCCTTAACGACATCAAGACCATCCGAGCCAACAAGATGCTCGACATCAACCCCGACACCATTGACGAGCTCGCCGCGCTCATCTGATTGTGTCCTCCTGGGCGGTCGGGCCTTGCCGGAAACGGCAGGGCCCGACCAGTCTAGGCACCGCGCAGGTCAACGATAATGTCCGAGACGGCAGCGCCTTTGCTGGAGCTGCACCACATCAGCAAGCATTTCGGCGGCACCACGGCGCTCGACGATGTCAGCTGGGAGGTGGCCGAGGGCGAGGTACATTGCCTCATCGGCGAAAATGGCTGCGGCAAGTCCACCCTGATCAAGATCGTCTCGGGCGTCTATGATCCTGAGCCCGGCGGCAGCATCGCCTTTTCGGGGAACGCCCATTCCGCGCTGTCGCCGCATTCTGCCAAGGCGCTCGGCATCGAGGTGATCTTTCAGGATCTCTCCCTGTTTCCCAATCTGAGCGTCGCGGAAAATATTGCGGCGGGTTATGCGAGCGGCTTTGCCTTTGCTCCGGTGGACCGCAAGGCCATGCGGCAACGCGCTTTGGCTGCCATGGAGCGGGCGGGCGCGCAATTGCCGCTCGATGCACCCGTCGGAACTCTCAGCATCAGCCAGCGCCAGCTCGTCGCCATCTGCCGTGGTCTCGCCTCGAGCGCCCGCCTGCTTTTCATGGACGAACCAACAGCCTCGCTGACCCGGCATGAAGTCGAAACCCTGTTCGCTTCGGTGCGCCGCCTGAAGACGCAGGGCGTTTCGATCGTCTTCGTCAGCCACCGGCTTGAAGAAATCCTCGAAATCGCCGATCGCGTCACCGTTATTCGCGACGGCCGTAAGGTCGCGACCCTACCGGCGCGCGAGGCCGATACGGACCGGCTGAGCGAGTTGATGACGGGCGAAGCGATCACCGACGAGTTGCTGCCGCCACCGCCCGCGTCCGAAGGACCGCCAGTGATCGAAATTAGCGGTCTTGGGCGCCCGGGCGAATTCGAAAATGTCAGTTTCGCCGTGCGCAAAGGCGAGGTCCTGGGCATTACCGGGCTGCTCGGCGCCGGCCGTACCGAACTCGCACTGACGCTCTTCGGCATGCGCCGGCCGCGAACCGGCAGCATACGCATTGCCGGTGAGGCCGTGACACTGCGCTCCAACGCCGACGCGTTGATGCACGGTATCGCCTATGTCTCCGAGGATCGGCTGGCCTTGGGACTCAATCTCACCCAGTCGATCGCCGACAATGTCGCGATCACCATGCTGAGCCGACTGCGCAACGCCTGGGGTCAGGTGCCGGCCCGCGCCCGCCAGTCCCTGGCCGAAATTTGGGTGGAGCGCCTCGGTGTCAAGACGCAGAGCGTGCGCAACCCGGTGCTGACGCTGTCTGGCGGCAACCAGCAACGCGTCAGCATTGCTAAATGGCTGGCGACGTCGCCGCGCTTGCTCATCCTGGACAGCCCGACCGTGGGGGTCGACGTCCGCAACAAGAAGGCGATCTATTCCATTATTCGGGCGCTGTCCGCCGAGGGCGTCGCCGTCATCCTCATTTCAGATGAGGTGCCGGAGGTCTATCTCAACGCTCACCGCGTGCTGCATATGCGAGGCGGACGCGTCGCCGGTGAGTATGTTCCGGCCACGAGCAGTCGTCACGCCATCGCCGAGGCCGTCTATGCCTAAAATCGCGCTCGGAACCGAGACCGCTCTGCTGCTGATCATCGTCCTTGCTGCGATCTTCTTTTCGCTGGGCTCGCCCTATTTCCTGACCATCCCGAATTTCGTCGATCTCGTCGAAGCATATGCGGTTACAACCATCCTCGCAGCGGGCGTCTTCGTCGTCCTGGTCTCGGGCGGTATCGACATCTCCTTTGCGGCCACTGCATCGGTCGCCCAATATGTTGCCGCGGTTGCCGCCAGTCGCTACGGGGCCGACCCGTTTCTCACCATTGCGATTGCCTGCGTCGTCGGCTTTGTGCTGGGCGCCGCCAACGCGTTCCTGACCTACTATCTTCGGGTCGTCTCGATCATCATCACCATTGCGACGTCGAGCATCTACTACGCACTGCTCATTCACTTCACCGGCGGCTCGGAAATCTACGATTTGCCGGCCTGGTGGAAGACGCGCATCGTTTTAGCCCGCTGGGATTTCGCCCCGGGCGAATTCGCGCGGCTCACGCTGCCCATCGTGGTCATGGTCGTGGTCGTGATCATTACGCATCTGATCATGACCAGCACCCGTATTGGCCGGCAGGTCTACGCGCTCGGCGGCAATCCAGAATCCGCCAAGCGGCTCGGGGTCCGCGTACTCGGCGTGCAGCTATTCGTCTACGGCTATCTCGGGGTGTTGGCCGGCTTGGCCGGCTTCATCCAGGCCCACCGCGTCGGCCAGGCTATTCCGACTGCAAAGGCAGGCACCGAGCTAAACGTGCTCGCGGTCGCCATTCTGGGAGGAGCAAGCCTGGTCGGAGGCCTCGGCAGCATGCCCGGCGTGATCTTGGGCGTGCTACTCCTTGCCATCCTCCAGAACGGCCTCAATCTGCTGGGCGTCTCGTCCTATTTCTTCCAAGTCGTCATAGGCCTGGTCATCCTGGTCTCGATCACCCTCACCGCTCTGGCTGAGCGTCGGCGGAATCGGCCGCGCTTGAGGAGCGTGGCATGAGTGGCGAAGAGCAGACAGACCGCGCGCCCGCTTCGGCCGGACTAGACGGGCTCATCAAGACCATCCGCGGTGCTGGCCTCAACAATACCGGTCTGCTGGTCCTCTGGCCGTTGATCCTGGTGGCGTTTGCCATCGCTATGCCGGGCTCGTTCCTGCAGCTGGGCACCGTGCAATCCATGATGTTTCAGCTGCCCGAGCTGGGGCTGCTGTCCCTCGCCATGGTGATCCCGCTGATTTCCGGTGGCCTCAATCTGGCGATCATTGCCACGTCCAATCAAGCCGCGCTGCTGATGGTGTGGATCCTCTCCACCCAGATACCGGCGGGTGCCGACCCGACAACAATGGGACTTTGGATCGCCATCGCGCTCCTTGCTGGCCTCCTACTCTGCATCATCATAGGCCTTGTCACCGGCTTGTTGGTGGCCGTCGCCGGCGTGCATCCGATCCTGGTGACGCTCGGCACCATGACGCTGATCGGCGGCATCAGCATCTACACAACGCGCGGCACAACGCTGTCGGGCCTGCCTGAACCGATATTGTTCATATCCAACGGCACGATCGGCTATCTGCCGCTCTCCTTCATCCTGTTTGTGCTCGTGGCCTTTGCCATCCACATCCTCTTGACCCGCATGCCGCTCGGCATCCGCATCCACATGGCGGGCTCGAACCTCAACGCCACCCGTTATTCCGGCGTCAGCACCAACGCCGTGCTGATTTGGGTCTATGTGCTTTCGTCGATCCTCTGCTGGATGGCGGCGGTGGTGATGATGGCGCGCTTCAATTCGGCCGGCGCCGATTTCGCCGAATCCTACCTCCTGATCACCGTGCTCGCGGCAATCTTAGGGGGAGTCGACCCCTATGGCGGCCGTGGGCGTATTTCAGGGCTCTTCCTGGCTCTGTTGATCCTTCAGACCATCGCCAGCGGTTTCAATTTGCTGCGGCTCAGCCCACAACTGACGCTCGCATGCTGGGGCCTTATCCTGCTGCTGGTGATTGCGCTGAAGCGCTTCTGGGAATGGCGCACCGAGCGCCGCACGCAGGGCTAAGCGTCTTGTCCGAACGTAGCCTTGGTCGTTTGCGCGATATGACGGAGATGAATTTCCATCGCTGCCACGGCCGCATCCGGGTCACCCTTCTTCAACGCATTGAAGATGCGCTGATGATCCCTGGTGCTCTTTTCGATCTGCCCGGCCTGGTTCATCACCATGCGCCGCCGATCGAGACCAATATTGTAGAGCGACTCGGCAATCCGCTCGAGCACGGCGTTTTGAGCCAACCCATAAATCTTGGAGTGGAACCGGCTGTCGAGAATGCGGAAGCCGACGAAATCGTCGGCGACGGCCGCATGGGCCCGCATCATTTCTTCAAGTTCGGTGAGATCCTTGGCCCCGAGGTTACCTGTGGCGCGCCGCACCGCTTCGCATTCGACCAGCATCCGGCATTCAATGCTGTCGGCCAGGGTGCTTGGGCTGAGCGACAGGACGAGATCCAGCGGCGCCAAAAGGCGCCGTGTATTGAGGTCGGTGATGAAGGCGCCGCCGCCATGCCGGCTCTCGATCACGCCCAGCGTCGCGAGCGACCGCAGCGCCTCGCGCAGGCCCGGTCGTCCAATACTGAAAATCTCGATCAGCTCGCGCTCCGGCGGCAGCCGGTCGCCCGGCTTGAGGTTGCCGCTGCGCACCAGATCGAGAATGCGGCCCACCACCTGGTCGCCCCTGCTTTCCCCGTCTTTGGCGCGTTGCGCCGTGATCGCTGTCGGTTGCGGACGGCGCAGGCTCGGTGCCGGACGGGGACTTTGCGTCTTGGCGGTTGGCCGCCGGGCAGGAATGGGTGGTCGGGCCACGATGCAAAATGCTCAACAACGGCGAATGCCGATTTCTGTCTCTACTCCGCGTGCCGGGTTATCGGCAAGCCGACAAAGTGGACAGACCACTTTGTATCGCCTAGTGAGACTGACACCCTTGGAGTACTATCGTGACCGATCTCAGCGGCAGGATCGCCGTCGTAACCGGCGCCGGGCGAGGTCTCGGCCAGCGCGCCGCGATTCGTCTCGCCAGGCGCGGGGCTAGCCTTGTGCTCATCGCCCGCAGCGAAGCACAATTGCGCGCCACCGCATCGACAATTGCCGATAATGGCGGAAAAGCCTTTGTGATACCGATGGACCTCGCGGCGCAACGCACGCATGAAGCCGTCGCTCGTTCTGTTATTGACGCCGCCGGCGGGCGACCTTCGATATTGGTCAATGCCGCGGGAATGTTTGGTCCTATCGCATTGGTCCAGAACACCGATCCTGAGGCCTGGATCGAAACCTTGATGGTGAATGCCGTTAGCCACTATCTCACCTGCCGCGCCTTTGTCGGCGGCATGCTTGAGCAAGGCTGGGGCCGCATCGTCAATGTCACCTCGGCGGCGGCGTTGCACGAGCCCGGGCCGATCAACAGTGCCTATGGCACCAGCAAGGCCGCGCTCAACCAGTTCACCCGTCACCTTGCTGCTGAACTGGCCGGCACCGGGGTCACCGCCAATGTAATCCATCCCGGCGACGTCAAGACCGAGATGTGGGCCGATATCCGCGCCAGCGTCTCACGACTCGGGCCCGAAGCAGCGTCCTACCAGAAATGGGCATCATGGGTCGAAGAGACGGGCGGCGACGACCCGGAGAAAGCTGCCGATCTCATTGAAGATTTGATGAGCGAGGCCGCCGGGGAGGTCAACGGCCAGTTCCTTTGGATCGAGGGCGGGCTCCAGCCTCCCTCGGCCAACTGGAGCAGCGGCGCCAAGGACATGCCCTGGAAGCGTTAGGCGGCGGGGGACGCCTGCGCCGCGGTTGCCGCAAGCAGCAGCGACGCCGCCCGTTGCGTCAACCATTCCGCCTCCGCTGGTTCAAGCGCGTCTTCCGAATAGCCGGCATAAAGATCGAGCCCACCCAGCCGCTCGCTGCAGATCACAAACAAGGCCGTGCCGAACATCACCGTCGACACCGCCATGGTGACGCCCTCAAGCCGCAGCCTGCCATAGTCGCGCGCCAGTCCGGATTCGCCCGCGGTCGTTACCGCCAGGGCATCGATGCGACGCTTGTTGAGGACTGCCGACAGGGCATCGTGGCGGTAGAAGGCGCCGCCCGGAAGCTTCATGAGCGAAGCACTTTCGCGACCTTTGGCGAGGGCAGCGACCAGCCGTAGCGAAATATCGCGCGCATTAGCCCAAAGCTCGCCGGCAATCGTATGGCTCGTGCGAACCAGATCGATGTAGCACCCAAAAATCTCGGGGCCGAACGGTGGCTTGCACAGCCGCCTGAGATCGACCGAGGAAATCAGCGACAGCTCATCACGCCCGTAGCGTTCGCGGAACGCACCAAGAAAGGCCGCGCTCACCGCGCCATGGACAGTCGTCCGCTCGGCCCGAATTGCCAATTTGATCGCCGCCGCTTTGTCCGCGTCGAAATGATATTCGGCAAGGCCGGTGCGCCACCGCCCACCCCTTTTTCGGGCCGGCACGCCCTTGATGCGGGTGCAGCTTTTGCCAGCGTCGCGCTGCTTAGGAAGCCGGGTTTCGAGCTCCGGTGATAGCGATAGCTGTGCCCCCTGCCGCACCGCGACTTTCGCTTTGTCGGCCAAAAAGGCCAGCAGGTCGCGGCTGGCCATGTTGGTCGACCGCGCATCGGCGATCGCGTGATCAGCGGTCAGAAAGATCTGGCACGCATCCGCCCCCTCGCTGGCGCGCACCAGCACCGCCCGGAGGCGCGGCGAACGACCGCGGGCGAGCGGTCGTCCAAGCTCGCGCTCGAATTCGCGCTTCCAGGCATCCGGCGCGGGATTGGTGACGACGCGCAGCGGGATCGGCTCGGTTCCCTCGGTGACGAAGTAGGGTTGCCGATAGACGAAAGGCGGCAGATGGCGGAAGACCGGCCAGCCATATTCGATGTGGCTGTTGAGGATCGGATGCTGCGATTGCAGCCAGTCCAGCGCCTCGCGCAGCAGATCAGGGTCCACCGGGCCCACAATATGCAGCACCTGGATAGCGATCAGCCCGCCAAAGCCGTGCAGATAGTGGAACAGCCTTTCCTGCTCGCCCAGCTTGCGCGAAGTGAGGCCCCCCGGCGCTTGCGCCAATCAGGCCTCCATCAATCGGCCGCGCAGGATCTTGCCTGTCGCACTTTTGGGGATCGTCTCGACGAATTCGACCACCGCGGGCACCTTCTGCGGGGCGAGCCGCTCGCGGCAGAAGCGGATCAGCGCTTCGGGACTGGTGTCGCTGCTTTTGACGACCACCATTTTGAGCCGCTGTTCGCCGTTGCGCGGGTCGGGCACGCCGACCACCACCGCCTCAGCCACCGCCGGATGCTGGCTGATGACCTCTTCGACCTCGAGCGGATCGACCTTGTGACCGGCCACTTCGACGATCAGCTTGCTGCGGCCTTTGATGATGATGTTGCCATCCTCGTCGATCCGGCCGAGATCGCCGGTCGCAAAACGCCCCCCGGCAAAAGCCAGATCGTTGAGTTGGCCCTGTCCCAGATAGCCCTTGGTGAGCGAGGACGACCGGAACGCCAGCTCGCCTAGTTTGCCATCGGGCGAGTCTTCGGATGCCACGACTTCAACCACGGTGTCGCCGACCGGCCTGCCGACCGAATCCCAGCTCTGCGACACGTCACTGGCACGATTGAAGGCGACGTGGCCAGCCTCCGTGCAGCCATAGGCTTGCCGAATGGCAAAGCCCCACCGCGCCAGGAACTTATCGTAAGTCGGCCGCTTGAGGCTGACACCGGCAGAATAGACCAGCCGCAAACGGCCGAGATCGTGTTCCGCCGTCTCGGCCGCCAGCGCGTCGAAAAGGAACGGCACGCCCGGCAGGATGGTGACTCCCTCCGTCCGCACCGCCTCCAGCAGCCGGCCGCGCGTCAGCAGAACCGAATTGGGGTCGCTGTAGTTGAATGTCGTTGCACCGCCCTGCGGCACCTCGAACACCGAGTTAAGAAATCCCATCGCGTGGTGACCGGGCAGATTGTTGAAAACAACATCGTCGGGCATCAGCGCGAAGTCATGCGCCGTGGCACGCGCGTTCGCCAGCATCTCGCCATGCGTGTGCGGAACCACCTTTGGCAGCCCGGTCGAGCCCGACGAGAACAGATAGAGCGCAACTGCATCGGCGCCGGGAGCCCTGAAGGACCGGCTGGCGCCCTTGGCCCCGCGCAGGATTCCATCGTCACCCTCATCGTCGGCGAACAGCACCGGCAGATCGCCCTGCGGGGCGTAGAGCCTCGCGAGTTGCGGCAAATCGATCGAGCCAATCCTCCGCCCGATCAGCGCCTGGGGGCGGGCCCGCCGCATGGCGGCGGCAAGTTCGAGTGGCGGCGCGGCGATATTGAGCGGCAGCGCAATCGCGCCCAGTGCGAACAGCGCATAAACCAGCGCAAACAGGGCCGGGCCATTGGGCAGCAGAATCGCCACCGCATCTCCCGCGCCGATCCCCCGCTCACTCAGCGTCTGCGCGATAGCCAGTGCGCGTTCACTGAGATCGGCATAGGTGTGGAGCCGGCCGTCAGCCCTGAGGCCGCTCGAAGGGGCGCGAGCCGCGATGTTTTGCAGATTTTCGAACAGCAAAGGTCCTGCACCCTGTGGAGATTGAAGCCTATGACAGCGCCGCTGGCTTGTTTCTACGCCGCCAAGGTCATGATTTCTACGAATTCACCATGATATTGGTTACGAGAACGACTTGCGAATAATAGCTATTCCCCCCGCGCCTGAAATCCCTGAACAACGGAGCCGAAATGATGAATCGCCGAACCCTGCTGGCCGCTCTCTCCATGCCCTTCCTGATGGGCATTTTCCCGGCGCTGGCCGCGAATGGGGTCCGTTTGAACCCCAACACGGCCACCTCGGCGCAACTGACCTCGGTTCCCGGAGTGTCGGCCGCGCTGGCCAAGACCATTCGGGCGCAGCGGCCCTTCGCAACCATGATCGAATTCAACAATCTGCTGCGCCAGACCCTGTCGGCCCAAGAGGCCGAAGCGATTTACGTCAAGCTCTTCATCCCGATCAATCTCAACACCGCCAGTCGCGACGAGATCGGTCTCATTCCGGGCATGTCGAGCCGAATGGTTCGCGAGTTTCTCGAATACCGGCCCTATACCGATATCGGCGAGTTCAATCGTGAGATCGGCAAATATGTCGACGATGAAGAGGTCGCGCGGCTGCGCTCCTACGTCACCCTCTGACGCCATTGGAGCCCGATCCGTATCACTTCAAGCCCACCGATCACCGCCAGATAAATATAGGCGGTGGTCGGATCGAAGGCCGACAGGATCCAGTGGACGAACACCAGCACCGTCGCCGGATAGACCAGCCGGTGTAGCCGTTTCCAGCCGCGCTTCAAAAACCGCACCGATGCGTCATTGCTGGTCGCGGCGAGGACAAGCAGCAGCGTCAGCGCCACCCAACCGCTGAGCAGCCAGGGCTCGAGCCCCTCTTCCAGCATCAAAGTCGGATCGCGTTTGCGCAGCACATAGACGATCAAATGCCCGGCTGCATAACCGAACGCCGCAAGGCCGATGTCACGCCGCCGCCGCATCAGCCAGATCAGCCAGCTGCCGCGGCGGAAGATCAGCCGCAACGGCGTCACTGCCAGTGCGGCAAGTAGCAACTGCGTCGCTACCACGCCCGCTTCGCTGACAATTTCTCCATAGGTGGAAACGCCCCAGCTCCAACGCCAGATCATCCACACCCCGGGTAAAGCAAGCAGCACCCATAGCAATGGCCGCGATTGGATCAGCTGCTTCATCTGCCCAGGTCTCAGGGAGCGGCGACAGCGGCCCGCCAGTCGGCAGCATACTCCGCCCAGGCTGCCGGCGGTATAGCCACCGGCCGGTCCGGCAGCTCCGGTGCCGCGGGCGACGGCATCGCCAGCATTGCGGCCCCCGCACTGGTGCCGGTGCCGGTCGCGGCGATAATCACGTCGCGCCCGGTCGCCGCCCGCAACATCTGTCCAAAAAGTCCATTGCTGTTGAACGGTCCCTCGACGACGATGGGCCCGGCCGCTCCGATCAGCTCAAGACAAGTCGCCGTCATCAGCGCTAGATAAAAGGACAGGGCCGCGCGCTTTTGGCCCGGCGATCCTTGGACACTCCATCCCCCCAAACGCTTCGGGAATGGCCCTGACCCGGTTTGCCAAGACGGCAGGTAAAAGAGCCCATTGTCGAGGACCCACGCGATATCAGCATCGCTGGCCTCCGGAAGATCCTTGCCGATCAGCTCATTCTCCCGACCGCCCATGAAGCGGGAAGACGGCACTGGATCGCCCAGCGCGTTCACATTGATCAGTGTATCGCGCTCAGGATCGAGCGCCATCGGGCGCGCTCCCACGGCCAGTGAGACGACCCAGGTCCCCGTCGAAACGACCGCGAATGGCGTCTGCCGTCTCAGCAAATGCGGTAGGAGCGAAGCATTGGAATCGTGGATCCCCGTGAGGACGGGCGTCGATAAGGGCAGACCGGTGCGGTGCGCGACTTCGGGGAGCAATGTGCCGAGCCGGTCGCGGGCACTCCGCACCGGCGGAAACAGCGTGCGCCATCCGAGCCGATCAACCATTGGCGAAAAGCCGCGCCGATGCGGCGACCACAGATCCGTGTGACACCCCAGGGACGTGACCTCATTGGCGGCGACGCCGGTCAGCCGGTAGCCCCAATACTGCGGATAGGCCACAATGATGGCCACCCGACCGAAGGCCTCGGGAAAGTTCTGCTGCTGCCAAAACAATTGCGCGCCAAGATTGAGCCCAACAGTCAGGCGCGGCGAGCCGGTTTCGGCAAAATCGTCGCGGATCGCCGCATAGTCTGCAGCGCTGCTTTCAACACCGGCAAACTCATAATCGAGAATCGGCAGGGCCAACTCGCCCTCGGCATCGAGGAGCGCCGCTGTCGCCCCATGCGTCGTCACCGAGATCGCTTCGATCCGGTGATCACGTCGGAGCGCGGCGAGACTGTCGAGCACAAACTCCCATAGTGCCGCGACGTCGGCATGCGGATAAGGACCGGTGCTGACGACGACATTGGGCGCTTTGAGGACCGCGATTTCGCGCAGTGCCTCGAGTTCGACCAGCGCCAGTTTGGCATTCGTCTTGCCGATATCGATAACAGCGACAGCCATCGTCAATCCATGCGGAAGACGCGCGTGAGTTCGGCCGTCACTGGCGAATTGTCTGGGTTGGTCTCCATGATATCGCCCATCATCGCCCACCAGCGCTTCTGCACGGCATTGAGCGGCAATGTCGACATCGTGTGGTCCTTCGCGCGCGTCAACACGCCGATCAGCAGATTGGTCTCCTCGTCGAGCCAGATGTCGTAGTCGCTGATCCCGGCCTGTCGGATCAACTCGAGGAGTTCCGGCCACACTGCGTCGTGGCGCTTGATGTACTCGGCCTTCATTCCGGGATTGAGCCGCATCCTGAAAACGTAGCGCTCGCTCATTTTCTGAAACCCCTCAATTTGCCCACGACGATCGGTAGGGCGATGACCACGATCAGCAGCATGCCGATAAAGATCGACTGCACGATGCCCGGCACATTGAGCAGGCCCATACCGAACGTGACGAGGCCCATGATGAAGGCCGCGATGACGACCCCGGTGATCGACCCGGCGCCGCCCAGAATACTGACCCCGCCCAGAACCACCATGGTGATGACGTCGAGCTCCCAGCCCTGTGCGATCGACGGCCGCGTCGAGCCCAGACGACTGGTGAGGAGCACAGCGGCGATGCCTGACATTACCCCGGTCAGGCAGAACAGCAGGAACTTTATGCGCTCGACCCGCACACCCGAAAATTGCGCGGCCACCGCGTTGTTGCCGATGGTGAACACGCGCCGCCCAAAGCTGGTTCGGTGCAGCAGCACGAAATAGATGAGCGCCATGGCAAGGAACAACACGAACTCAAAGCTCACCACCCAATAGACGTAGCCTTGCCCAAAGAAGGCAAAGCTCGCCGGATAGCCTTTGAAGGCCCGGTCGCCGAGCACGATGAAGCTGATGCCGCGAAAGAGACTCATCGTGCCGATGGTGACCACGATCGAGGGCAGCCCGAGGCGCGTCACCAGGGCCCCGTTGAACGCGCCGCAAAGCAGCCCCGTGCCGATGCCGACCGCGACGAGCACCGGCGTGCCGGCACCAAATTGCAGGGCCAGCCCCATCATGGTGGAGGCGAGCGCAATGATCGCCGCGACCGAGAGATCAATCTCGCCCGCAATGATCAAAAGCGCCATCGCCAGCGCGATCAGCGCCTTCTCTGTGAAGTTGAACGTCGCATCGCTCAGCGACCAGGGCGACAGGAAATAGGACGAGGCCAGCGAATTGGCGATGAAGATGGCGATCGCCACGGCGAGGAGCAGCGCCTGCCACGAGAGCAATGCGGCGCGCAGCGGATTGTCGAGCCGGTCGGGAATATTGCGCGTTGCATGCCGCTGTTCGTTCACGCCGCGCCCTCCGCTCGCTTGAGAATGATGCGGCCCTTTTTGCGCTCAGTCCGCGCATTGAGCACAACTGCGATAATGATGGCCGTGCCAGAGATCGCCATCTGCCAGAACGGCGATACGCCGATCACCGGCAAGGCCCGCCCGATCACGCCAAGGAAGATCGCCCCCAGCACTGCGCTACCAACGGTGCCAACCCCACCCGCAATCGACACGCCACCAATGACGCACGCCGCAATCACCTGCAACTCATAGCCGATCGCCGTCTCCGACGAGGCGATGACGAATTTGCTGACCCACAGATACCCGCACAGTCCCGCCACCACGCCCGAGATACAGAACGCGATGAACTTGGTGCGGCCCAGGTCAATCCCCGCATAGACCGATGCCGTTGGATTGACGCCGATCGCGTAGATCGATCGGCCGATCGGCGTGCGCGTCATCACCACATAAAAGCTCACCGCGACCAGCAGTGCGACCCAGCTGAGCAGCGGCAGGCCCAATAGCGTGATCCGGGTTATGGCGATGAAGTCGGCGGTCATCTCATCGGCATTGACCCATTGCCCGCCGGCGATCAGGAACGTCAGGCCGCGATAGATTGTCAGCGTCCCCAGCGTCACAACGATCGAAGGGATGTCGAGCCTCCACACCAGGAAGCCGTTGATCGCGCCGAACGCCAGCCCGAGCAGCGGCGCCGCGACGATCAAGAGCGGCACCGGCACCCCCGGATACGCCTGGTTGACCAACGCGATGACCATTCCTGACAGCGCCACATTGGCCGCGATGCTGAGATCGATCGAGCGGGTCAGGATCACCACCATCTGGCCCAGAGCCAGGATCATCAGGATCGCGGTGTCGTTGAAGATTGAAGCCAGATTGTCGGGCCGTGTGAAATTGGGGGCTCTGAGGCTGATCGCCGCGAGCAGCGCGATGATTGCCAGTGCCAGCCAGGTCTCGCGCGCCCTCAGAAGTCTCGTCACGCCGCGGCCTCGTCGTGTGCGCCTATGGCGAGCCGCACCACCCGGTCAGCGGTCAAATCCTTGTTCTCGAGCACCTCGACCATCCGTCCGGCGCGCATCACCACGATCCGGTCGGACATGCCCATGATCTCGGGCAGCTCCGACGATACCATGATCACCGCCAGCCCCTCGGCCACCAGTTCGGCCATGAATGCATGGACCGCCGCCTTCGAGCCGATATCGATGCCTTTGGTGGGCTCGTCCAATATGATCACCCGCGGCTGAGTAGCGAGCCATTTGGCTATGACGATCTTCTGCTGATTGCCGCCCGACAGCGTGCCCGCATTCTGGCTGAGCGATGCCGCTCTCAGATCGAGCCGTTCGGTATATTGCCGGGTAAGCGCAAATTCATTGGCCAGAGCGAGAAAGCCATTGCGGCCGGTTTTTTTGAGCGATGGTAGCGCCACATTCTGAAAAATCGGCAGATCGACCACTACGCCCTGCTTGCCGCGCTCTTCAGGCACATACACGATGCCGGCCTCGATCGCATCGGCCGGCGATGCAACGCTCAGCACCTTTCCATCGAGCGCGACACTGCCGCGCGAGGTTTTGGTCAAGCCGAAAATGGCCTGCATGATCTCCGAGCGCCCCGCGCCGACAAGCCCGTAAAAGCCGAGAATCTCGCCGGCATGGAGGGTGAAATTGATGCCATCGAATTCGGTTGGATGGCTGAGATCGCTGACCTCGAGCACCGGCACGCCGGCCGACTTTTGCCGCTCCGGGAAAATGTGATCGACCGACCGGCCGACCATCATCCTGATGACGTCGCTCTGGCTGGTCTCCTTGATCAGTCCCTTGCCCACCATCTCCCCATCGCGGAACACCGCGAAGCGATCGGCGATGCGATAGATCTCCTCGAATTTGTGCGAGATAAACAGCACCGCTTTGCCGTCTTGCTTCAGCAGTTCGAGCAGGGCAAAAAGATCTTCGATCTCCTTGTAGCTGAGAGCGGCGGTTGGCTCATCCATGATCACGACTTCAGCGTCGATCGACATGGCGCGCGCTACGGCAACCAGATGCTTGTTGGCGATCGCAAGATCGCGCAGCCTGGTATCGGCATCGATGTGGCCCGCACCCATATCCTTGAGCAGCACGCGCGCATCGGCGCGCATCTTTTGCCAATCGATTGTCTTGAAGCGTGTTCTGGGCGTATGGCCAAGATAGATGTTCTCGGCCACCGAGAGATCGTCGAACAGCACCGTCTCTTGATGAATGGCGGTGATGCCCAGCTCGAAGGCGCGATGTGCCGAGCCCAGCACGATGGGCTTGCCATCGAGCATGATCTGGCCTTCGTCCGGCGGGTAGATGCCGGTCAGCACCTTGACCAATGTCGACTTGCCCGCGCCATTTTCGCCGATAAGCGCAGTCACCTCGCCTGGATAGAGTTCGAGGCTGACATCGTGCAATGCACGCACGCCCGGAAAGCTCTTGGACAGACCCGACAATGTGAGCTTGGGTTGCGTCATGCTTCCAGCAACAGATGGGCGCGAAGAGTAACCTCTATCGCGCCGCCGTGACAGGCCCGGCGTTGTGCCGCCGGGCCTGCTGAGGGGTTCTCTTAGTAGATCTTGGAGAACTCTTCGATGTTGCTCTTGTTGAACTCGAAGGGCGGGGCCATGTCCGCCGACAGGTTATCGTCGAGCGTGATCGAGCCGACGCGGCCGATCGAGATCGTGGCACCCGGCTTCGCCTCAGCCGTCTTGTTGACGAGCTGCGACGCGATCTGGATGGCGGAGTAGCCAAGGTCGATCGGATTCCACAGCGCGGCCGCGGTCGAGGAGCCGTTGTCAATGAACTGCTTGAACTCGGACGGCAGCGCGAGGCCGACGACATTGACCTTGCCGATCAGGCCCATATCCGTCACCACCTGCGCGGCGGCAACCACACCGACGGTGGTCGGTGCGATGATCGCCTTGAGGTTCGGGTACTTCGCAATCAGGCCCTTGGCTTCGTTAGTCGACTTCACTGAATCGTCGTCGCCATAGACCACGTCCACCAGATTGATCTTGGGGAACTTGGTCGGCAGGCTGGCCTTGGCCGCTTCGATCCAGGCGTTCTGGTTGGTTGCGGTGGACGAAGCCGAAAGGATCGCCACGTCGCCGCCATCCGGAAGCTGATCGGCCGCCATCTTGATGATGGTGTCGCCGATGAGCTGCGTGCCCGACGCATTGAGCTGCATCATCCGGCCTTCAGGGGCAACGCCCGAGTCGAACGAAATTACAACAATGCCACGTTCCATGGCCTTCTTGAGCACCGGCACGAGAGCGTCGGCATCATTGGCCGAAATCGCGATCGCATTGACGTTCTGCGCGATCAGCGAATTGATGATCTCGATCTGGCCTTCGGCTGATGCCGTGGTCGGACCGGTATAGATGACCTCAATTCCGCCGATCTCCGCCGCCGCTTCCTGCGCGCCCTTGTTGGCGGCATCGAAGAAGCCGTTGCCGAGCGATTTGACGACGAGGGCAATCTTGGTCTGGGCCATCGCCGCCGGCACTGACAGCGTGACTGCTGCCAGAGCTGCGGCAAAGGCCAGTTTCTTTAGCAAGCTCATAGTTTTCCTCCTGAGCGGGTGCATGATACCGGCCGCTTATGCGACCGACATTGAGTCTTCCTGAATTGCCTCACCGGCCTCGGCGATGATGATGCGGATACCGGCAGTATCGAGCATTTGCCGGTCCTCATCGCGGATGCCGTGATCGGTGATGACAGTGTGGACGCGCTCCAATGGACAAAGAATGAGGCTGGAACGGGCCCGGAATTTGGACGAGTCGACAAGAAGGATCAACTCATCCGCCTGGCTGATGAGCTTTTGCTCGGCCTGGATCAGCAGCGGGTCGGTCTCCATGATACCATGCGGACCGATACCCTGCGCGCCCATGAACATCTTGCGCGCATAGAAATTGCGGGACACGTCGTTCTCGAACGGCGCTAGAATTATGTTCTGTTCACGATAAATCGTGCCACCCGGTACCATCACACTATTGCGCGAATGGTGCAGCAAATGCTCGGCGATGGGGAAGGAATTGGTGAACACCTGCAAGCGGCGGTTAACCAGCGGAAACACCATTTGGTAAGTGGTGGTGCCCCCATTGATGATGATGGGCTCGCCGTCGCGACAGAGTTCCACCGCGGCGCGGGCGATGCTGCGTTTGAGCGGCGCGTTGATCGTCTCATTGACCGAGAAGGGGCGGCCGACCAGGCCCGATTGGCTGGGTGGATTGACCGCCTCGGCGCCGCCACGTACCCGCCGCAGCTGGCCCGATAAATGCAACCCCGCAATGTCACGCCGGATCGTCGCTTCCGACGTACCGGTGAGCTCGACAAGGTCGCCCACCGTCGCAACGGAGCGCGACTGGACGGCGCTGAGGATGACCCTGTGGCGCTCGGATTCGTGCAAAATATCTCTCCCGGCGCATTCCGTCTCACGCTGTCCGATCAGAGTCAATCGGCCTTCGATCAGCTTCGCTCAAGTCTGATCGTTTCTGATTGACAGGCCGGGGCCTTGATGTGCATCTGGCGTCACCACAAGAACACGGCATCTGGGGAGGTTTCCATGCCTGATAGCGCTGCGCGCCCGCGCCTCCTCGACCTTTGGGACGACGCCAAGGCTGCCGGTCTCAACGAGGCCGAACGGCTGGTTTATCGCTCCAACATTCTGGGTTCGGACAAACGCGTCAC
The DNA here is from genome assembly GCA_039920085.1 of Devosia sp. Taxonomy (GTDB): domain Bacteria; phylum Pseudomonadota; class Alphaproteobacteria; order Rhizobiales; family Devosiaceae; genus Devosia_A. Next base: position 2,955 of record JBDSEK010000007.1, on the reverse strand, counting down.
CAATTATGGTGGCGGCAACACGTCATCCAAGATCATAGAAAAGGATCCGCTGACCGGCGAGCCCGTGGAAGTACTCTGGGTAAAGGGCTCAGGCGGCGACAGCGCCTCGATCAAGCTTGATGGCTTTGCCACCCTCTACATGGACAAGCTGAAGGCCCTCAAGAAGCTCTATCGCGGCGTCCAGTTCGAAGACGAAATGGTCGGATATCTGCCGCACGCGACCTTCAACCTCAATCCGCGCGCCGCCTCGATCGATACGCCGCTGCACGCGTTCGTACCGCACAATTTCGTCGACCACATGCATCCCGACGCCATTATCGCGATCGCGGCGAGCAAGGATTCCAGGGCCCTGACCAAGGAGATCTTCGGCGACGAGATCGGCTGGCTGCCCTGGAAGAAGCCAGGCTTCGAGCTCGGCCTGTGGCTCGAGAAATTCTGCCTCGACAACCCCAAGGCCAAGGGCCTGGTGCTTGAAAGCCACGGGCTCTTCACCTGGGGCGACACGCCCAAGGAGTGTTACGAACAAACCATCGCGACCATTAACAAGGCCATCGCCTGGTTTGAAACGAGGACCGCCGGCAAGACCATCTTCGGCGGCGAAGCGGTGAAACCGCTGCCCGCGGGCGAACGCCGCGCCATCGCCGCACGCTTGATGCCGGCGATCCGCGGGTTGATTGGCAAGGATTCGCTTAAGCTCGGCCATTTCGACGACAGCCCCGCCGTCCTTGAATTCGTCTCGTCCAAAAACCTCAAACCCCTCGCGGCCCTCGGGACTTCCTGCCCCGACCATTTCCTGCGCACCAAGATCCGTCCGCTGGTGGTGGAATTCGACCCCGGTAAGCCCGATATCGATGGCGTGGTGGCCGGCCTCGCCGCCGCGACCGAAGCCTATCGGGCCGACTACGCGGCCTATTACGACCGCTGCAAACACGCCGACAGCCCTGCCATGCGGGACTCGAACTCCGTGGTCTATCTGGTTCCGGGGGTGGGTATGCTGACCTTCGCCAAGGACAAAGCGACGGCCCGCATTTCGGGCGAGTTTTACGTCAACGCCATCAATGTGATGCGCGGCGCCTCCAGCGTCTCCGAATATCGGGGCCTGCCCGAGCAGGAAGCCTTCGACATCGAATATTGGCTGCTCGAAGAGGCCAAGCTCCAGCGCATGCCCATGCCCAAATCGCTTGCCGGGCACATTGCTTTGGTCACCGGCGGCGCCGGCGGCATCGGTCGCGCCACGGCACGACGGTTGTTGGGCGAAGGCGCCTGCGTTGTTCTCGCCGATATAGATGAGACTGCGCTGACCGAAGCCAACGCCGAACTGGGCAAAGCCTTCGGCAAGGACTTCGTGCGACCGGTCAAGATCGACGTCACCAAGGAAGAGCAGGTGATTGCCGGCTTCGTCGAATCCGCCGTCGAATTTGGCGGCATCGATATCCTCGTCTCCAATGCCGGCCTTGCCTCGTCGGCGCCGATCGAAGAGACGACCCTGGCGCTGTGGAACAAGAACATCGACATCCTGGCGACCGGCTATTTCCTTGTTTCGCGCGAAGCGTTCAAGCTGTTCCGCGTGCAAAAAACCGGTGGCAATGTGGTGTTCGTAGCGTCCAAAAACGGCCTCGCAGCCTCGCCCAATGCCAGCGCCTACTGCACCGCCAAGGCCGCCGAAATCCATCTCGCCCGCTGCCTCGCCCTCGAGGGCGCCGACGCGCAAATCCGCGTCAACACCGTCAATCCCGACGCGGTATTGCGGGGCTCCAAGATCTGGACCGGCGAATGGAAGGAGCAGCGCGCCGCCGCTTACAAGATGTCGACCGACGATCTCGAGGAGCACTACCGCCAGCGCTCGATGTTGAAGCGCTCAGTGTTTCCGGAGGACATCGCCGAGGCGATATTCTTCCTCGCCTCAGATATGTCGGCGAAATCGACCGGCAACATCATTAATGTGGACGCGGGCAACGCCCAGTCATTTACGCGCTGAGGGCACGCCATGACCGAACAGATGATCGCCGCCGAGTTGATCGCGGCCGACAACGAGCAGCGCCAAGGCGCACTCGATCGCGACTATGCTCATTTGGGCGAACAGCTTGATCGGCGTGGCATCAAGATCGATGCCATCCGCGACAAGGTCGCGGCCTTCCACGTCGCGGTCCCCTCCTGGGGTGTCGGCACCGGCGGCACGCGCTTTGCCCGTTTCCCCGGCACGGGCGAACCTCGCGACATCTTCGACAAGCTCGAGGATTGCGCCGTCATCAACGAGCTCACCCGCGCCACGCCCACCGTCTCGCTCCATATTCCGTGGGATAAGGCCGATGCCAACCGGCTGAAGCAGGCCGCAAGCCGGTTCGGCCTAGGCTTTGACGCCATGAACTCCAACACATTCTCGGACGCGAAGGACCAGAAACTTTCCTACCGATTTGGTTCGCTCTCGCATGCCGATAAGGGCACCCGCCGCCAGGCGGTTGAGCACAATCTCGAATGCATCGAAATCGGCAAGACCATCGGCAGCAAGGCGCTGACGGTATGGATCGGCGATGGCACCAACTTTCCCGGCCAGGCCGATTTCACCAAGAGCTTCACCCGCTATCTCGAGGCGATGGCCGAGATCTACGCCGGTCTGCCGGACGACTGGAAGCTCTTCACCGAGCACAAGATGTATGAGCCTGCCTTCTATTCAACCGTAGTGCAGGATTGGGGCACCAATTATCTGATCGCCAAGGAGCTTGGCGACAAGGCCTATTGCCTCGTCGACCTCGGCCATCACGCGCCCAACGTCAACATCGAGATGATCGTCGCTCGGCTGATCCAGTTCGGCAAACTGGGCGGCTTCCACTTCAACGATTCCAAATATGGCGACGACGATCTCGACGCCGGCTCGATCGATCCCTATCGCCTGTTTCTGGTGTTCAACGAACTGGTCGATGCCGAGCAGCGCAAGGCCAAGGGCTTTGCTCCGGC
>JBDSEK010000006.1:0-9980 GCA_039920085.1 Devosia sp. | reverse complement strand
ACAGGCCAGTCGCAATGCCGATGAGCAGCGAGAGTTCAACCGGGATCCCGTATTTTATTGCCAGACGCCCCATGATAACGGCCGACAGAACCATGACCGCACCAACGGAGAGGTCAATTCCTCCCGTCAGAACGACCAGCGTCTGGGCAATGGCGAGAGTTCCGACGATGGTCACCTGTTGCAGCACAAGGGACAAATTGTATGGTGCAAAGAATCTTGGCCCGACCAGCAGCGAGAACGCCGCGGTCGCAAGCAACAACACAAGAAGCGGTACGGCCGTCGGATGCTGGTGAAGGAACGCCTGCACGAGCCGGAGCGCGCCGGCTGCGCCGTCTTCTACTGGCTCAGCTGACCGCAAGCCCGCTTCAGTGGTCCCCGGCGAATTCAATCCCTGGTCGGTCACTTTGCGGCGAACCGTTTGGCGACCAGATTTCCGACAACGCGCGTCAGCTGCGCCGCATCGACCGCACGCCTAACACCCCCGAGCACTAAGGCATTACGGCAAGAAATGCTCTCCACACGGCGATCCTATCTCGAAAAGTGGCCTGGCCACTTTGACGCAAGTGGACCGACCACTCTGATGAAGTGGACAGACCACTTTGATAAAGGTTGACTGTTTGGTTTGTCAACACAAGTTGGTTCCGCGCGGTAGCATGCCTATTTATTGGCGCAACGGCCGTCAGGCATCAGGTTGTGACAAGGCCAGGTGCGGGCGTGACACAAGCCAGCGGTCGAAAGCCACCGCTGTTGATCTCGCAGCCGGCATCGTGGTCGCTAGCGCCTCCGGCGAAGCAGTGCTTCTCGCGCGACATGAAGGTAGCCGTTTGCGAGTTCCCGTCGGCTGCGCGCAGACAGGCTGCCCGGATGGATCCGTCGTAGTGCGAGAGTTTCGGGCATCATTTCCATGAGGTGTCCGGCCTCGCGTATGCGCGCGAGCCAGTCGATGAACTCGCCCAGCCGGCTGGGGTGGTCGAGCATGGGCCCCGCGCCCTTTGCGACTTCGGTGCGCATGAACATCGTCGTACGTGTCCAACCCTCGTGGGAATGGCCAAGATCGGCGTCCCCCGGATCGCCGGTGAACTGCGCGACCCGCCCGAATACACCGGCAAGTTCCGGCGAAATTCGCAGTCGTGACAATTGGAGTTTGGCTTTGTTGGGGATCCACAAATCGTCGTGGTCGAGCGTTGCCACAAACTGTGTCCCAACCATTGAGATACCGCGCGTCGTGGCGCCACCGGGGCCGGTATTGACACCCCGGACGCAGACGATCGGTCCGGCCATCGCCTCGACCACAGCTGCTGTGTCGTCAGGCGAGCCGTCGTCGACGACGATGATCCGCTCCGGCGGGACGGTCTGAGCGAGGACGGATGCGATCGTCTCGCCGATGAATTTCGCGGCCGCATAGGCTGGGATGACGACACTGTAGGGATCGGGGGTCACGCCACTCACCTTTCGCCTGGCTGAAACAGCCCGGCGGGAATTGCGGGCGCGCCGTGCCTTCTTCGGTGGGCCGCTGCGAGATAGGCCTTTGTGAGGTAGCGCCGCTTTGATGCAGTATCGCGCGTCGTGTTGCTGGCATGCAGACGGTAGAGCACCGCGACGTCCGAACTCAGTTCGAGACGCGGACTCGTCTCGAGCAGCCGCAGCAGGAAATCTACGTCCTCAGCCAGCGAGAGGGCTGCATTGAAATGGCCCACAGCACGCAGGGCCGCCGTAGTGCAGAGGACAGCGCCGAGCTGCGAGCCGCGCTCGGGCGGGGACGAATTCTCCCCTCCAATCTCGGCGCCATCGACGAAGCTCTGGGTCATGGCCCAGTGTACGTCGATGTTTCCTCCAGACAAGGCAGGCAGAGCGCGCGCAAACCGTCCGGGCGCCGACAGATCATCCGCATCGAGGAAAGCCACGAAGTCGGTGTCGGGCGCTATGGCATCGAGCGCGATATTGCGCGCACGAGGGACGCCGACATGCGTCGTGGCAATCAGCCTGACCTCCGGTGACGCTCGAGCGAGATCTGCTAAGACTGCTTGGGTCGCATCGGTCGATCCGTCGTCGACGACAATGATGTCCAGCTTTGCCGCGTCGCGCTGCGCAAGGAGCGACCCTATGGCATCGCCAATGTAGCGTTCCGCGTTCCAGGCGGGCATCAGCACCGCCACTTTGCGCTTCCCGTCGGTAGCCGAAATACTCGCCACTATTCGCGTAACTCCAAACGGCGACGGCACTGGCAGCCACACAGAGAGACGGCAAGTTTCAACGAGAACTCCATCGCCGTTTTGTTAGAGAGTGGATCGCCTGCGACGGCTCAGTCTTGCTTGGTCGGCATTGTCGGCCAACCAGTGTCTGGGTCGACATCGTGGATCGGATCGGCAAGCATGAAGTCGGCGAGATCATCGAACGTCTCGATTGTGAACGTTCCGCTGGCACCCGCAAGCTCGACGGTCACATCGTGAGGAGGCACAGGGGCCGGCCCGGATGCAACCACGATCAGACCGTGTCCGACGAGAGTTTCGATCAAGCGTGCCACATCCGCGCGGCGCGAATCCGCGGGGGCGAGTTGCGCGCAAAGGGTCTTGATCGAGTGCCCCGACATGAGACCCCGCCACACGACGCCCGCGCCGCCAATGAGGCTGAAATATTTCCCGCTCTTCAAGTCAAGGACGACAAATTCGCCGTCGAACCCCTCGGAGGCGACGTCCTCACTCCGAGGTACAAAACGATCGGTAAGTTCCATTGTAGTGGGTCCAACTCGCCTGTGCGTCGCCCGGCCAGAGCAGGTCCTGTTTAGACTCAACATGTTGGTCGATCCAGAACAAATCGCCTCTGCCCACGCCGTGTGGCGTGATCTGGGTCAGCTCAGACTGACCGGGCAAGCGGGACGACTTGTCCAACCGCTGCGATGACCCGATCGAACGCTCCGGACCCGTTAGTGACTCGGACTGTTTCGATAGAAAGCTCAGCGGCAATTTGACGGAGCCAGTGTTCGGACAATTCCCTCTCGGGAAATTCCTTCGGCCCAATCTGGGTTTCGATGAGCTGGCCATGCCGGGTGGCGATGACCACGCCCCGGGCGCTCCAGCCGCCCCGCCGCAGCGGTTTGACGATGCCGTCGAATCTGAGAGTCATGGCGTTGCACTCGGTGTGTAGCGTGGGTGGAGCGGGCCGGTGTGTCCGGCCCGCCGACGGTGTTAGTTGAGGGGCGTGAAGGTGACGTGCGCGACCGGCGCGTTGGTGTCCCAATTCCAGTCCCTGGGCGCATCGGCGTCGCCACGGATGCCCTGATGCTTGGCGATTACGCCATTCTCCGGATCGCGCTCATTGCCGCCGCCCAGAGCCCCGAGGAAGCCCTTCTTCTCACTGTTGATCTCCGAGCCGGCATCATAGCCGAGCACGTCGAGGGTCACTGGCGCGGTCAGTGCGAACGCATCGACGGCGCTGACGCCCGAGAAGCCGTCATTGGTGTTGCCGAGCATCCAGACGCCGTCGATCAGCGGGTGCTTCTCGTCGACATGGATGATCAGCGTGCGCGTCTGGCCGGGAAGCGTGTGGATGGCGAGCGAGGCATCGCCCAGCGTCGAGCTTTCGTTCTTGGCGGCGCCCACCGAGAACATGCCGATGTTGCCGCCTTCCGCCACAGCCGCGAGAGCGTCCGACGCCTTGTCGCCGAGCTTGAACAGCGGCGCGGAGTCGGTGGTGCGGGCCTCGAAGAAGGAGGGCGAGAAGGGCTGGCCGGTCAGCACATTCTCGATGGTGATCATGATGGTCTTGCCGCCGGCCATCATGGGGTCGCCCATCCCCATCATGTCGTTGGCCATGGCCATGTCGTCCATCATGGCGTCTGTGGCCATCGGGGCCATGCCATCGGTGGCCATGGCGTCCGAGGCCATCGCCTCGCTCGACATCGCCATGGGTTCGCCCGACATCGCGTCGGTGGCCATCGCATCCTGGGCAAAGCTGGGTGTAGCCAAAGCGGCGATCAGGGCGATGGCGGAGACAAAAGTCGTGGTGTGGCGCAAATGGTGCGTCATGCTGCATTCCTCGCAATGTGATTTCAAAAACCTGGTGCGGTACGGCCTCTCGGCCGTCCATGCTTCCGTATTCGCGGGAAAGTCGGAGAAGGTTACGCGGCGCGGCGGAATTTATTCGCCGGCACCAGCAGGCGGCCGCCGAGCAGCGTGTTGAGCCCGATGATGATGGCCACCGCGACCGCATGCGCGGCGAGATCCAGCACGGCGGAATCATGGGGGTGGATCAGGATCAGCAGCGTCGCCGCGGCCGCCGATGCGGCCAATCCGCCCAGGATGCCGACACGCAGCGGCCGCAGCGGCCTGGCGCGGCGGAGCATCAAAAGCATCGCCGCCGTCAGCGGCAGAGAGATCGCAAAGATCAGGCCGAGGCACACCATGAACTGGAAGGGCGAGGTCTCAGTCCCCGGTATCGCCAGCGTTGCGAGGCAGCCGAGCCCATTAAGGGCAATCCAGACGAGCAGCGCTGGAACCGGCAACAGCGCCCACCAGTCGCTGCGGTCGGGCAGGCTCAGCTCGAAGGCCGCAATCGCGGCCAATGCGGCGGTGGCCAGCGAGGCGTAGGCGCCCGGCAGCATGAACGGGTCGTTGCCGATAATGCCGAGCGCCGGCAGGAGCGTGCGCGTCGCGACGAGGATGAGGGCGACCACCAGCACCACGCCCAGCCAGACAAGCGCGCGCAGCCAGGGCGGCGGGAGGCGCCGCACCGGCTTCAGATCGGCACCGAGTTCGCCGATCAGGCGCGAAATGTCGCCGCCCTCAGACATGGGCCATCCTTTTCACGACGCCTCTCCACCGGCTTCGGGCCCGCCGCCCATGCGGGCTCGCAGGGTTTTGATCGCCCGGTGCAGATTCACCTTCAATGCCGTTTTCGTTCGGCCGGTCGATTTAGATGCATCCTCGAGCGAATATTCTTCAAGCGCCAGCGCCCGCACCGCTTCGCGCTGCCCCTCCGGCAAATCGGCGACCAAAGCGTGGAGCTGCGTTGCCTCGCCCCGGCGCACCGCGTCGCGCTCCGGGTTGTCCGGCGCCGCGGTGGTCTCGAAGGCTGTGGGCGCGTAGATTTCTCGCGCGCCGCGACGGCCGCGCTTCCTAAAGATATCGATGGTTCGGCGCTGCGTGATCGCCGTCAGCCAGGCCATGAACGAGCGCGACGGATCGTAGCTGGCCCGCGCGCCGTGCACAGTCATCAGCACGTCCTGCACCACGTCGTCGAGGAAGTCGGCTGTTGCGCCCTGATGGCGCGCGATGCGCTCGACGATCGGCACGCAGTGGCGCAGCACCGTCTCATAGGCCGCGCGGTCACCACTCTGCGCGGCAGCCATGGCGGCGGCCAGCCGGCGGTCGGTCTCGGCCCGCGCGGCATAAACCTCATCGCTGTTGCCCGCTGCCGGCATCGGCTGGCTGGTCTCCGAACTCTCGCCCATTATGCGCCAGCGCAGATTATGAGCCAAGCGAACGCGTCTTGCGCCAAGCGGACGTTCCAAGGCCTGCTTTTCCGGAACGGACATGTGTGTCACCCCGTTATGGGCCTGACCTGGCCGGGGCGGTGGACGGCTTGACGGTAGAGGCTCAGTCGACCCTGGCCCAGGATGAGCTGAAGTGACCAATATTATTGAAATCTTCCTGCCATTGGACACCCGGACCGGACGCCCCATCGATCTCGAAGTCATCGAGGGGATCGTCAAAGGCCTCGCCGACCGTTTTGGCGGCGCGACGGCTTACACACGGGAGCCGGCGGAGGGATTTTGGAAGCGCGCGATGTCCATCGAGCGCGACCGGATCATCATCGTCGAGGTCTTGGTGGACGAGATCGATGAAGTCTGGTGGCACGACTATCGTCTGAGGCTCGAGAGCGAATTCGAGCAAGACAAAGTCCTCATCCGCGTCACGCCCTGCAGAGTGCTTTAGCTTCCCTTTTGAGGGCGACGGGCCAACTGATACTCAGGCCGCCGCCTTCGCCTTCTGCCGCAAGACACCCCCGAACTGCCGTAGCGCATCGACAAATGCGTCGGGCGCCTCGACTGGAAGGAACTCTCCGCTTTTGTGAATGATGCCGGTCGAGAGGTTCTCGACGCCCACGGCCTTCAGCCCGGCAGCGTACTCATCGAGCGCCGCGCTGTCGGCGTCGCCGCGCAGATAGAGCATCGGCGTCGTGATGCGTTTATGTCGGCCGTTGAGTTTGGCGTCCGCCTCAAGCGCCCTGTACCAGTCGAAGCCGGCCGTCAGCGCCGCAGGGCGCTCATAGGCCGCCGCAAACTTATCGCGTAGCTCCGGTCCTAGCGCCTTGGGGTTGCCCGCGAGGAAATCGAAGAAGAAATCGAAATAGGCGCGCTGGTGACCGTCCACCAGCGTTTCGGGCAAGCCCGGGATCGTGTGGAAGGCGAAGTGCCAGATATGCGGGTTGGCCAGAACCTTGCTCCATGGGTCAGCACCCGGGATAACAGTGTTGGCCGCGACGGCGCCTGCGATACGGGCACCATGCTCGCGGGCAGCCGCGAAGGCGATCATGCCGCCAACGTCGAACCCAGCGACGATGATCGATTTGGCTCCGGCACTTTCGGCGGCGGAGATAACAATATCGGCCAGCGCGCGCTTCTCTGCCGATTTGGGCGCGCCGCGCGAGCCGCCGATTTCCGGAAGATCGAAGGCAAGCACGAAGAAGTCCTCGCCCAACGCGTCGACAACGCCGTCATACACCGCTCTCGATTGCGGCCAGCCATGAAGCAATACCAGCCCCGGCTTTGACGGGTCGCCCGCGATCGTTGCTGCCAGTTCGACATCTTCAACTTTGATCTTTGAATTGCGCATTTTGGGTACCGCCTTTCGTCGGATGCCGACCCAACGGCTCGATGCAAAAGGGGTTCCGACCGACGCCGCAGCCGGCCGCTCCAAGAGCGCCAAATGTGGACGTTCACCGCCGGCGCTGCGCCGATGATTTGCGCATTTTTACAATCGCTTCGTCGCCGCGCCGCCTAGCCTCACCTCATCACAACGCGCCGGAGATGAGAGATGAACCGCCGTCAAGTTTCCAAGACCCTTGCCGCCTCAGCCCTGCTCGGCGGCGTCGCCAGCAAAACCACTTTCTCACAGGAGATCCCTGCCATGACCAAACCAACAGCTTTCAACATTGCCGTGCCCGAGGCCCAGTTGGCCGATTTGAAATATCGGCTCCAGCACACGCGCTGGCCCGATGAGCCGGCCGATGCGGGCTGGGCTACGGGAACCAATCTCGACTACATGAAGCGGCTGACCGATTACTGGCTCAATGATTATGACTGGCGGCGGGCCGAGGCGGGCTTGAATGCGCTTGCCAATTTCAAGGTCAGCATCGACGGGATCGATCTGCATTTCGTCCACCAACACTCAAAGAACCCGAACGCGATCCCGCTCCTGTTGCTGCATGGCTGGCCGGATTCGTTCTATCGCTATCACCGGGTGATCGCGCAGTTGTCGGAGGACTTCCATGTCATCGTCCCCTCCATTCCCGGGACGGGCTTTTCCGGCAAGACCGCCCTGCCGATGGACAGAGTCGCCGATCTGTTCGCTCGTCTGGTGAATGAGACGCTCGGCTATGGAAAGTTCATCGCGGCGGGCGGTGACGGCGGCTCCATCATAGCGATGTCGCTGGCCCAGCGTCATCCGGAGGTGTTGCTCGGCTATCACGTAACCGATGTCGGCTATCCGGACCAGAGCACGGATTTCGCGGTCCTGACCCCGCCGGAGCAAGCCTATGCCGGCGCCATCCAGCAGTGGTTCTTTGCCTACGGTGCCTTCAATCTCGTGCATGCCACCAAGCCGCAGAGTCTGGCATTCGCGATGAACGACTCGCCGGTGGGTCTGGCGGCCTGGATCATGAGTTTCATGGCCGGAATGGGCGTCGGCGACGAAGCGGATGCACGGTTTGGCCGTGACGAGCTGATCACTAACATCATGATCTATTGGCTAACCGAAACGGCGCCGTCGTCTTTCCGGGTCTACAACCAGAGTGCGATGCAGCCGCCGACTATCAAGGGCAACAACACCAATATTCCCGTTGCGGTCGCCAGCGAAGTCCCCATCCCCGGAGGCGTACGCCTGCCACGTGAATGGGCGGATCGGCAGACATCGGGGAATGTGGTTCAGTTCCACGACATGGAGAAGGCGGGCCACTTCGCGGCCTGGGAAGATCCCGGCTTCTTTGTCGGCGACATCCGCCAGTTCGCGGCGCTCCTCAAGGGCTGATCGCGCTCTGCACTGTCCAGGCGCCGGGCGGGACTTCCCGCCTGGCGCTCATAGCTTGTGGACCAGCTCCAGATCGGATGGCAGATGCCCCATGATGGTCTTGATGGATTTGATCATGTGCGGCTGATCGGCATAGCCGAGTTCAGCGGCAACCGCCGCCGGAGCTTCGCCGCGCTTCAACCGCCGCACCGCCTCCTGGGCGCGGCGGATCATCTGAAAGTCCTTCAAGGTGATGCCGGTCGTTCGCTTGAAATGCTGCTGAACCGAGCGTTTCGATGCGGCCTTGGGCTTTTCGGAGAAGGCCCTCGCGACGAGATCGTCCGATTTCAGCAGCCCTGCCCGGATCATCCGGTCGATGAGGTCTTCGGCATTGGCAAATGTCGGCAGCGGCAGGTCCGTCCCGTCAAGATTGAACTGCTCGTCCTGCACCTGCAGCAGGCGAATGGTCGCGCCGGTCCTCACCTCACTTTCGGCCGCAAGGTAGACATGGGCGGCGAACGAAATGACCACCGAGCGCTCGCCCGCGACATAGGGCACATCGACCGGCTCGGTAGCCTGTCCGCTCAGGAAAACCGTCGGCTCATCGTCGGGTGAGACGCTGAGGATCAGATCCCAGGAGCCATCGGGGGTGGCTCGGTAAACCCCGTCCTCGAGACAAATCGTCTGCCAAACCGTGTCGATCCAGGGATGGGGCGATGTGCGCTGCGCATGCTTCTGGGTCATGGCGTCGATGGGGGTTGCGGGTGCTGATGCGATGTCCCGGACTTCGTCGCCTGCGGCGCCGGCCTAACCCTGATACCAAATCTTGCGCGGATCGTCGGCGCGACGTTGGTACGAAAATGCGCTCTCGATGAGTTGCGGCAGTTCCACTTTTGGAAGCCAGCGCAGCCGCTGGCGCGCCTTGTCGGTCGACAGAAAATTGGAGTGAAAACTCGTCTTGATCTCGACCGGACGCATCTGGCGGGTCGCTGCCAGGATGCTGGCGACTTGGCTATAGTCGACGGGGATCGTCATGGCGATGTTGAACATTTCGCCAATGGCGGCTGGATTGTCGATCACTGTGATCAGGGCCTCCACCAGATCGGATAAATGAACAAAGTTGCGCCTCAACGGGCCGCCCCCGGTGTCGAGCAGGAGTGGAACGCAATTCTCCGTGGCAAAGCGTTCTCGCTCCTCTTTTGAAATCAGGGTGTCCCACGAGGGGCCGCCAAATTGGTCCGGGCCGAAGCTGAGGGCAAAACGGAAATCGTCCTTCTCCATGATCCACGGCGCTCTGAGGATCGTGGTCCGAAGCTCGTACTGCTCCCGATACTGCTCGACCATCACCTCCTCGAGCACTTTGGAGAAAGCGTAGACGCCCGGGTAGGCCCGGTGTGGCGATGCTTCTGTTACGGGCAACTCGCGCGGCACCAAACAATGCCCAACTGCCGCATCCCCTCCAACGAGCACGAACTGGCGGAGTGTGGGGCTCGTCCTTGCCGCCTCGAGCAGAAGGAAGAGCCCCTTGATGGATATGTCGATGACTTGCGCGGCGTCCTCTTTGACCGTCGCGAGGTGAAAGACATGCGTCACCCCGCTCATTGCCTCGGCGACGCATTTCTCATCGCCAATCGATCCGCGCACAATCGCGACGCGAGGATGCGGCGGTAGGGTGCGGTTGTGACAAAGGGCGACGATTTCGGCGGCGCCAAATTGCGGGTCCGCAAGAAGACGAGAAATGAGGGCCGCGCCGAC
>JBDSEK010000005.1:0-8795 GCA_039920085.1 Devosia sp. | reverse complement strand
ATTGCACGGGGCTCAGAACCCGATCCCATCCCGAACTCGACCGTTAAATCCCGTTGCGCCAATGGTACTAAGTCTCAAGACTTGGGAGAGTAGGTCGCTGCCAGGTCTGCCAAAAACATCTGATCTCTGAAATGTCGAAACTGAAACGCCGCCCCTCACCGGGCGGCGTTTTTGTTTGCGCCTGAATGGCGACGGTACCCACTTGGCCGATTGGCCGAGCTACCATTCGAGCGGCGACAGGAAGGGAAACGCCCTGTCGCCGCGGATTTGTCTCCTACTCTGCTGGAGCGATGTTCTGGTTCAGCCGGAACAGATTGGCAGGATCGTACTGCTTCTTGATCCGCCGCAATTTCTCCCAGGTGCCGTCCGGATAAGCAGCTTCCATGCGTTCTGGGCCATCGAGGCCGAGGAAGTTGACATAGGCGCCCTTTTCCTCCTGCTCGATCCGCCGGCCGAATGCGGCTATCCAGGCTTCACGCTTGGCCTTATCCTCGGGCGTTGTATAGAAGGCCGCGAGATTGGCCATCATCGGCGCCTTGCGATGGGCGTAGGCGGTGGCGTCCGCCGCCACCCGTGCTGACGCGCCACCCAGCACGCGCAGTTGCACGACGCGGAACACCGCATCCGAGTGCTCGAGTTCGTCAAGGATGGTCTGGGCTTCGCTCGCCCCAACCCGATTGAGGTACATGGTCCGCGCAACTGCGGTCGGGTGGTAGTCCGGATCCTCGGGGGGATACATCAGTTGGGCATAGTCTCCCGCCTTGATGAAATCGGCGTAGGGCTTACCGAGCGCGCGGAACGGCGCCAGTGCCTTCTCCGCGGCGTCTGGGGGGCCGGCAAAGGCCAGCATGCCGAGGATGACCATCTTGCCGTGCACCTCGGCCGGCAGGAAAGGCATGGGTGGCGCCGGCATCACATTGGCGATCGTCGAAAGTTCCTCCGGTGCTGCGTTGGCCGCGGCAATGAAGCCGGCCAGTATTTCGGCGGTCGCGGGCAAAGCAAGCATGCCGCCGGTGAATTGGGGCAGGGGGCTGAGCTTGAAAGTGAGCCGCGTCACGACGCCGAAATTACCGCCGCCGCCACGGATCGCCCAAAACAGCTCCGGCTCGTGCGCCGCATCGAGCTTTCGGATGGTACCATCGGCGGTGACAATTTCGGCGGCCAGCAGCGAGTCGATGGTCAGCCCATATTTGCGCGCCATGTAGCCAACGCCGCCGCCCAGCGTGATGCCGCCTATGCCGACCGTACCGGCATCGCCGAAGCCCACCACCATGCCATGCTCGCCCGCCGCTTTGGTGACCTCGATGGCCGTTGCGCCGGTTTCGGCCGTCAACGTGCCAGCTGCCCGATCGACCGTTATCGCTTTCAGTTCCCGCAGGTCCATCACCAGCCCGCCATCACTTGAGGAATGCCCGGCGTTGGAGTGCCCGCCGCTTCGTACGGCCAGTTCTAGCCCATGCTCGCGCGCCGCGTTGACCACCGCCTGCACGTCGCCGGCTGACCGCACCCGCACAATGGCGCCTGGCTTCTTGTCGAAGCCGCCATACATTACGGTTCGGGCGGTGTCGTAATCGGTATCGGCGGGCAGGATCACCCGTCCAGTCAGTTTGGACTTCAATCCGGCGAGGGCATCTGCAAGTGCGATCATTGTAGTTCTCCTTCATCCGCGTTCACCGCCATGACGAGCGGCGGTGTCAGGAATCGACCGGGGGAGACGACAAAAGTGCTCGATGAGTGCGAAGCGCCGGCCGGGTCACAATATCTTCAGGTTTGCCGGGCAGAGCAGGGGCCGCTTCTCCCACCTGAATCGCTCCCCGCCCATGCGCCTGAATCGCCTCGCTGCTCTTATCGTTCCGATCCTGCTGCCGGTTGTCACACCCGCCGTCGCGCAGGATCTGTGGGCCATGTTCAATTTGCCGCAGGCCATGGATGCCAACGCGGTCGTGCTTGGCAAAGCCATTCCGTTCGCCGATGGCGATCGGATGAAGCTCGATGTCTATGGGCCCGAAAATCCCACCGGCCCGGCGCCGGTCGTGATGTTCATTTATGGTGGCGCGTGGGAGCGCGGGGATCGCGGCGGGTATGAATTCGCCGGCCGGGCTTTTGCCGCCAACGGCTTTGTCGCGGTGGTACCCGATTACCGACTTTACCCGCAGGTTCGCTATCCCGATTTCTTGAGCGACAACGCCGCCGCCGTCAAATGGATCGAAGACAATATTGCCCAGTATGGTGGCGACACGTCGCGCTTCTTTATCGCTGGGCACTCCGCTGGTGCCTACAATGCAGTGATGCTGGGACTGGAGAAATCGTTCCTCCGCGACTATGGCGTCACGATGCCGATCCGGGCCATCGCCGCTCTCTCCGGGCCCTATGATTTCTACCCGTTCGAATATGACCAGGTGCGCAACACTTTCGGCAATACCGACAATCCGGAAGGCACGCAGCCCATCAATCTGGTGACCGCAGGCCTGCCGCCGCTATTTCTCGCCAGCGGCACCTCCGACCCGATCGTGCGTATGCAGAACACGCAGAGCCTCGCCAAGAAGCTGCTCGCCTCGGGTGATTGGGTGACCGAGAAGTATTATGACGGCTTCGGCCATCTGGAGCCAGTCTTCGCGCTCGGCCAGCTCTGGCGCTGGCGGCTGCCGGTTCTCGCCGATGTGGTGTCGTTCTTCACCCAGTTCGGGGCCTTCCCCAGCGGCGCGCCGCAACCCGCCTACACACCGGCGCCGCCCGAGGGGCAGGGCGACATCGAAACCACCATCGCCCGGCTCGACACGTTGCTTGCCCCGATCTCGCAGCGGAGGGGCGGTTTCTGATAGGCTCCCCGCGGTCGAATAGAGGGGCTTCTCAATGGAATACGCAAATTTGGGAAAGACCGGGCTCGAGGTCTCGCGCATTTGCCTTGGCTGCATGAGTTTTGGCCGCGGCGCCGACCGGCCCTGGGCGCTCGATACGGAGCTGGCGCGCCCGATCTTTCGTGCCGCCTGGGAGGCTGGGGTCAATTTCTACGATACCGCCAATGTGTATTCGTCCGGCACTAGCGAAGAGATCACCGGCGCGCTCCTCAAGGAACTCGCGCCGCGCGATCAATGGGTGCTCGCGACCAAAGTGCACGGGCGCATGCGGCCCGGCCCGAACGGGCAGGGCCTCTCGCGCAAGGCTATTCTGGGCGAGATCAACAATTCACTCAAACGGCTGGGAACGGACTATGTCGATCTCTACCAGATCCACCGCTTCGACCCGAAAACGCCGATCGAAGAAACCCTTGAGGCCCTCCATGACGTCGTTAAGGCCGGGAAGGCTCGCTACATCGGCGCCTCCTCAATGTATGCCTGGCAGTTCATGCTGATGCTGAAAACGCAGGAGCAGCATGGCTGGACGGGCTTCGTCTCCATGCAGGACCATCTCAACCTCCTCTATCGCGAGAAGGAGCGCGAAATGCTGCCGCTGTGTGCCGCCCGCGGAATCGGCGTCATCCCGTGGTCGCCACTGGCGCGCGGGCGGCTGGCCAAGCCCTGGGGCAATGATGACAGCAAGCGGCGCCAGACCGATGCCATCGGCAAGACGCTCTATGTGCAGAGCGAAGCCGAGGACAAGGAAATCGTCGGTGCGGTCGAAACCCTGGCCAAGACGCGCAAGGCCGGGATGGCGCAGATCGCGCTGGCCTGGATGCTGACCAAGCCTGAAGTCACGGCGCCGATCCTTGGTGTGA
Organism: Devosia sp.; assembly: GCA_039920085.1. Taxonomy (GTDB): domain Bacteria; phylum Pseudomonadota; class Alphaproteobacteria; order Rhizobiales; family Devosiaceae; genus Devosia_A. Next base: position 5,080 of record JBDSEK010000005.1, on the reverse strand, counting down.
CTAAGCTCGAGCAATTGACGGAGGCGCTCGGCGCGGTCGACCTAAGGCTTAGCGCCGATGAGATCGCCAAATTGGAGGCGCCTTACAGCGCGCGACGCATCGCCGGGCACTAGGCGGCGCCTCGAAACCTATCGCCGTTCGCGACTCTTCGGTTAGGATCGCTTCAAGCGCAGGAGGGAAGCATGAGGGGGTGGTTCAGGGCAGTCTTGGGAGCGGCATTGCTTGCCGCAACTCCGACGCTGGCCGAACCGTCGGTCACCGCTTTGGGCGCCGCAGCCGCTACCACGCCCTCGAGTCCCGCTGAATGGGTTCAAGCCTGCGGCGACGACGCCGGATCGCCGTTCGAATTTGGCCGCGAGGGTCGCGGCGTCGCCGACAACAAGGATCTGCTGCTCCAATCGGCGCGTACCGTTTGCGAGGAAGCGCTGCGCCAATCCCCGGGGTCGCCGGACGTCAGCACCTGGCTCGCCCGCATCTACCTCGCGATCGATCGTGGTGCCGAGGCGGTGCAATTGCTCGAGACTGGCGCTGCGGCCGGCAATGCCTTTGCACTGACAATGCTCTCGGAAGCGCTGATCAATCCCTATGGCTACGGCATTGACGGAGACTATGCCCGCGGCCAGGAGTTGCAGGTCGCAGCAGCTGAGACGGGCTTCGCACCGGCGCAGGTCAATCTTGCCAAGGCCTACGAGGCCGGAAGCGATATCGAACAGAACTACGAGGAGGCGTACCGGCTCTATGGCCTCGCGGCGGCACAGGGCCACCCCTTCGCCCTGTTCAAGCTCGGCTACAATTATCATGTCGGGCTTACCGTTGGCGCCGATGTTGCCGAGGCGATGCGCTGGTATCAGGCGGCCGCAGATGCGGGCGCTCCCGAAGGTCTAAACGGCATTGCCCAGCTCTACGAATTCGGGGGCGAGGGCGTAACGCAGGACTATGCACTCGCCGCCGACTATCATCAGCGTGCCGCCGATCTCGGCAACGCAGCCTCGCAGGCCGAGCTCGGCTTCTTCTACGAGCAGGGGCACGGCGTGGAGGCCGATCCGGTTAAAGCGGTCGAATGGCTGGAAAAGGCGGCGGGTCAGGGCAATGCGTATGCTCAGGCTTCGCTGGCCATCCACTATCTGTTCGGGCCGGGCGTCGAGATCGATGTCGCCAGGGGCTTCAATCTCGCCGAGGCGGCGGCCTCGCAAGGGTCAGTGTTCGGCGAAAGCATACTGGGCTTTCTCTACGCCGAAGGCATGGGGACCGAGCGCGACCTCAGTTCGGCGGTTTATCACTTCCAGTTGGCCGCGGATCAGGGCGATACGTATTCACAGAACTGGATTCCAGTCATCCAAGCCGAACAGGTGTGCGCCGATCAGGCGGGTTCGCAATATGAGCTGGGGCTTTTCGATACCGGTCAGGATCTGGGCGCGATCGATGTCGATGCGGCGATTGGCGCTTGCCAGAACGCGCTATCGCTCAATCCAAATTCGAGCGGTGACAAAGCTTGGCTGGGGCGAGCCTACTTCGCCGCTGGCGATTTCGGCAACGCCCTGCCGATGATCCAGGAATCGGCTGAGGCCGGCAATCCCCTTGGGCAGACGCTACTGGCGGAGATGTTACGAGATGGGACGGGAGTTCCGTCCGATGCAGGGCAGTCTCTCACGCTGCTTCAGGCGGCTGCGGAAAAGGAATTTGAGCCGGCGATGTTCGCGCTGGGCCAAGCTTATGAGCGCGGGCTCGGCGTCACCGCCGATATCGATCTTGCTATCAACTGGTACCGGCGGGCCGCCGTGTGGCCGATGCCCGAAGCCGTGCAGCGTCTGCAGCAACTCGGCAGCGCCGACGGTAGCGAAATCGCCACAGAGGCCAACGGCTTCGGCAAGGAGCCACCCGCGCCCTATTGAACGGCGCTACTCGGCCTTGTCGGCAGAGGCCGAATTGAGTTCGGTGTATTTTTCGGCGCCGATTGCATTCAGCAACTGCAACTGTGTTTCGAGGAAATCGATGTGGCCCTCTTCGTCGCCCAGCAATTCTTCGAACAAATTCTTGCTCACATAATCACCCAGCTGCTCGCACAATTCGCGCGAGGATTTATAGGCCTTGCGGGCGTCGTACTCGCCGGCCAAATCGGCCTCCAACACTTCCTTGATGGTCTGGCCGATCCTCAGTGGCGCTACGCGCTGCAGATTGGGATGGCCTTCAAGGAAGATGATGCGTTCAATCACCTTGTCGGCGTGATGCATTTCCTCGATGGATTCGGCCCGCTCCTTGGCGGCAAGCTTCTGTACTCCCCAGTCATTGAGCAAGCGATAGTGGACCCAGTACTGGTTGACTGCGCCAAGTTCGAGAAACAGCGCCTCGTTAAGGCGCTCGATGACTTGCGCTTCGCCTTTCATAGATCTTTCCTCGCCGCTTGCGCCGCTGCGGAGCCTCGGCCGGCGGTGCACTCACCTCGGGCGGACAGTCCGCAATTTCGAGGTGATACTCATGGGTGACCCTCGTAATCAAGTCCACCACATTCGGGACGCAGCCCGAGCATTTGCAGCGTTTGTCGAGCTCGCGATAGATTTTGGCGGGAACGATGATCGCCCAGGGATCCTCATGCAGAAAGGAGCGGACGATCTGTTCGATCTCGCGGCTGGTGAGGACGTTGCAGGAGCAAATCAGCAAGGTGGCGCGGCGATAGGTTGCGGGGTTCAGTCGGGGTGGCAACATCGATATCGCCAAATTGCATCGATATCGCCAAATTGCATGTCAATGTCAGATATTGCCGCGGGAGACCGCAGCTCGCGGGATGATGAAGGTTTGAAGCAGGACTGCTCCATACCATCTCGGTGCCGGCTACCGCCATGACTTGCCGCCCATCAGAGCGCTGCTATGCTGAGGCGAAAGGAAGGACCTTGCGCCCAAACGCCACCATCGCCGCATTGCTGGCCGCTTTTTGCTCGACCCCCGCATGGGCTACGCCGGCGTTCGACGAATGCGCCGTCAACGCGGCCATTCGTTACGAGGCCGGCTTCGAGCAGAGCACGCTCGAGACTCTCGACAATTCTGCCTATGCCGCGATTGAGCCATGCCGTGCCGCCCTCGACGAGGATCCCCAATCGGCGCAGCTCCAGACCTGGCTGGGGGCTGCTTATCTTGCGAGCGGCGATTTCGAGCAGGGCGTACCGCTGATCGAGGCTGCCGCCACGGCGGGCAATGCGCGCGCCATGCAGGTGCTCGGCGATGCACTCGTTTTGGGCGAGGGCGTCACGGCTGATCCGAAGCGCGGTACGGCCATGCTGCAGGCCGCGGCCGACGCAGGCTTTGCTCCGGCGATGCTCGGGCTCGGCTATTCCTACGAATTCGGCGATGGCGTCGCAGCCGATCTGACCGCGGCCTTCAAATGGTACGCGATGGCTGCGGAACTGGGCATGCCGCGGGCGGCGTTCCTTACGGGCAACGCCTACGCGTCCGGGCGTGGTGTTGGACAGGACGATGCCGGGGCTCTTCACTGGTGGCTGAGCGCCGCCGATGCTGGGCTTGCCGCGGCGCAATATGCCGCCGGGCAGTTCGTCCTGGAGGGGCGCGGCGGCCCTGCCGATCCCGCAAAAGCAGGCGAATTGTTCGGCAGGGCGGCTGAGCAGAATCATCGCGACGCGATAGTGGCGCTGGCATTCATGCGGGACCAGGGGCTTGGCGTCGAGGCGGATTCCGAACTCGCTGCCTCGGATTTCGAGCAAGCCATCCAGCAGCAAAGTGCGGTCGCGGCGTTTGATCTGGCTTTGATGTATGAGGTGGGGCACGGGGTTCCGCGCGACGCGATCCGGGCGCAGGAACTGTACATAGAGGCCGCTTCTGGGGGCGAGATGCGGGCTGCCAATAATCTAGCGCTGCTGATGCTCAACAATGGCTTCGATCCCACAGGCGCTTTCGAATGGATGGAGAAGGCCGCGAAGGCCGGCAATGCGGCCGCCATGAATAATCTCGGGCGGATGTATGAGCTGGGTTTGGGCATTGCCGCCGACCCAGCTGCTGCCCTGAGCTGGTATGAGGGCTCGTCGTCGGCCGGTTACGCGCTCGGCGCGAGCAATCTCAGCCGACTGCGCGGTTAAGCCGGAGGTTGCCGCTCTTTGTCGCGGCGGCTCGCCATCACCGCGACCGATGCCGCGACCCGATGCGCCGACGAGAAGAATTCGCGGTGAGTGATAAAACCGGTCGTGACAATTGTCACCAGGATCGCCAGCCAGTCCGAGGCAAACCAGGCCACGGCGGGTACCGCAAAATAATACGCGCGGATGCCAGAGTTGAAATTCTTGGCCGCGAGCGAGTTGAGGCTGGCGATGGCGTCGATCTCGTCCTCGGTCGTGGTCGTGCTGTGGTCGATGGCGCCGACCATGATGCAGAAATGGTTGAACTGCCGAAGCGCCAGCGTGAATGCAAAGAAGCTCGAAACGAAGATCGCCAGCAGCACCAGGAGGTGTATCTGAAGATCGACCGCCGCATGCCCCTGGCCAAGCCCGAGGGAACCGAGCGCTTCCACCAGCGCGCCAACCTGACCGAAGGCGGCGAAGATGGCGAGGATCAGCAACACGGATGTAGAGGCGAGGAAGCTCACCGACTGCATCAGATTGCCGGAGAGAATTGCGTCCATCGGCGATTCCCGGCGCGTGATGTTGGCAACCCAGCGCCGGCGCTGCAGGCTCATGATGACCGACAGGGATGGCCGGCGGCGTTCGACCACCGGGACCAGCAGATTGTAGGCCAGCCAGCAAAGGATCGGAAACAGCGATGCAAACAGGGACATTCCCGACTCTCCCACAGCGATCGCCTCTTTTAGCGCGGCTTAGGCCAGAATCGACGGGCCTTCCCGGGCTCTCCACCGGGCCCGATGAAAATCCCTCGCCCTGACGCTTTGGGCTTGAGATCAGTGGGTTTGCCGCCTATATACGCCCTGCGCCGCGGGGTTATGTCCGCAGCAAGGGCGCATATCCGACATTGGCGCGGGGTGGAGCAGCCCGGTAGCTCGTCAGGCTCATAACCTGAAGGTCACAGGTTCAAATCCTGTCCCCGCAACCAGCTTTCCCATATATCGATGGGGATCGCTGGT
>JBDSEK010000004.1:0-4102 GCA_039920085.1 Devosia sp. | reverse complement strand
GCTAGCCGGCCTGCTTCAATTCACCCTTAGCGGGGGCCATGATGAGCCGAGTCAGGGCATCGAGGCTCATCGGCCGCGCAAACAGGAATCCCTGGAACTCCGTGCAGCCGAGGCGGAGCAATTGCGCGGCCTCCTCCTTGCGCTCCACGCCCAGCGCCGTGATCGCGAGGCCGCCATCGCGCGCAAAGTTGATGGTCGTCTGCATCAAAGCGAATTTGGTGGGGTCCGTGTCGAGACCCGCGACAAGCGATCGTGCCAGCTTGATGCGGTCGAGCTTGAACTGGCGCAGATACTGAATCGAGGATTGGCCGACGACAAAATCGTCGAGCGCCAGAACGATGCCTTCGGCCCGCAATTCATCGATGATGCCCTCGGCGCGATGGGGCTGGCCGGTCAACACGGTCTGCTCGATCTCGAGCTGCAGCCGCTGTTTGGGGAAATTGGCTGCATTGAGGGTGGCGCTCAGTTGTTCGACGAAGGCCGGATGGGTGAATTGGCTGGCGCCTACATTGAAGCCGAGCATCAGTCCCTTGAGTGGGCGGATTTCCCGAGCGGCGCGGCGCAGCGCCAATAGGCCAATCTCGCTCATCAGGCCGGCTGCTTCCGCCGTCGCGATGAAGCCGGGAGGCTCAAGCTCGCCATCCGACCGACGCCAGCGTAGCAGGGCTTCGACGCCGATCAACGTCTCCGCGCGCAGATCGAAGATCGGTTGATATTCGAGTTCGAACTGGTTTTCCTTTATCGCCGTGCGGAGGCGGCTGGTGGTCTCAATCCGCTCTTTGCGCGCACCCTCATCGGCCATCACATAGGTGACCGTGCTGCCGTCGCCGCTGGCGCGAGCCTCGCGCATCGCCGCTTCTGCCGATTTGAGGGAGGCGAGACCCGCCATACCCGGCCCGGTCGCAATACCGATGCTGAGTTGCGGTTCGATATCGACTTCGCCAACCGTAACCGGTGCGCCGGTCTCGTCGCCGATGGTGTCGGCCAGGCGCTTGATTGTTTCTACCGATGTGGGTCCGGCCGTGCCGATGACGAAACTGTCCGGTGCGACACGCCCCAGGAGCGCATCCTTTCCGGCTTCACGTGCAATGATCTGGCCAATGAGCCGCATGAGATCCTCGGCGATCTCGGGGCCATGCGACTGATGCACTTCATGGTAATTGTCGACGCCCATGTGGGCCACCGAGAGGTCCTTGGGCAGGGGTGTCCGGCCCAGGACCTCACTCAGCGATTCGAGCAGGCCAAAGCGGCTCAGATGGCCGGTCTCTGGGTCGTTGCGGGCGGCGGCGAGGACTGCGTGCGAGCTATCAGCCCGCCGCAGCAGCGCACGCCGTAATGCGGCTAGCCCCAACGCCATCGCCAAACCGATGGCGATGAGTATGGTCGTGGCGATCAGCAGCGTATGGCCGAGAGCGGCGCTGCCGGGACGTTCCGCGCGCCAGACGATCGAACCCAATAGCCGCCCCGTGGCGTCGCCGATCGGCGCGAAAGAGTCTTCACTTGCCGGCTCCGCCACTGCAGTCAGAGCCGGCACACGGAAGGTCTCCGAAAAATCCGCCAGCACCGCAGGGGTAAGGTGCCTCGCGATCCAGAGAATGCGACGCGTCGCCGAAGACACCGTCATTTCACCGGCTGTCGCGCGGTGAATGCTGATGGCCGCGAGCCCAGTGATGCCGATAGCGTCGGCGGTGAAATAGCTCCGTGTCGCGCCGTCGCCGGATTGCGCGATCGCACCGTCGAGTTCGTTCAGCATCGCTGATGCGGCAGGGAAAAGCGCTCCGATGTTGCCCGTCAAGCCGCCCTGATTGTTCTCGCCGAAAACAATCAGACCCTGACTGTCGGTGACGAGCACATTGTCGTAGCTCTGACCTGCCCGGGCGGTCGAGCCCCAGGTCCCGTCCAGCCATGCCGGGTCGGGAGCGACCACTGCACTCAGATAGGCTTCGTCCCATGTCCCCTCGTCCGCCACCGCGTCGCTCAGCGCCGCGAGAAACGAGTCGAGCGCAGCGTGGACGATTTCGGTCGTACGTTCGTCGTCGTTGCGATCGATCTCACCGGCCATGGCGAACAGGCCGCCGATCACCAGAGCGGCCATCGTCACATAGATCAGGAACGCCGGGAGCGCGATGACCAGTGCAAAGGTGCGGAGCGGCTTGTCACCAAACGGCAAAGCACCGCCGGCAGGTGGCAACGCCCCGGAGGCGGGTGCTGGATTTGGCGTCGATGGACCAGCCGGCAAAGCCAATCCCCCTGCAATTTGAGCGCAAAGGGTAGGCGGACGCGCTTAATGTGGCTTTAACCCTGCGGGGCGGAAAGCACCGGTCAGGCGGAAACGGTGGCCCGCCGCGCCAGGCGCGCCTTGATGCTCTCGACGTCGGCGCGTGGCGTTGCCGCAAACAGAGCGCGCGTATAGGCGTGCTGGGGATCGGCGAAAATCGCCTCGCGGCTGGCTTGTTCGACCACGTCCCCCAGATACATCACCATGACGTCATCGGCGATGTAACGCACGACGCTGAGGTCGTGGCTGATGAAGACATAAGTGAGATGGAACTCATCCTGCAGATCCGCCAGCAGGTTGAGAATCTGCGCCTGCACCGACAAGTCGAGCGCCGAGACCGGCTCGTCGAGCACCAGCAGCGATGGATTGAGCATCAGGGCCCGCGCGATCGCAATGCGCTGGCGCTGACCGCCCGAAAACATGTGGGGATAGCGGTTGAAATGCTCCGGCCCGAGCCCGACCTTGCGCAGCATCTGCAGGGCGCGCCCTTCGCGCTCGGCGGGGAGCATATCGGTGTTGATGACCAGCGGCTCGCTTAGGACGTCACCGATCTTCTGGCGCGGATTGAGCGAGCCATAGGGGTTCTGGAACACCATCTGCACTTTGCGGCGCAGCTGCTTGCCAACGCCGCCGCGGCGAATGTCGATCCGGTCGCCATCGATAAACAATTCGCCCGAGCTCGGCGGGTCGATCAGGGTGAGAATACGCGCGAGGGTGGATTTACCGGAGCCGGATTCGCCGACCACGGCCAGGGTCTTGCCCTTTTCGACCTTGAGGCTGGCGTCCTTGACTGCGTGTATGATGCGCCCGGCGCCAAAAATGCTGCCACCGACATGGTAGTCGCGGCTGACTGAGCGGGTTTCCACGACAGCGGTCATGCTGGCTCCTCGCTCGCAAAATCGCCGACGGTCGGCAGGCGGTCGCCAGTAGCGTTCTCCGGCAGTGCCGAGAGCAGCGCGCGCGTATAGGCCGATTTCGGCTCGGTGAAGAGGGAGAGCACATCGGCCTCTTCCATCTTGTGCCCACGATACTGAACGATCACGCGATCGGCGGTTTCGGCAACCACGCCGATGTTGTGCGTGATCAAGATCAGCGCCATGCCGTGCTCGGCCTGGAGGCGCACCAACAGATCGAGGATCTGCTTCTGGATGGTGACGTCGAGCGCAGTGGTGGGCTCGTCGGCGATCAAAAGCTTTGGGTTGCAGGCGATGGCGATGGCGATCATGACGCGCTGGCACTGGCCGCCCGACATCTGGTGCGGGTATCGGCTGAGCGCCTCCTCCTGATCGGCGATGCCGACCTGCTGCAGCAATTCGACGGCGCGGGCGCGGCGCGCCGCCTTGTCCATGCCAAGGTGGAAGCGCAGCGTCTCCTCGATCTGGAAGCCGACCGTGAAGCAAGGATTGAGAGAAGCCACCGGCTCCTGGAAGATCATCGCGATGTCCTTGCCGATGATCTGGCGGCGTTCTTCCCGCGAAAGCGAAAGCAGATCGCGGCCTTCGAACAGCATCCGATCGGCAGTGACTGTCGCGGTTGGCGGGAGCAGGCCCATCACCGCCAGCATCTCGACTGACTTGCCCGACCCGGACTCCCCGACAATGGCGAGGACCTCGCGGCCATCAACCGCAAGATCGATGCCCTGCACGGCGTAGAACACGCCGACCGAAGTATCGAATGAAACCGTGAGATTCCTGATTTCGAGCAATGCCATCAGGATCTCTTCAGCTTGGGATCGAGTGCATCGCGAAGCCCGTCGCCGATCAAATTGATGGCGAGAACGGTGACGAGGATACAAAGGCCTGGAAAAGTTACGACCCAAGGAGC
>JBDSEK010000003.1:0-5727 GCA_039920085.1 Devosia sp. | reverse complement strand
CGTTTCGATCATGATTACCTCTTATGACCGGTATTGAGCCGCCGCTCCATGTACTGCGAATAGCGCGACATCGAGAAACAGAAGACCCAGTAGATCATCGCCGCGAAGATGTAACCGGTGATGGTTTGCGTCGACGACACCCATTCGAGCGAGTCGTTCTTAGTCTTGACCGTCTCCAGTAGGTCTTTCATGCCGACGATGTAGATCAGGGAGGTGTCCTTGAATAACGATATGAAGCTGTTCACAATGCCGGGGATGACGTGTTTGAGAGCCTGCGGCAGCACGATGAAGCCCATCGTCTTCCAATAGCCCATGCCCAGCGAGTTGGCGGCTTCGTACTGACCGCGGCCGATTGCTTGAATGCCGCCGCGCACAACTTCGGCCATATAGGCGGCCGAGAACAGGGTTACGCCGACCACGGCCCGAAGCAGTTTGTCGACGGTCGTACCCTGAGGCATGAAGAGCGGCAGCATGATCGACGCCATGAAGAGGATGGTGATCAAGGGTACTGCGCGGATCAATTCGATATAGCCGATGCTCAGCGTCCGGATAACCGGCAGCCGCGACTGGCGCCCCAGCGCCAGAATGATCCCGATCGGCAACGACAGGCAGATGCCCACGACCGAAATCAGCAGCGTGACCAACAGACCGCCCCACTGCTCGGTCGGCACATAGCTGAGGCCAAACCGCCCGCCCGCGAGCAGCACCAGACTGGCAATCGGAAACACCACAAAAAACAGGATCGCGTTGAGGGCTTTGAACGGCGCCCGCGGGATCAGCAGTGGGATGGCGAAGAGCGCCAGCATCGCAAACACGATGTTGACCCGCCAGAATTCTTCGGCCGGGTAGAAACCGTAGATGAAGAACTCGATTTCCGAAGCGATATAGGCCCAGCAGGCGCCGTCCGTCGCGGCTCGGCATTGTTCGACCGTGCCGCCAGGCGGAACTGCGTGGCCAAAAAAGAAATTGTAAAGCGGCGGGACCACCAGGACGAGGAGGACGACACCCACTAGCGTGAGGAAGGTGTCCCCAGGCGTCGAAAACAAGTTCTTGCGGACCCAGGCGCCAAAGCCCGAAGTTCGGTGCGGCGCCGGCTGGGCACCAACCATGTCTGCCCGCACATAGGCAAGATCGGTCATCGCTAGCGCTCCACCAGCGCAACGCGCGCATTGTAAGCGTTCATGATCGCCGACGTGCTGAGCGAGAAGGTGAGGTAGACCACCATCACCAGGGCGATGCACTCGATGGCGCGGCCGGTCTGGTTTAGCGTGGTTCCCGCGAACACGCTTACCAGCTCCGGATAGCCAATGGCGGCCCCGAGCGACGAGTTCTTGATGAGGTTGAGGTACTGGCTGGTAAGCGGCGGAATGATCACTCGCATCGCCTGCGGGACGATCACAAGCCGCAGCCGGTCGCCTTCATTGAGACCGAGTGATTGCGCCGCCTCGGTCTGGCCATGACTGACCGCAAGAATTCCGCCGCGCACCGTCTCGGCGATAAATGAAGCGGTATAGATGCTGAGCCCCACAACCAGTGCCAGGAGTTCTGGCGGCACATCGACACCACCCTTGAAATTGAAGCGGTTGAGCACCGGCGGATCGAAGGTCAGGCTGGCGCCACTGACGATCCACACCACGCCGACCACCGCGACGATGGCCCCGAGGCCGGCCAGCACGACCGGAAAGCGCTTGCCGGTCGCCATCAGCCGCCGCATCGCCCAGCCACGAATGACCAGCGCCATGGCGATACCGATCGCCAGCGCCGCCAACACGAAGAGGAAACGATCGTCGACGATCGGCTTGGGCAGGAAGATGCCACGCTGGTTGATGAAAATGCCGAGGGGCAGAACGATGGAATCGCGGACCGCCGGCATCGCCTTGAGCACCGCGAAATACCAGAAGAACAGTTGCAGCAGCAGCGGGATGTTGCGGATAGTCTCCACATAGATCGCCGCCAGCCGGGCGATGATAAAGTTTGAGGAAAGGCGTGCGATGCCGACGGTGAATCCGATCATGGTGGCGAGCGCGATGCCAATCACCGCAACCAGCAAGGTATTGGTCAGTCCGACCAGAAAGACTTGCCAATAATAGGATGCGCGATCGAAAGGGATCAGCGAGAAGCTGATATTGAAGCCGGAGGTCTGCCAGAGGAAATCGAAGCCGGTAGTCTTGTTCAGGGCGGCAAGATTGGTGAGCGTGTTGCTGACGATCCAGGCGAAAAACACGACGACCGCGACGCCGACGACCACCTGGTAAAAGACGCCGCGAAAGACGGGATCGTTCAAAAAGGACGTACGGCGCGCCGGACCCGCATTATCAAGCACTGCCATGTCACTAGCCTGCCATCTGCCCGAAATTGGCTTCGTTCCCAGCCCCCGGCCGGCAACGGAAATCCGGCGCCCGCCTTTTGGGGGCGCCGGAAAGGTCGCTTAGCGGATCGGCGGTGAGTATTGGATGCCGCCGTCTTTCCACAAGGCATTGAGGCCGCGAGCAAGGCCGATCGGGGTATTCGGACCAACATTGCGCTCGAAGCTCTCGCCGTAATTTCCGACGAGCTTGATGATCTGGTAGGCCCAGTCTTTGCTGACTCCCATCGGGGTACCGAAATCGCCCTCGACGCCCAGCAGACGCTTGATGCCCGGATTGTCCGAGCCAAGCATCTCGTCGACATTGGCCTGGGTCACGCCCAGCTCTTCGGCCTCGAGCAGCGAGAAGTACACCCAGCGGTTAAGGTTGAACCAGTTCTCGTCGCCCTGACGAACCATCGGCCCGAGCGGCTCCTTGGAAATGATCTCAGGCAGAATGATATGATCGTCGGGTACGGCGAAGCTCGGACGCTCGGCCGCGAGACCGGAAGCATCGGTGGTATAGACGTCGCAGCGTCCGTCTTCGTACGCTTTGGTCACTTCGTCGCGGTCTGCAAACACGACCGACTTGAATTCGAGATTGTTCGACGCAAAGAAGTCCGCGGCGTTCAATTCGGTGGTGGTGCCGGATTCGATGCAGACGGCGGCGCCGCCAAGCTCCATGGCGGACTTGATGCCATCCGCCTTGCGAACCATGAAGCCCTGCCCGTCATAGTAGAGCGTGCCGATGAATTTTAGGCCCTTTTGGGTGTCGCGACTCATGGTCCAGGTCGTATTGAACGACAGCACGTCGATCTCACCTGACTGCAGGGCGGTGAAGCGCTCCTCCGAGGTCAAGGGAGTGTATCGTACCTTGTCGGCATCGTTGAAAATTGCCGCAGAAAGCGCGCGGCAAAAATCGACCAGAAGTCCGGACCATTTGTTGTTTGAGTCCGGAGCCGAAAAGCCCGGAACGCCGGTGATTACGCCGCATTGGATAAAGCCCTTGGCCTTTACGTCCGAAAGTGTGTCGGCATAGGCGCTGTTCGCCGCGAGGCCCAAGCCGGCCGCCACGACGAGCGAAATGAGTTTCTTGTTCATGAATTGCCCTTTGTTTCCTGACCCTGTCGGGGCCGGTACGCGTCGTGCACGCCCACCGGCGGCACCTCGCCTTTTGGCGGGTGATGCTGATTGCATCGAAACTGCAATTGACGGATACGTCAAGCGCAATGGCGGCGTTGCGGCAGCATTGCTGTCTGTCTTTTGTTCAGGCCCGCGGCCTGACTTGTTTTTGAGCAGGGGCACGATGAGCGACAGATCGGATAAGCCCGAGGCCTATGCGCCCCAAACCGTCGTCACCCACAGCGGTCGCCATCCGTCTCGGCACTTTGGCTTCGTCAACACGCCGGTCTATCGCGGCTCGACCGTGTTGTTCGAGACGCTCGACGACCTTGAGAGCACGTCGCCGCGCTTCGACTATGGCCGCACCGGCAACCCTTCGGCCGCCGCGATGGAAGAAGCGGTTACCGCGCTTGAGGACGCCAAAGGCACCGTCCTTTGCCCCTCGGGTCTTTCCGCTGTTTCACTCGCATTCATGTCGGTTGTATCGGCCGGCGGTCACGTGCTGATCACTGACAGCGCCTATCAGCCAACCCGTCGTTTCGCCAATGGGGTGCTTGAGCGGCTGGGGATCGCGGTCGAGTACTATGATCCGCAGATCGGCGCGGGCATTGCCGCTCTGTTGCGCGACACCACCCAGGCCATTTTTGTCGAAAGCCCTGGTTCGCTGACCTTTGAGGTCCAGGACCTGCCGGCCGTCGCATCAGTCGCGCGTCCCCGCAACATCAAAATTATCGTCGACAATTCCTGGGCGACCCCGCTTTACCACCGCCCGTTGGCCCTGGGCGCCGATCTGGTGCTGCACGCCGGCACCAAGATGTTCGTCGGCCACTCCGATGCGATGTTCGGTACCGTATCGGCAAATGCGGCCAACTGGCAGGCCCTTGCGGACACGCACCTCCGGCTCGGTCTCTGCGCCTCGCCCGATGATTGCTTCCTCGCCGCGCGGGGCCTTCGCACGCTGGCGCTGCGGATGAAGCAACACAGCGCCCACTCCATCGAGATCGCCACTTGGCTGGAAGGCCAGCCGGGCATCCGCCGCGTCATCCATCCAGCCCTGCCAAGCCATCCCAACCACGCCCTTTTCGGCCGCGACTTCAGCGGCGCCGGAAGTGTCTTCTCGCTCTTGTTGGAATCAAAGCCGCGTAGCGCTCTCGCCGCCTTGCTCGACGGCTTGCAATTGTTCGGCATGGGCTGGTCGTGGGGCGGCTATGAGAGCCTTTGCCTCCCGGTCCACCCCGAAAAAGTCCGCACCGCGGTCAAATGGACCGAGCCGGGTCCGATGCTTCGGCTCCACATCGGCCTCGAGGATGTTGGCGACCTCAAACGCGACCTCAGCGCTGCGCTCGAGCGCTACCGCGCCGCTTGAGCGCGACATAGCGCTGGAGTGCGACCGGCGGCCTGCGCCGCACCGTCCCATCTGGCAGACGTTGGAAGACGATTTTGCGCGCGCCGAAGAGCGAGCGCATCCAATAGGCGCCAAGCAGTCCGAGCACTGCTCCTGCCAAAACATCGCTGGGCGAGTGGAAGCCCAATGCCACCCGTGACAGCGCGACCACTATTGCAAGAACCAATCCCGGGACAAACCAGCGGACGCTGAGAAATCCAAGAACCGCCGCAAGCGCAAAGGCCGTCGTCGCATGGGCCGACGGAAAGCTTTGAAGGATCCAGTCATCCCAGTTGACGTGGAAACCGAACAATCCCCACTCATCGAAATGCTCGGCTTGGGCCCGGCCGACCAGGCCCTTGGCGAGGCTTGAGAGGATGTTCGGCACGCCGACGCCAGCAAAGATGAAGGCAAACAACCCGGCTTGTTCAAGCAGCATCAGGCGCATCAGCTTCCACGCAACGAACCGCGACATCAGGGCAGTGACCGCAAACAGAAGCAGCGATGGCCACAGGATCCAGTCCGACTCGCCGAATTGCGTGACGAACTGCATGGCCCGAAGCAGCAACGGCGGCCACCCCTGCGCCCAGACCGAAAGCGTGTGATCCAGCAATAGGCTCAGAGCGAGGACCGCGAGCGCGCCAACTGCCGCGAGCCACCAGCGCGGCCCATTGGCCCCGAACGGCAAGCGCCTTGAAAGATCGTCCATCCGCCTAGCTCTAAGACTTCGACGGTACGCGTCAATCGGCAGCGCCTTGCCCTTTGGCGCCTCCTCTTGTAACGGATGACACTGGTTTTCGGGGTATAGCTCAGCCTGGTAGAGCACCGGTTTTGGGAACCGGGGGCCGCGTGTTCGAATCACGCTACCCCGACCACT
>JBDSEK010000002.1:0-8982 GCA_039920085.1 Devosia sp. | reverse complement strand
GGAAATCGTTGACATTGGTCCCGGTTGGCCCGGTGACCAGCAGGTCGCCGATCGCTGCGAAGGCGGAGTAGGCATCATTGTTGGCGAGCGCCGCCAAGGGATCGACACCGGCGGCGCGCATCCGCGTTGCCGATGTGCCGTCTGCGACGGCGCCAGCGTTGTTTTCCGATCCGTCTCGGCCATCGGTGTCCGCGGCAAGGGCCGTGATCCCGGCGATGCCTTCGGTGGCGATGGCAAAGGCGAGGAGGAATTCGCTGTTGCGTCCGCCCTTGCCTTTGCCGCGGACCGTCACAGTGGTTTCACCGCCGGACAGCAGCAGCGCCGGTTTGACAAATGGCCGGTTGCGAGTAGCGATCTCACGCGCCAGTGCGGCATGGACGCGCGCTGCGTCGCGCGCCTCACCTTCCATTGCGTCGGACAAAATGTGCGCGGCGATACCGCGCGTTACCGCATGGCGGGCGGCGGCCTCGAGCGACAAGGACGCCGAAGCAATGACGCGCACATCATTGCCGGCGAATATCGGGTCGTCCCAGCGCGGCGCCAAATTGGCGTCCGACGCAAGCAGGTCCGCCGCGGCCGGCGGCAAGTCGATACCATGGACCGAGACGAGGTGGCGCACTTCGTCGCGCCGCAACGAAAGTGGCACGGTCGGACCCGATGCGACCAGAGCGGGATCGTCGCCGGGCACATCGGACACAATGAGCGTTGCAACCCGGGCAGGCGCAGCAAGCAGGGCCAGCCGGCCGCCCTTGATTGACGACAATTCATTGCGGATGGCGTTCATCACCGAAATAGCAACGCCGGAAGCCAGCAGGATCCTGTTCACCTCCTGCTCGTCTTCCAGGGTCAATCCGGGCGCCGGAGCGGGCAGCAGCGACGAGCCACCGCCTGAGATCAAAGCCACCACAAGATCGTCATGGCTCAGCCCCGCGAGCTTGGACATCACCCGCCGGGCGACGAGAAACCCCGAAAGGTCCGGCACCGGGTGGCCGGCTTCGACGATTTCGATGCGCGATGTCGGCGTACCGTGGCCGTAGGGGGTAACCACCAACCCTTCGAGTGGCCCATCCCAGGCCTCCTCAAATGCCTTGGCCATCTGCGCCGAAGCCTTGCCGGCCCCGATAACTATGGTGCGGCCGACGGGCCTTGAGGGCAAATTGGCGGCGATCGCGCGGCCGGGCTGCGCCGCATCGACTGCAAGTCGAAACAAGTCTTTGAGGAGGTCGCGGTCCATCAGGGCCCCGGCAGGATTGTCGATCATGACCGGCTGCTGAGGACAAGACAAGTCAACATCCAGGGCCGCTTAGCGGCAGTAACCTGAGAACGCCCGCGTCTCCCCATACCCCTTCCCAACCCGCGTCGGTTGCGCACAAAATGTGGTTTGCCGGGTTCTTACGTGATGATGTCCGGCGTGCGGGAGTGGCGCAATGACAGGCCGTCTGGTTTTGGTCGTCGGGCCCTCTGGCGCGGGCAAGGACAGTGTGATCAACGCGGCTCGAAAGGCGCTGGCGGATGTCGAGCATTTTCATTTTGTTCGCCGCGTCGTCACCCGCGAGTCGAACGCCGAAATCGAGGACCACGAGACGCTGAGTCCTGCCGCTTTTGAAGCGGCCCACGAGCGCGGCGCTTTTGCGCTGAACTGGCAGGCGCATGGGCTCAGCTACGGCCTCCCCATCGCCATCGAACAGAAGCTCGCGGATGGACGTATAGTCATCGCCAATGCCTCGCGCCGCATCGTTGGCGAGGCGCTGCGCCGCTATCCGAAGGCGCTGGTGGTGATGATCGACGCGCCGCTCGAGATCCGCGCCGCCAGGCTCGCCAAACGAGGCCGGGAAGAGCCTCGCCAGATCGCTCGGCGGCTCAAGCGGGAGGCGGATTTGCCCGCCTCGATCCCGGCGGTTCACATCGACAATTCCGGGCCGTTGGTGGAGGCCGTCGCACGCTTCCTCGAAATCTTGCGGGCCACCGGTTGAACCTTTCGCGAATTTCTGCGTTGCCTCCAGTTAGCGTCACCTTGAGCCCAAAGCCATGACCAGGACCCAGCTCTATGGAATTGCCGGCATGCTCGCGATAATCGTCGTCGTGCTCGCCGGTTACCTGTTCTACGAGAAACAGACCAAGCCGGGGCTCGAAATTCGGGTCGACCGCAATGGTATCGAGGTCAATGGCAATGGCTGAGGCAATGACCCGTTCGATCATCGACGCCCTGGTCGCCGAACTGTCCGAGCAGGGCCAGCGTGGCGGGCCGAGGCAAAACGGCGACTGGCTTACGGCCTATCCGATCAAAGGCACAATCGATGTCGTGGCTCTTGCGGAGGTGGCCGGAAACGCGTTAGTCGCCGCCGCGGCCGACGAAGAAAGCAAAAGCCCGGCCGAACTTAACGCCGCCAATGATGGATAGAGGCCCTCCCGTCTCAACCATCGAGAGGCGGCAGACCCCGAGCGTCCCCATTTCGATTGAAAGGTAGTCCATTCATGAACCGCAACACCTGGCTCATCATCATCGCCGCGGTGATCGTCATCATCGGCCTGATCTGGTACTTCAACCGCGGCACCACCACCGCCGTGGTCGTCACACCGCCCGCCTCGTCCTCGTCGTCGAGCGCGGCTCCCGCCTCATCTTCGAGTTCCGTCGTGATCTCGTCGTCGAGCGAAACGCCGATGGCGCCGAGCTCTAGCGAGCCCCCGATGGCGTCGTCTTCCTCGATGTCGCTAAGCCTTTCGAGCTCGGCGCCCTGATCCGAGCCTATGGCCTTGCGAACCCCCGCTTAACCGGCGGGGGTTTGTTTTTGCGCCTGCAGCTAGCAGACTTCCCAACTAAGCGATGCCGGATTTTTTGGCCCGGTGGCGGATCACCAGTGGCGGGGCCTAGATGTCGATCCCCAGGGATTTGCCGACGGATTTGAGATGGTCCCTCGCTTCGGGATAATCAGCGTCGGCCAGATGTTCGAGCATGATCGGCACACCGGTGCCTTCAAGCTGGCTGAGGTAGGTCCGGTAGTCGAGCATGCCACGACCTGGAATCACCTCGTCCAGATGCAGCGACAGATTATTGCCCAGCGTAATGTCCTTGGCGTGCGAACTGACGATCCACGGCCCCACGAGCTCAAAGCAGCGGCGGATGAGAGCGCCGGTATCGTAGTACTGGCGGGGCGAGACGACCAGGTTCACCGGATCGAGATGCGCGGCAAAGGCGGGGCGATCGATGGCCTTGATCAGCTCTAGCAGGATCTCTGGGCTGTCGGGCAGCTCCCACTGCATCATCTCGATACAGAACCGGGTGCGCTTGGGTCTGACCGTATCGATGATCTCGCGCGCGCATTGCACGAACGCGTCGAACGCGGCCGGGCCGAGATCGTCCGCATGCGGCTCGTACTCGGACCCAGGCGCCAATGAGCCGATATAGGTGACGGCGCAGCGGGCGCCCACTTCATCGGCGAGCGCCAGCCGGTCGCAGACGAAATCGCGTGCCGCCTTGCGCGCATCGAGTTCGCGCGTAACGACGTTCCGCCACGCCGCAACTTCGGCGATCTCGACGTCGGCCTTGGCAAATTCGTCGCGGATCGCTTTGATGCGGTCCTTGTCGTTCAGTCCAACCTGCGGACAATACGCGGCGCGGTAGCCGAACTTAACGTGCCCCTGCGCAATGTCGCCCGGCTCGTCGCTTGTCGCAGGAACGCCATTTCCACCGAGCCTGATCATTGTCCTGCGCTCTCCCTGCTTGCCGGCAGCACCTCGTGGCGCCGTCTTGGTCGATGTCCTTGAGTTTCAAGCTCGGCGCCCCATCGGAGCCATGGCCATGCGAACCCCGCCTAGCGGGCGGGGGTCTGTTTTTGCGCCTGCTGGGCAGCGTCCGCCACGGCGGCGCGCGCCGCCTCGACGCTATCGAAGTACTGGCCATCGATGCCGAACGCGGCAAGACGGACGGCAAGGAAGCGATAGCCTGCTTCGGCGGGCACGACGACGCCGAGCGGCTCACCTTCGACTTCGATGGCGATCGGCCGCGCCGAGGGCGGCCGCGATTGAAGTTGATGTTGCATGGAAGACCTCCATGGGCGCCGACAGGCGGCGGCCCGGGTGTTAGCGAAACTTGAAGACGGAAGCGTGACGGTGGGTCAGAGACCCGGGCGGTCACATTCGCCAGTTTCGATGGCACCCTTTGGGGTCGGCTACGCATTTTGCGATGATCCCGGCGCGTGGGTCGATCTGATCGATATTGGTCATGTCTCGTCCCTTCCGGTTGGGGCAATAGCCCGATCATCTTGCCCGCTGCGGCGGCTGGCTGCATCGGGCTCCATAGGCCAGATCGGGAGCGAGTGCAAATGCGACATCTCAAGAGCAATGCCGCACCCAAGATGCTAGAGTCAGCGGTGCCGGCACGCGAGAGCAAATCTACCAAATTGGCGAGTGAACGGCGAAAACTCTGCCCCTCTCAGCCGTCGATTTCCTCGCGCAGCACTTCGAGCGCCAGCCATTCGTCTTCTGCCTTGCGGCGTGCGCCTTCGATTGCCGCGAGTTGCAGCGAGGCTTCCGCGAAGGCCTTGGGGTTTTTTGCGTAGAGCGATGGATCGGCAAGCAGGCCATTGAGGCGAGCGATCTCGGCCTCATGCGCGGCGATCTGGCGCGGCAGATTTTCGAGTGCATGCTTCTGCTTGAAACTGAGCTTTGCTTTGTTGCTCGACGGTTTGGCAATGGGGGCCATGGAGAGGGAGCGGCCGCCGCGTGCAGGCCGGGCCGTGTCGGGCTTCACAACCCCGTAGCCGCGCTGGAGCACCATATCGGAATAACCGCCGGCATATTCGGTCCAGCGCCCCTCGCCTTCGGCAACGATGACGGAGGTTGCGACGCGGTCAAGGAAATCGCGGTCATGGCTGACGACGATCACGGTTCCCGGATACTCGCCCAGCATTTCCTGCAGCAGATCAAGCGTTTCGAGGTCGAGATCGTTGGTTGGCTCGTCCAGCACCAAGAGATTGGAGGGAAGCGCCAGAGCCCGCGCCAATGCGAGCCGCCCCCGCTCGCCACCCGACAGTTTTTCGACGGCGGTACGGGCCTGTTCCGGGGTGAACAGAAAGTCCTTCATATAACCGACGACATGCTTGGGCTGCCCGTTGATGATCAGGGTGTCGGACCCCCCGCTCGTCAGTGCTTCCTTCAAGGTCGATTTTGGATCGAGCCGGGCCCTGCGCTGATCGAGACTGGCCAGCTCCAGATTGGAGCCCAGCCTTACGCGTCCGGCATCGGGCGCAATTTCGCCGGTCATGAGCTTGATCAGCGTCGTCTTGCCCGCGCCATTGGGGCCGACTATGCCGATTCGATCACCCCGGATCACCCGGGTCGAAAAATCGCTGACAATGGCTCGACCGCCAAAGCCCTTTGAGATGTTCTCTGCCTCGAGCACCATCTTACCAGAGCTATCGGCTTCCGAGACCGTCAGCTTGACCTCGCCCAAAGCGCGCCGCTGATCGCGGCGCTCCTGGCGCAAATTGGACAGACCTTCGAGCCGTCGGACATTGCGCTTGCGTCGTGCGGTGACACCATAGGTCAGCCAGTGCTCCTCGCGTACAATCTGCCGGTCGAGCTTGTGCCTGGCCAAGTCCTCTTCCTCGAGCACCGTGTCGCGCCATTCCTCGAAGGCTGAGAATCCCTTGTTGAGGCGACGCGCGCTGCCACGGTCCAGCCAGACCGTGGCGCGGGTCAGGCCGGCCAGAAACCGGCGATCGTGGCTGATGATGATCAGGGCCGAGCGCAATGTTGCGAGTTCGGCCTCAAGCCATTCGATCGCCGGCAAATCGAGATGGTTGGTCGGCTCGTCCAACAGCACGATGTCGGGTTCGGGGGCCAACACGCGCGCCAGTGCCGCGCGGCGCGCCTCGCCGCCCGACAGGCGCGCTGGATCCTCCTCGCCGGTGAGCCCCAGATGCTCCAGCAAATAGCGGGCCCGATGCGGATCGTCGCCAGCCTCGAGGCCCGCCTGAGCATAGGCGAGGGCCGTCGCGTAGCCCGAAAGATCGGGCTCCTGGGGTAGGTAGCGGATGGTGACCCCCGGCTGCAGGAACCGCTTGCCGCTGTCGGCTTCGATTTCGCCCGCGGCGATTTTGAGCAGTGTCGACTTGCCGGAGCCATTGCGCCCGACCAGGGCGATCTTTTCACCCGCCATCACCGACAGATCGGCGCCATCGAGCAACAGGGTCGAGCCGAGTGTCAGGCGTATCTGTTGCAAAGCGAGGATCGGCGCGGCGGCCATGGGACTTCTACTGGTATCGGGGATCGCGGCGCATAGAGCATGGCGGCGCCAGGCGATCAACCGTCGATGGCGCTATGTGGCCCAATGTCCAGCCCCTCGACGAGATTTGCGCCGCCCCGGGCGAAAATGATGCGGCCGTCGATGGTGGCGAAGAGATCGTCTGGCCGAAGGTGTCTTGCCGCCTGCAAGGCGCTCAGAGGGTCGAGCCGGTAGATGGTGTTGGGTTCAAATGTGCCGGTTGCCAGCATCTGTTTGTTCCGCGCCTTCAATTCCTTGAGGGCCGTCTCGTCGGTGCGACCGAGATAGACGGAATCAGTCGCCATGCCATGGGTGACGGCATAGTAGGATAGGGCCTTCCAGTCCCCGGACATGCCACGTGGCGGGATTTCGCGGATGCGATCATAGCCGGCCGCCGCGACCCTCTCCCAGAACGGTGATTTGAGTTCGCTCGACCAGACCGCACTCGGGCGCGGGGTGTTTCGTTCGACACGAGTGAGCGCCTGTCCGGAGTCTGCCAATTGGAGGACGAGAGCGGCAACCACGATTGTGGCTCCCAGCCAACTGCGGAAGCGCACGCCGATGAGCGCTACAATTGCGATGGTCGAAAGGTAGAGCAGCGGCCAGACGAAGCGGCCACTTGAGCGGAACATCGCCAGAAAGCCCGTGGCCCATCCGGGTATGGGGATAGTGACAAGCTCATGGTCGGCAAAACCGATCTTGTTGGAGAGGGCGAAGACCGTCAGCAGGATGGTCATGACAATTAGCGGCCACCAGCGGCACGAGAACAGGATTCCAATCCTGCCGAAGGCGCCAGCGAGCAACCCAATAGTGATCAAGCCAAGGATGCCGACGCCCAGAAAGCTCAGCCCTTCGTAGTCGTATGCGAGATGGGGTATCTCGGGAAAAATCTCAGACCAGCCGTCGCGGATGAGCGGACCCAAAAGATTGAGCTTGTAGGCGCCGAAGCCGGCGCTCCCCAGCGATCCCGTCATCAAGAACCCGGCAGTCCAAAGCACCGTCAGGGTGACGAGTGCGACGGCGGCGATTTCGATTGCCGCGCGTTTCCAGCCGATGGTGCCCAAAAGCAGACGCTGCACCAGCGCGGCGACCCAGAGCGCCAGGACCATAGCGAGAAGGTAAGCGTGGACCGCTGCAGTCGTGGCGGTAAGAAGCGGCCAAGCCCACAAGCGTGGGGATTGAGGGCGCACAGAAAGATAGAGTGCCGCCAGAATCAGCCAGTGGCCGCCCAACGCCATGTGCATAGGATAGCGAGACGCAAAGGCGGGGGTGATCAGCGCAAAGGCAGCGGCGAGGAGCGATATCCCCTGCCCGGCTCCCAGTGCGCGGGCGATCTTGTAGCCGAACAGAGCCTGCAGCATGTAGCAGAGCAGCAGCCAGTAGCCCCAATATTGAAACGGCTCCGGCAGCCAGGCTTCGATCAGCTTGAAGGGAAAGGCAAACAGCGGCAGACCGTCGACGAGGCCGATCGAGTTCGACAATTCCAACCCGAGATTCGGACTTGCCCCCGGCGGCAGCCCCCATGGAGCATGCCGGAAAAACATCCAGCCGAGCTGATGCATGGCGCGGTCGCCATTGGCCAGCCAGGCGATGTTGGTCGGAATGAGAGTGCTCCAACTGACGAATAGCGCGAAGCCGGCGATGCCGAGCAGGACGGCAAGCATCGTGCCGGTCAGGTCACGCGATGACGCTTCACGCGAGGGGCTCGGCAAGTCCAACCTATGGCTCGGTATGGGAGACGGCGGCGCGGTGTGAGCACGCCGAATCTATCAAGTTGTCGCCGCCATTTTGGTTGCGGCTTCTAGTGCGCGGTTAGAGACGCACCTTCCACCAGCAGTCCCAAACGCTCGCGGATCGAGATGCGACCCTTAGCGAGATCGGCAATCGTGTAGCTATCGAGCACGCCGAAAAACGCGTTCAGCGCATCGCGTAGAGCGCTGTTCAGATCGCAATTGTCGGCCAACGGGCAATTGACGTCGCTGCCCCCCTCGAAGCACTCGGCCATGGCGAAGTTCTCTTCGGTCAGCTTGATCGTATCAAGCAGCGTGATCTCGCCGGCCGGACGGCCAAGCTTGATGCCGCCCTTGCGGCCGCGCACGGTCTGGATCAAGCCGTTTTCGACGAGCGGCTTGATCAGCTTGAACAGAAACAATTCGGAAATGGCGTGCGCTTTGGCGATGTCGGCGACCCGGCTGAGACCAGGCGTGTTGACCGCACAATAGACAAGGGTGCGGATGGCGTAGCTCGTTTGCCGGGTCAGGCGCATTAGTTCGCTCCTATGCCATTGAACACAAACGGCTTATTTACTGAGGCGGAGGCTCCAGTTTATGGTCGTCCCGAGTTTTGTCAATCGCCGCTCGGCGCCGATCACTGCTTCAGATAAGGCGCGTGCAGCGCCAGATCGGCGGCACCGAAGCGTTTGGCCGCGGTCCAATTCTGGTGCCAATAGGGGTAGGCCAGCGGCAATTGGCTGACGGCATCGAGCCGGCCGATTTCCTCGGCGCCCAGTGTCAGCGAGATGGCTTTGAGGTTGTCCTCGAACTGCGCCAGATTGCGGCCACCGATGACCAGCGAGGCCACTAGCGGACGTTGCAAAAGCCAGGCGAGCGCCACCTGTGCGCCGGAGACGCCATGGCCCTTGGCGACATCGTTGATCACATCGATGGTGTTCCATAGTCGCTCCCAGTCATGCACCGGCGGCTCAGGGAAGCCGCTCA
>JBDSEK010000001.1:0-6616 GCA_039920085.1 Devosia sp. | reverse complement strand
TCGATACCGACGACACCGAACTGCTCGGCAGCTCGAACGACATTTTCGGTGAGCAGCGTGAAGACCTCAAGGGCTGGTTCATGTTCTCGCTCAACCAGTCGTCGCTTCTCAATCAGTACCGGTTCGGTAATGCTGGCGATTGCACCCGCCGGCCTCCGGTCAACAATGCGCCGCAATCCATTGTCGACAATACGAGCACTGACTGCGGGCCCTTTGAGACGGACGAGGGTGGCACATACCCCAACAATTGCGGCAACTGCCCGCCCGGATCGGCGCCGTACGACCACGGAGACAATTGGGTGACCTGCGAAGAGACCTTTTGAGGAGCTGACCGTTGCATCTGGTATCTCTCGCCCGGCTCCATAGGCGCCGGGCGAGAAGCAACGCGACAGGAACCTTCGAACCCGGGCGAAAACAGTGAGGCGGCGCCTCTTTCCCACCCTGCTTGGGCTGCTTCTCGTCCTCGTGCTTGCCGGCACGCGCGCGGCCGACCCCTATCCAGTGGTGGTGCTGCGCGAGATAGCGTTCGATCTATATCAGCGCGCCGTGCCGCGTGCCGGCCCGGAAGGGCCGGTCCGCGTTGTCGATATCGACGAGAAGGCGTTGGCCGCGATCGGGCAATGGCCCTGGCCGCGGGACAGGCTGGCGCTCCTCACCGAGCGGCTGACGCAGTTGGGCGCGGCGGCCATCGCCTTCGACGTGCTATTCCCCGAGGCCGACAGGCTCTCGCCCAGGACCATTGCTGCCGGTCTCGATGGCGTCGATGCCTCGCAGCTTGCCGACAATGACGAAATCTTCGCCGAGGTGCTGAAACGCACCCCATCGATCCTTGGCTTCGCCTCATCGCAGAACGCCCCGCGCCTGCAGAACGGCAACAAGGGCGGCTTCGCCATATCCGGCGGCGATCCCAAGCCGTCCCTGCCGCTGCTGCGTGGCGCTGTGGCGCCCATCGCGATCCTCAAGGATGCTGCGCCAGGCCTCGGCAGCCTCAGCCTCAATGATGAGGACGCAGCGACGGCGGTGCGCAGGGTGCCATTGTTGTGGACCGATGGAACGCTGCTCTATCCGGGGCTGGCGCTCGAAGCGCTGCGGCTGGCGCTCGGCCTCGACACGGTGGTGGCACTGGGCGACACCGCCAATTCGGGGACCATGGAAGCGATCCGGCTCGGGCCGTTCACCATTCCGACGACGGCGAGCGGCGATATTTCGGTCTATTACCGTGCGCCCAGTCCGGCGCTCTATGTCTCGGCCGCAAGAATCCTGGGTGATGACTGGCAGGCTGTGGCGCCGCTGATCGCGGGGCAGATCGTCTTGATCGGGACCTCGGCCAGCGGCCTCCTCGATATTCATGCGACTGCATTGGGCGACAATGTGCCCGGGGTTTCGATCCATGCCGGGGTGATCGACCAGATCGTGTCGGGCCAATTCCTGACGCGCGCGGACTGGCTGGGCGGTCTAGAGCTCTTCTCATTCGTGATCACCGGCGCTGCGCTGGTGTTCGTGGTGCTGCGGCTCGGGCCGATCGCTGGGCTCGCGACCGCTGTGGTCGTCATGGCGACGATTCTGGTCGGCTCCTGGTACATGTTCACCCGTGCCGGCTGGCTCATTGACTGGAGCTTCCCCCTCATCGGCACGCTGATCGTTTATGGCGTGATGATCTATTTCCAGTTCTCGCTGGCCGAGCGCAACCGCCGCGAAGTGCGCCGCGCCTTCGGCTATTACGTGGCGCCGGAATTGCTGGGGGTGATCGAAAAGAACGCCGGCAAGCTCGAGCTTGGCGGCGAGCTCAAGGAAATCACGGTGATGTTCTCCGACATGCGCGGCTTTACCAGCTTCACCGAAAAGCACACGCCGCAGGATACGCTGGCAACGCTCAACACGCTGTTCGGGGCGCTCGGGAAACAGATCGTCGACCGGTTCGGCACCATCGACAAATTCATCGGCGACGCCATCATGGCGTTCTGGAATGCGCCGGTGGACGTGCCGCAGCACGCGCATAAGGCGGCCCTCTCGGCGATCGCGATGCGCGAGACTCTCGATGCGCTCAACGAAAAGAAGACTTTCGGCGACCCCGGCATTGCCGTGGGCATCGGCATCGCAACGGGCGTGGCGCTGGTTGGCAATATGGGGCTCGAGACCCGGTTCGACTATTCGACCATCGGCGATCCCGTGAATGTCGCGAGCCGCGTCGAAGGCGAGAGCAAGGTCGTGGGGTTCGATATTGTTGCCGCCGAACCCACGGCGATAGCGACGCGCGACCTCGCCTGGCTCGAGGCGGGCTCGGTACAGCTCAAGGGCAAAGCGGCGCGGCTCAAGATCTTCATCCTTCTGGGCGACGACAAGCTGGCCCAATCGGCGGAGTTCGCGACGCTCAAGGCCGCCCATCTGGCACTGCTCGAGGCGCTGCGGCACGGTGAAGGCGGAGAGGCCCTGAAGCGCTGCAAGGAATTGGGGCCAGCGGTCGAGCGACGGATGGCGCGGTTCTACGAACTGGTGCCCGAGCGGATCGCCGATTTCGTGTCGGTCGCGTAGGCGTCACGCATTTCTTCGATCTCAGCGAGGACGGCGTTGAAGCTGGTCCAATCGTCCATCTCAGCGATCGGCGCCCAGAGCGCTTCCATTTCCTCGATCAGCATGGTGCGCGGGGTGGCGCGGGCGAAATAAGGATGGCCAAGATTGATCGTCTCGGTTGGTTCATAGGCCTCAAAGGCTGCGCGCAGTGGAGCAAAGCTTTCGTGGGCGTAGTGGGGCGCAGCCGGGCTTTGCGCAGCCCGGGTGGTGCTCAATGTGCCGCCGCGCCAGTCGAACCAGAATTGCTCGTAGGGAACCTGGCTGGCGTGGAGGAAGGCAAACAAATCGGTTGCCAACTGCGCGTCGGCTTCCGCGCCACGAGGCCTGAGGGCCAGGCGGCGTAGAATGGCACTCCACATCGCTTCGCGAAACGCCGGCCAGAAGCCGTTGAGCGCCGCTTCGAGTCCCTCATGCGACCTGATCGGCAACAGGCATTCGGCGAGGCGAGTCAGATTGAAGGCCAGCGCGTCGGGCTGGCGGCCGAAAGCGTAGAGTCCGGTTTCGTCGAAATAGGCGGCGGTGAAGTTTGGATCGTAGCGGGGCAGGAAGCGCCAAGGTCCGTAATCAAAGCTCTCGCCGGTGATGTTGATATTGTCGGAGTTGAGCACGCCGTGAACGAAGCCGGCGGCGATCCAGTCGGCGCCGGTCCTCGCGACCCGACGGGCGACTTCGGCGAGAAATGTCTCGGCGCGGGCATTGTCGCCAGGCGAGGCGATGCCGGGCATGTAGGTGGCGAGCGAATGATCGAGCAGGCGCTCGAGGTTTGCACTGTCGTCGAGATAGCTCAGGCGCTGGAAGCTGCCGATACGGATATGGCTGTGGCTGAGCCGCACCAGCACCGATGAGCGGGTCGGCGAGGGCTCGTCATGGCGCTCGAGCTCTTCGCCCGTTTCGATGAGGCTCAGCGATTTTGACGTGTCGACGCCGAGCGCCTCGAGCATGGATGTCGCCAGCACCTCGCGCACTCCGCCCTTGAGCGTCAGACGGCCGTCCGCGGTGCGCGACCACGGCGTGCGACCCGAGCCCTTGGTGCCCAGATCGAGCAGGCGCCCGCTTTCGTCAAAGAGCTGGGCGAAGAGAAAGCCGCGGCCGTCCCCGAGCCCCTGGTTGTAGGTCTGAAACTGATGCCCGTGATAGCGCAGCGCCAGCGGCGTCTCGAAGCTGCCGGGGATCGGCGCGAAGCGGCCGAAATGCGCAATCCATTGCTCGTCGTTAAGGGTGTCGAGGCCGCTTGAGGCAGCCGCCCGTTGGTTGCGATAGCGCAGAATGTGCTGAGGGAAGCGAGCCGGCTGCACCGGGTCGTAGAAATCGGGACCGAGGGCGGCGTGGGCGATGGAGGGTTTCATGCCCGTTCAGCGCCGGAACACGGCGACCAGTTCCACATGGGTCGACCAGGCAAACTGATCGACCGGAGTGACCGCCTGCAGCCGATAGCCGCCGGCGATGAGGATCGCTGCGTCCCGGGCGAAGGTCTTGGGCTCGCAGGACACGGCGACGATGGTTGTCACTGTCGATTTCGCCAGTTCGCGGCATTGCGCTTCGGCCCCGGCGCGTGGTGGGTCGAACACCACCGCGTCGAAATCGTCGAGCTCAGGGGCCTGGAGCGGTTCGCGGAATAGATCGCGGGGCAGAGTGCGGACCGGCTTCAGGCCCTGGGTGTGCCGCACGGCATCGGCCAGTGCGGCGAGGGCAGGCTTGTCATTATCGGCAGCAAGAATTCTGGCGTGTTCCGCCAGCCGCAGGGCGAATGGCCCGACACCGCAGAACAAATCGGCCACGGACTTCGCATTCCCGACGCCGTCGAGAACCAGCCGCGCCAGCGTAACTTCCGCCAGTGCCGTTGCCTGAAGAAAGCTCGCGGGCGGCACTGCGATCGTCGCTTTGCCGGCACGAAGACTGGGCGCGCGGCTTTGCAGCACGATCTCGCCATTAAGCACCATGCGCGCCACGCCCAGGCGCTGGGCCAGCGACGTCAGCCGCTCGGATTTGAGACCGCGTTTGTCCGAGTGGATGGCGATATCGAGACCGGTTTCCGTCGCGGTTAGCGCCACGTCGCAGTCGCCGATGATGGCGCCGATTTGCCGGGTGACCGTCGGTGCCGTCTGCTGCAGCGCCGGAACCAGAATGGGGCAGGCGGCGATATCCAGGAGCTCGTGGCTACGGGCCCGCATATAGCCTGCCGCTTTGCCGCGGGCATGCAGCGTAGCGCGCCGCCGCCCGTCGCCATGACCAGCAATTAATGGGGCAATCTCCGCCGCGATGCGGGCCTCGCGCAGTGGCGCGGCTACCAGCTCGGTCTTCAGTGCCGTGTAGGATGCTGGCCCGAAATGCTGCAAGGTGCAGCCGCCACAAACGCCGAAATAGGGGCAGAAGGGCTCGATGCGATTCTCGGGCTCGGGTAGCTCAGTCGGCATGGGGCCGGGAGACGCGCTCGAGCAGACTGGCCAGTGAGACAAACGGAATGCCGGCCCGTTCGCTGAGGCCGGTGGCGCAGGTCGAGACGGTCGACACGCCGAGCGTGCAATCGGCTGGGATGTCGGATTTGACGAAGCGGGTCGCCCATTCATTGAGTTCGGGCACGAACAGGCCCTTGTCGCCGGCATAGCCACAGCAGGTCACCGAATTGAGGACGGCAATGCTGGTGGCGCAGGCTTTGGCGATGGTCTCGATTGCAGCCTGCTCCTTGAGCCGCTGCGCCGAGCAATTGTGATGCACGGCGACCACCGGTAATGGCGCGCTGATCACCAGTTTGGGCAGCACTTCCGCGAGCAGAAATTCGGCGCTGTCGGCGACCCTGATTTCGTCATGACGGCCGCGCAGATGCTTGGCACAGGTTGAGGCGTCGGTGAGGATTCGGGCGTTGTGGGGAAGCAGCTTTTCAACGAGACGTCCGCCAACACGCGCGGCCTCCTCCGGAAAACCCTTGCTCTCGAAGGGCTGGCCGCAGCACTGGCCGGTCAGCCCTTCGGGTACGATGACGTCGAATCCAGTGCGCTCGAGCAGCGCGAACATCGCCTCTGTCGTCGGCAGGAGATCGTGCGGCGTTTTGGGGGCGCCGAACATGCGGGTGGGGCAGGCCGGAAAATAGACGATGCGATTGCCGGTCTCGGTCGCGATCGGCACCGGAAAGCCGGTTTCCTTGGGGTTGTCGCGCAGCGCCCGGCCCTGGCGCGCCGCGGGAGCGCCCGGCCCGCGCCTCAGCGCAGGCGAGAGGCGGGGCGTGCCCGTCAGTTTGCGCAGGCCGCCCGCCAGCGCGTCGGTTGCGGCATTGCCGATAATCGTGCGGCTCAGCGCCTGCACCCCGACGCCGCTCCGCATGGCGCGCTCGGTCGCGACCAAATGCTCGGCCACCCGATGGGCTGTCTCGCGCTCCTTATCGGTCCGCCGCCGTGCGCGCTCCTCGATCACCATTGTGCCGGTCTCGATGCCGACCGGGCAGCGTTCGGCGCAGACATTGCCGGCGGCACAGGTGGCAAGGCCGGCATAGGCGAAATCGCGCTCCATCGCGGCGAGCCGCGCCGGGTCTTCGCCGGTGCTCCGCAACCGGGCACGCTCGCGCGTCACGACGATGCGCTGGCGGGGGCTGAGTGTCAGCTGGGCGCTGGGGCAGGCTGGTTCGCAGAAACCGCACTCGATGCAGAGGTCGATCACCGGGTCGGCCGGCGGCATCACCTTCAGATGCTCGATATGGACCTTGTCGTTGCCGGTGATCAGCACGCCCGGATTAAGCAGATCCTCGGGATCGAACAGCGGCTTGATCTTTTGCATGATGCGATAGGCGGCACTGCCCCATTCGCGTTCGACGAAGGGCGCGATAGCGCGACCGGTGCCGTGTTCGGCTTTGAGAGAACCCTCGTATCGCACCGACACAAGCTCGCTCAGATCCCTGGAGAAGCGGTCGAACTTTTCGGCCGCGCCGTCCTCGGCGAAATTGTCGCTCATCTGGAAATGCAGATTGCCTGCTAGCGCGTGACCAAAAATGATCGCATCCTCATAGCCATGATCGTCGAGGAGCTTGCGCATATCGATGACGAAGTCGGCGAGC